>JAJPXL010000152.1 GCA_021205455.1 Clostridiales bacterium
TCGCTCCGCCGAGAAAAGTAGCAAAAGAGGGCGGCTCAGGGGGGAGCTTCGGGGCCTCGCTCCCCCCTAAGAACCCCCTACCTATCCCACTACCGGCTTGCGCCTTGTCTCGTTTTCAAGTGGTCTGTCAGGCAACAGACGATGTGACTTGATACCTGCTGAGACTGCCGCCTATGGCGGCAATTTTGTTGCCCTTTGGTCGTGGACATCTGACTGTACGGTTAGGCTATTACTCTTAATTTTAAAGACAATGGGTTATCATACATTATATGATAGGACAGCTTCTTTCCTGTTCAATTAGATTTCATCTCCGGTTGGGCGACCCTCGTTTTTCCGAAATTTCTTAACTGGGAATCCCACCCCGGCAAAAACAACGCCTCCGTTTGAGGGCTTGCCCTCAAACGGAGGCTTATGCTGTGCTTCAAGAAATTTGTGTGATTCCGGCGTCCTGGGTCAAATCTCGGTGATGTCGATGGGTACCAATTCTTCGCTGCGGCCCTGCTCCCGGGCGGTCAGGATGGCGTGGGCCGTGTCGATGGCGGTCAGGCACAAGACGGAGTGCTCCACCGCCATACGGCGGATCTTCACGCCGTCGCCGTCCTCCCGCTTGGAGCGGCGGGGGGTGTTGACGATGACGTTCACCGTGCCGGACTGAATCATATCCCCGATGTTGGGGTGGGCGGCCCCCAGCTTGTGGATGAACTTCACGTTCACCCCCCGCTCCTTCAGGTAGGCGTAGGTGCCGCGGGTGGCGAACAGCTCGATGCCCAGCTCCTCCATCTCCTTGGCGATGGAGACGATTTCGGGCTTGTCCTCATCCTTCACCGTCAGGATGGCCCGGCAGCCCCGCTTGGGCACCTTCATATTGGCACCCTTGAAGGCCTTCATCAGGGCCTGGGGGAAGCTCTCCGCAATGCCCAGGCACTCGCCGGTGGACTTCATCTCCGGCCCCAGGTTGATGTCCACGTCGGTCAGCTTCTCAAAGGAGAACACCGGCATCTTCACGGCGTAGTAGTTGGCCTCGGGGTACAGGCCAGTGCCGTAGGGCAGGTCCTTCAGCTTCTCCCCCAGCATGACCCGGGTGGCCAGGTCGATGATGGGGACGTTGGTCACCTTGGAGATATAGGGGATGGTGCGGGAGGAACGGGGGTTGGCCTCGATGATATACACCGTGTCGTTATAGATGATGAACTGCACGTTGATGAGGCCGATGACCCCCAGGTGCTTGGCCAGGTTCTTGGTGTGCTGCAGGATGGTCTGCTTGTGCTTCTCCTCCACATGGAGAGGGGGATAGACGGCGATGGAGTCGCCGGAGTGGATGCCGGCCCGCTCCACGTGTTCCATAATGCCGGGGATGAGGATGTCCTCCCCGTCGAACACGCCGTCCACCTCCACCTCGCGGCCCATCAGGTACTTATCCACCAGGATGGGGTGCTCCTGCACCGTCATGCTGATGATGTTCATAAAGGAGCGGATGTCCTCGTCCTTATAGGCGATTTCCATGCCCTGGCCGCCCAGCACATAGGAGGGGCGCACCAGCACGGGGTAGCCCACCTCGTTGGCGGCCCGGAGGGCCTGCTCGGTGGTGAACACGGTGCGGCCCTCGGCACGGGGGATGCCGCACTTGCGGAGAATCACGTCGAACCGCTCCCGGTCCTCCGCCGCGTCCACGCCGTCGGCGTCGGTGCCCAGAATTTTCACGCCCATATCGGTGAGGGCCTGGGCCAGCTTGATGGCGGTCTGGCCGCCGAACTGCACCACGGCGCCGTCGGGATGCTCCAGCTCCACGACGTGCTCCACATCCTCGGCGGTCAGCGGCTCGAAGTACAGCCGGTCGGCGATGTCGAAGTCGGTGGAGACGGTCTCTGGGTTGTTGTTGATGATGATGGTCTCGTAGCCCTGCCGTTTCAGCGCCCAGACGGAGTGAACGGAGCAGTAGTCAAACTCGATGCCCTGACCGATGCGGATGGGGCCGGAGCCCAGCACCAGCACCTTCTTCCGGTCAGTGGGGATGGACTCGTTCTCATCGTCATAGGTGGAGTAGTAATAGGGGGTCTGGGCCTCAAACTCCGCCGCGCAGGTGTCTACCATCTTGAAGGAGGGGTGGATGTTGTACAGCTTCCGCAGGTCACGGATGTGGGTGCGGGTGGTGCCGGACAGCTCGGCAATCAGCGCGTCGCCAAAGCCCAGCTCCTTGGCCTGGCGCAGCACTGCCTGGTTGGGGATGCCCTTTTTCAGGGTGTTCTCCATCTCCACGATGTTGTTCAGGCGGTCCAGGAACCAGATGTCGATTTTGGTGATGTGGTTGATTTCCTCTGCGGAGATGCCCCGGCGCAGGGCCTCGGCGCAGACGAAGATGCGCTCGTCGTCGATGACGTACAGCTTGTCCCGAATTTCGTCGGTGTGCATCTGGGCCAGCTTGGGCAGCTGGAGGGAGGAGACGTGCTGCTCCAGGGAGCGGATGGCCTTCATCAGCCCCGCCTCGAAGCTGTTGCCGATGGCCATGACCTCGCCGGTGGCCTTCATCTGGGTGCCCAGGGTGCGGCTGGCGGTGACGAACTTGTCAAAGGGCAGGCGGGGGAGCTTCAGCACGCAGTAATCCAGCGCCGGTTCAAAGCAGGCGGTGGTCTTACCGGTGACGGCGTTGGGGATCTCGTCCAGGGTGTAGCCCAGGGCGATTTTGGCGGCCACCTTGGCGATGGGGTAGCCGGTGGCCTTGGAGGCCAGAGCGGAGGAGCGGCTGACACGGGGGTTCACCTCGATGACCGCATACTCGTAGGAGTCGGGGTTCAGGGCGAACTGGCAGTTGCAGCCGCCCTCAATTTTCAGGGCGGAGATGATGTCCAGCGCGGCGGTGCGGAGCATCTGATACTCCTTGTTGGCCAGGGTCTGGGTGGGGGCCACCACGATGGAGTCGCCGGTGTGGACGCCCACAGGGTCGATATTCTCCATGCCGCAGATGGTGATGACGTTGCCTGCGGAGTCCCGCATGACCTCGAACTCGATTTCCTTCCAGCCGGAGATGCACCGCTCGATGAGGCACTCATGGACGCGGCTCAGGTTCAAGCCCCGGTCGCAGATCTCCCGGAGCATGACCTCGTCATAGGCGATGCCGCCGCCGGTGCCGCCCAAGGTGTAAGCCGGGCGGACGATGACGGGGTAGCCGATGGAGTTGGTGAAGTCCACGGCGGCCTGGACATCGTGCACCACCTCGGAGGTGACGCAGGGCTGGCCGATGGACTCCATGGTGTCCTTAAAGCCCTGACGGTCCTCCGCCTTGTGGATGGATTCGGCGCTGGTACCCAGCAGGCGGACGTTGAACTTGTCCAGCGTGCCGTCCTCATACAGGTTCATGGCCAGGTTCAGCCCCACCTGACCGCCCAGGGTGGGCAGTACGGCGTCGGGGCGCTCCTTCTCGATGACCTCGGCCAGGGTGTAGCAGTTCAGCGGCTCGATGTAGACGTGGTCGGCCACGTCCTTGTCCGTCATAATGGTGGCGGGGTTGGAGTTGACCAGCACCACCTCGATGCCCTCCTCCTTCAGGGAGCGGCAGGCCTGGGTGCCTGCATAGTCAAACTCGGCGGCCTGACCGATGATGATGGGGCCGGAGCCGATGACCAATACCTTTTTTAAGCTCTTATCCAGCGGCATTTCAGTTCGCTCCTTCCTGCTCCGCTTTGGCGGCGGCAATCATGGCGTCAAACTCGTCAAACAGATAATCGGTGTCCACCGGGCCGGGGGAGGCCTCCGGGTGGAACTGGACGGTGAAGATGTGCTTGCCCTTGTAGCGCAGGCCCTCCACGGTGCCGTCGTTGACGTTGACGTGGCTGATTTCCGCCACGTTGGGGTCGATGCTGTCCGAGGTGATGACGTAGCCGTGGTTCTGGCTGGTGATGAAGCAGCGGCCCCTGGCCAGGTCCTTCACCGGATGGTTGGCCCCCCGGTGGCCGAAGGGCATCTTCTCGCTCTTCGCGCCGGTGGCCAGGGCCATGAGCTGGTGCCCCAGGCAGATGGCGAAGATGGGCAGGTCGGAGTCGTACAGCTTCTTCACCTCGGCGATGATTTCGGTGCAGTCCGCCGGGTCGCCGGGGCCGTTGGACAGCATGACGGCGTCGAAGCCGCCGTTCAGAATCGTCTCCGCCGGGGTGTGGGCGGGGAACAGGGTGATGTCCATCCCACGGGCGTTCAGCCGGCGGATCATGTTCAGCTTCTGCCCGAAGTCGTACATGGCCAGGCGGTAGCCATCTCCGGCGAAGTGCTCCACATGGTCGGTGGAGGTCTGTTCCACGGTGCCGGACACCCGATAGGCGCGGATTTTCTCCAGGCACTCCTCCACAGAAAAATTCTCCGCACAGGTAATCATGCCGTTCATAACACCCTGATTGCGGAGAATACGAGTGACAGCCCGGGTGTCGATGTCCTGAATACCGGTGATGTCATGCTCCTTTAAATAGTTGTTCAACGTGTCCTCACAGCGGAAGTTGCTCCCCCTCGGCGCCAGATGGCGAATCAGGAACGCATCCGCCCAGGGGCGGCGGCTCTCGTTGTCCTCATGGTTCACGCCGTAGTTGCCAATCAGGGGATACGTCATGATAACGCCCTGGCCGGCGTAGGAGGGGTCGGTCAGAATCTCCTGATAGCCCACCATGGATGTGTTGAACACCATCTCACAGATGCAGTCCCTGGTGCTGCCGATGCTGCTGCCCACAAAGGTATCGCCGTTTTCCAGGATTAAGGTCGCCTTCATATCCCACATTCCACCTTTCTGATTTCTGCATTCAAACGCCCCGGGAGGCCGCCGCAGCCCAAACTGGCGGCGGGCGTCCCCGCAGGCTTGAAAAAACAGGAAGCGCCGCGCGTCACAATCCGTACACGCGTAGAACTTCCCTGCACTCTTTCTTCGCTCTATTATGCCACAAAACCCAGGGGATTGCAACTAGAGAATTTTGCTTTTTTCGATTTCTTCAATCCGCCCAAGGAAGCCCCGATATTTTTCGCCCCCTTGGACACAATAACGGGAAAGAGGAAGGGGGAGCGCGCTGTGGCAATCTGCATTCTGCGCACGGTGATTTTATATCTGCTGCTGGTGGTGAGTATGCGCCTCATGGGCAAGAAGCAGGTGGGCGAGCTGGAGCCGGCGGAGCTGGTGTTGGCCATGGTGCTGTCCGACCTGGCCAGCGTCCCCATGCAGGATTTCGGCATCCCGCTGCTGTACGGAGTGCTGCCCATCCTGATCGTGGTGTGCCTGACCATGATGGTGTCGGTGCTGACCATGAAGAGCGTCCGGTTCCGGACGCTGGTCTGCGGCACCCCCAGCGTCATCGTGGAGAACGGCGTCATCTGCCAAAGGGCGATGGCGCGGAACCGGTTTACCGCCGATGAGCTGATGGAGGAGCTGCGGCTCCAGGGCGTCACCGACCTGAACACGGTGCGCTATGCCATTTTGGAAAACTCCGGCCAGGTATCCGTCCTCCTGAAAGCCAGCGAGCAGCCTCCGGTGGCCCGGCAGCTGGGGCTGACGCCGGAGGACGGGGGCCTGCCGGTGATTCTGGTCAGCGACGGCGCGGTGCTGGAGGACAACCTCCGCCGCCGGGGGCTGACCCGCGCCTGGCTGAAGGCCCAGCTGGCGGCCTACCACGTCGGGCTGAAAGAGGTGTATCTGCTGACCATGGACCAGTCCGGCCAGCTGTATTTTGCCAGAAGGGAGCGGGACGCTTGAGACGGTTCTGGATCTGCGGGGGGCTGCTGCTGGCCCTGTTCGGGGGCGCGCTGCTGAACCTCTGGTATGTGGAAGCGGTGACGGGGCGCATTGCCGACGGGCTGAACCGGGCGGAGGAGGCCGTGGCCCAGGGGGACTGGGAATCGGCGCGGACGCTGACCGCCCAGGCCCAGGAGGTGTGGGACGGCAGCCAGCTCTGGCTCTCCGTCACCCTGAGCCTGTGCGACACCGACGAGGTCAGCACTGGCTTCCAGGAGGTGCAGGGCTTTTTGCAGTGGGAGGCCGGGCCGGAGTACGACGGGGCCAACGGGACGCTGGTGGCCTATGTGGAGCATCTGGCGGAGACGGAACGAATTACCATTCGAAACCTGCTGTAGCCAGGAGCCGGTAATAAATCGGAGGTAACAATTTGTAACTTTTTTTATTTTTTGTCATTTTTTGCATTGACAGTTTGAACCTTCCTCTGTTATAATAGGGGAGGTTCCGGCAAATGGCCCCTTTTGGAGCGAATCTGACGGATGCTTTTTCAAAATAAATGTGGAATCTTGCCACATCATGATAACTCCATTATACAGAGAGGAAGTAAAGCATGAAAAAACGGATGGTAGATACGATCAGCGCCGTCAACGATGGCCGGAAAAAACACGCACTTCTGTTCACCATTTGCGCCGCTGCGGCAGTGGCGCTGGTGCTTGCCGTTGGCATTTGGCTGGCGATTCCCAAGATTCCCAGCCTGCTGGCAGACGAGGATACGGCCAGCAACCTGTATGTGGGTGAGACCCTGAGCCTGCTCAAGGAGGATGTGACGGAAAGCCAGCTGGCCCGTGTGGAAGAACAGGTGGTTTGGACCTCCTCCAACGAAGCCGTGGCGACGGTCGACAGCGACGGCACCATCACTACGCTGAGCGCGGGCACCGCTACTGTCACCGCACAGGTGAAGGATAACAGCTATACATATCTGGTTTCCGTCAGCAAGGTGCCTACCATCGTGGCTGAGACGGATGAGGATGAGGACGAGCTGCTGAATGACAGCGGCATTGAGGACGACGGCATTGCGGATGAGGCCGAGGAGCCTGAGGAAGCTGAGGAGCCCGTAGCTGAGGAGTCCTCCGAGGCCGAGCCTGAGGAAACTGAGGAGCCCGCAGCCGAGGAGTCCTCCGAGGCCGAGCCTGAGGAAACTGAGGAGCCCGCAGCCGAGGAGTCCTCCGAGGCCGAGCCTGAGGAAGCTGAGGAGCCCGCAGTTGAGGAGTCCTCCGAAGCCGAGCCTGAGGCAACTGAGGAGCCTGTAGCCGAAGAATCCTCCGAAGTCGAGCCTGAGGAAGTCTCCGAAGCCGAGGATGAGGAGCCGGAACCGGACCCCGTCCTGGAGGAGCTGTGTATTGATGACACCTTGCAGCTTTCCCTGTCTGAGGACTGCGAAAGCGTGACCTGGAGCAGCAGCGACACCTCTGTCGCCTCCATCACGGAGGACGGCGTTGTGACGGCGCTGAATGCCGGCACCGTGACCATCACCGCCACCATTGACGAGCGGGTGAAGTCCACCACCATGATCGAGGTGCTGGAGCCCGTTCTGACGGCGGAGACCGGCGCCATGTACATCGGTAGCGTGGGCCTGCTGAGCATAGAGAACTACAACCAGGAGCTGACCTGGACCTCCTCCAACCCGGAGGTGGCGACGGCGGACGGCATGGGTTCGGTCACCGGCCTGACCACCGGCACCACCACCTTCACCACCCAAATCGCCGATGAAACCTACAGCGTAGAAATGACGGTCTATGCCCTGCCCACTCTGGCGGACGGCAGCGCCACAGTCAATCTGGCTGCGGAAAAGACCCTGACCTTTGACGCGGAGCTTCTGGACGGCGCTAGCACCATTTGGCTCTCCGAGGACGAATCCATCGCCACTGTGGATGAGAATGGTACCGTGACAGGTGTTGCCCCCGGCACTACCAACATCATCTGCTGTCTGAACGGCTGCGAGGTTTCCGCCTCTGTGACCGTCAGCACCCCGACCCTGGACTATACCGAAATCACCCTGGTGGCTGGCAGCATCTATGAGCTGGAGCTGTCCGGCGCCAATAAGGATGCGGCCGTCTGGTCCTCCTCTGACGAGAATGTGGCCACTGTGACCCAGCACGGCACAGTGACGGCCAGTGGCACCGGCGACTGCGTGATCTCCGTAAAAATCAACGATTACGAGGTCAGCTGCGACCTGCACATCCCCGACCCCAGCCTGAGCCAGTCCACCCTGACCCTGACGGTGGGCGGCACCAGCACCCTGACGATGAAGCAGACCTTTAGCGAGGACATCACCTGGACTTCCTCCAACAGCGCAGTGGCTACCGTGGACGAGAGCGGCGTTGTCACCGCTGTGGCCGCAGGCACCTGCACCATCAGCGGCACGGCCAACGGCGTCACCAATACCTGTGAAGTGACGGTCAATGCCGCCGCTACCACCACGACCTCCACGGCCTCCACCAGCAAGAGCAGCAGCTCCAGCAGCTCCTCTTCCAGCTCGTCCAGCAGTTCCAGCAGCTCCAGCAGTTCTTCGTCCAGCTCCTCCAGCTCCACGACCTCCAGCACCACCAACGGCGGCAAGAAGGTCCTGGCGGCGGCTGCGTCCTTCTGCAGCAAGATTCGCTCCGATGGCGACTGGTACTATAAATCCGGCTCCGATATGAGCAAACACCAGATCTCCTGCGGCAACTTTGTCACCTATGTGCTGAAGGCCGCCGGGTATTCCACCGGAACGGTCAGCCATGCCACCTCCGGCTCCACGCCCTATGGCGCGTCCAGACTGGTTAACTGCACCATCATCAAGACCAACAACAAGAGCATCACCAAGATTGACCTGCAGCCCGGCGATATCGTGGTGCGCAACGGCAGCTCCGGCCATTCGTCCATCGCTATCTTCGCTTACAAGAAGGGCGACACCTACTACTTCTACGGCGCCCAGAGCAGCAAAGAGGTCAGCACCTATTACTGTGGCCCGGACAGCACCTCCTCCAACTGGTGGAAGAACAACGGCGTCACCTGCGTGATTCGCCCCAACTGAGTATCAACTAGAACGTTAAACAGACCGGCCGGTATGGATATGCACCATACCGGCCGGTTTTTCATGGGCAAAAACCGCCTCCCCGCAGCCTGCGGAGAGGCGGTATCTGACATTAGGGGTCACTCCACCGTGACGGATTTCGCCAGGTTCCTGGGCTTATCCACGTCCAGGCCCTTGGCGCAGCTGACATAGTAGGCCAGCAGCTGCAGGGGGATGATGGCCAGGGAGGGCATGAAGAGCGGCTCCCGCTTGGGGACATAGACGGTGAAGTCCGCCGTATCCTCCACGGCGTAGTTGCCGTAGTTGGTCAGGCCCATGACATAGGCCCCCCGGCTCTTGACCTCCACCATGTTGCTGACCATCTTCTCATACAGCTCCGGCTGGGTCAGCACGCTGATGACCAGCATATTGTTCTCTATCAGGCTGATGGCCCCGTGCTTCAGCTCCCCCGCGGCGTAGGCTTCGGAGTGGATATAGCTGACCTCCTTCAGCTTCAGGCTGCCCTCCAAACTGACGGCATAGTCGATGCCGCGGCCGATGAAGAAGATGTCCTGGGCGCTGGCGTACTTGGAGGCGAACCATTGCAGCCGCTCCTTATCCTCCAGGATTCGGCTGATGTCGCCGGGGAGCTTCTCCATCTCGTCAATGAGGTGGCGGTATCGCTCTTGGTCGATGGTGCCCTGGAGCTTGCCGAACTGAGTGGCCAGCAGGTAGATGCAGGCCAGCTGGGCGCTGTAGGCCTTGGTGGTGGCCACGGAAATCTCCGGCCCCGCCCAGGTGTACATCACATGGTCCGCCTCCCGGGCGATGGAGCTGCCCACCACATTGACGATGGCCAGCACCTTGCTGCCCAGATTCTGGGCCTCCCGCATGGCGGCCAGGGTGTCCGCCGTTTCGCCGGACTGGCTGATGACGATGACCATGGCGTGCTTCGCCAGCTTGGGCTTCCGGTACCGGAACTCCGAGGCCAAATCGGTTTCCACGGAGATGTTGGTCAGCTCCTCAATCACATACTTGGCGGCTACCGCCACATGGTAGGCGCTGCCGCAGGCCACAATATAGAGCCGCTCCAGCTGCCGAATCTGCTCCTCGTCCAGATGCAGCTCCCCCAGGTCGATGTTGCCCGCCTCGTCGATGCGGGCGCTGATGGCGTCCTGCACCGCCTTGGGCTGCTCGTGAATCTCCTTCATCATGAAGTGCTCATAGCCGCCCTTTTCGGCGGCCTCCGTGTCCCACTCCACCACGGAGAGGGGTTTCTCCACCCGCTCACCGTCGATGTCGTAAAATTCCGCGCCCTCAGGGGTCAGCCGAACCACCTCCTGATTGTCCGGATAGTAGACGCTGCGGCTGTATTTCAGAATGGCGGGCACATCGGAGGCGATGTAGGTCCCGTCCTCCGCCACGCTGACGATCAGCGGGCTGTCCTTCCGCACAGCGTAAATCGTCCCCGGCTCATCCTGAATCAGGATGCCCAGGGCGTAGGAGCCCCGCATCCGGCGCATGGCCTTGGAGATGGAGCGCAGCATATTGCCGGTGCCGCTGCCAAAGCCCGTGTTGCCGCCCTTGTAGTAGTAGTCCAGCAGGTTGGCCACCACCTCGGTGTCCGTGCTGGAGACGAACCGGTAGCCGTGCTTGGTGAGGAAATCCTTGATTTCCTGATAGTTTTCAATGATGCCGTTGTGGACGATGGTGATTTTCCGGTCCGCAGAGCACTGGGGGTGGGCGTTCACGGTGGAGGGGTCGCCGTGGGTGGCCCAGCGGGTGTGGCCGATGCCGCAGCTTCCCGGCACCGCCAGGCCGTTGTTGGTCATCTCTGACAGGATTTTCAGCCTGCCTTTGGCCTTGACCACTTCGATTTTGCCCTGGTGCTCCACGGCGATGCCGGCGGAGTCATAGCCACGATACTCCAGCTTGGAAAGCCCATCCAGCAAAATCGGCGCGGCGGCGCTGCTGCCTGTAAAACCTACGATACCACACATAAGTGTTCCCACCTTTAAACGCTGTCAGTATTCCGGGCGGAGTGTCCCCGCCCGCGCCAGGGCACTGCTATCTTATGCCATGACAGCACCATCATACCATATTTTCACGAAAACGAAAAGGGCTTTTTGCCAAGCGGTTCCGGTCCTAAACAATTCAGGCAAGGGCGCAGCGGCACCCTTGCCTGAGAACTGTGAGGGGAGGCCCGTCAGCGTTCAAAGCCGTTGGGGTTGTTCTTCTGCCAGCGCCAGGAGTCCTGGCACATCTCGGCCAGGCCCAGCTCCGCGTGCCAGCCCAGCTCCCGTCCGGCCTTGGAGGGGTCGGAGTAGCAGGTGGCCAGGTCGCCGGGGCGGCGGCCCTTGATGACGTAGGGAATCTCCACCTGATTGACCTCGCTGAAGGTGTTCACCACGTCCAGCACGGAGTAGCCCACGCCGGTGCCCAGGTTGTAGACGGCCAGACCGCACTGCTGCCCGATGGCATTCAGCGCCTTCACATGGCCCTTGGCCAGGTCTACCACATGGATATAGTCCCGCACGCCGGTGCCGTCGGGGGTGTCATAATCGTCCCCGTAGACGCTGAGCTGGGGCAGCTTGCCCACCGCCACCTGGGTGATGTAGGGCATCAGGTTGTTGGGAATGCCGTTGGGATTCTCCCCAATCAGGCCGCTCTGATGGGCGCCGATGGGGTTGAAGTACCGCAGCAGCACCACATTCCACTCCTTGTCCGCGAACTGCACGTCGGTGAGAATCTGCTCAATCATGCTCTTGGTCCAGCCGTAGGGATTGGTGGGGGAGCCCTTGGGGCAGCTTTCCGTAATGGGGATCTCCGCCGGGGAACCGTAGACGGTGGCGGAGGAGGAGAAAATCAGGTTCTTGCAGCCGTGGGCCCGCATGACCTCCAGCAGCACCAGGGTGCCGGTCAGGTTGTTGTCGTAGTACTCCAGGGGCTTGGCGACGCTCTCACCCACCGCCTTCAGCCCGGCAAAGTGAATCACGCAGTCAAAGTGGTTTTCCGCAAAGACCTGCTCCAGCCCTTCCCGGTCCCGAAGGTCAACGGTGTAGAGCTTCGGCTCGGTGCCGGTGATGATGCCCACCCGCTTCAGGCTTTCCGGGCTTGCGTTGACCAGGTTGTCCACCACGACGACGGTGTGGCCCTCCTGAATCAGTTCGATGGCGGTATGGCTCCCGATGAAGCCTGCGCCTCCGGTCAAAAGAATGTTCATAAGAATCGTTCCTCCTGCGACTTGATAGTTTCATTATACCATTTGGATGGTTTCTGTCAATCAAAAAATCCCCTGCGGCAGCGCGAAAAAGCAGCGCCCTGCAACGGAAAAAACGCTCCAATTCGCTTTGTGCAAAACGTAGAGGAAATCCCCTTGACAGCGGCATAAAATTGTAATATAATGCAGTCAAGATGAGAGAAGTAGAATTGAACTTTGCGTATCTCACAGAATACAGGCTGTAACAAGGAGGTTTTATCATGTTACCTGTCATTACCATTGCCCGTGAATACGGCAGCGCAGGCCATAGCATCGGAGAGATGGTCGCCAAGGAATTGGGGATGCCATTCTACGACAGCGCGATCCTGGACCATGTGGCCGAGCAAAGCGGATTTACCAAGGATGTCGTTGCGGAGCAGGGGGAGTATGTCAACCAGCGCTCCAAGTTCTGGAGCGGATTCTCCCTGACCGGCGGCCTCTATTTTGAGGACCCCCAGGACATGATCTACCGGCTGCAGTGCAAGGCCATTCAGGACTTTGCCGCAGCGGAGCCCTGCGTCATCGTGGGCCGCTGCGCCGACTATGTGCTGCATGGTAGCTGCGATACGCTGAAGGTCTTTATCCACTCGGACTATCCCTACCGCATCAAGCGCATCCAGGAGGTCTATCACGAGAATCCCCCAGACCCCAAGAAGTACCTGCAGCAGCGGGACCGCAACCGCTCTACATACTACAAGTATTACACCGACCATGAGTGGGGCGACTTCCGTAACTACAACCTGAACCTGGACAGCGGCTATCTGGGCATCGACCAGTGCGTCTCCATCATCGTGAACGCCGCCAGGCAGCGTGACACGGCGCCGGAGCCCACCCTGCCGCCGGTGGACTAAGCAAACCATAATCAGGGCGGACCATATGCCCGCCCTGACAAACAGAGGGAGCGTCCTGCGGGAAAGCAGGGCGCTCCCTTTGCTACACGCAGGGACGATAGAACGGGCTGGATAAATAGAACGGGCTGGATAATTGGAATTTTGTGGGGGATAAGCTATGGGGAAAGGAAATAAAAGCAAATTACATAAAAACGGGCGTACGATTCATCTGACATTACATAATATATATATATTATGCAACTGTTTGATAGCGATTTTCCTTGAAAGTTTAATCATCTTCGATGTCAAAACTAAATGGTTTATTGTCAGTGAAAATTCACTCTACTATGTTTTTTCAACCAGCGCAACCACGGTCGCAACACTTTACGGACTGACTCTCACAGGGTACATTTTTTTCTCTGACCGCCTACAGAATACAATTGGAAAGGATGACAGTATGTATGATCCGGTTGAACTTTTAAAGCGTCGATATAACCGTATGACGGTTTTTGTTACCGTGACTGCGTCCATCACTATTTTTATGTGCGTATTTATCCTGTTGTATGGCAGCGAGAACCAAGTATTTCCGGAGTGGATCTACCGTCTGATTCTTGATGAAACTCTCCTGATGATTTTTCTTTCGCTGGCTTCGATTATCTATTTTATCCTGAATGTTGCCGATCCAGACAAGATTCAGCGGATTTGCGACCGACAGAAAATACAAATGGACAAAGGATATAGTGACGATACGATCGGTGATTTTAATGAATTCGTTTCCTATTACGATGAAATTGAAAAGATGATTATGACAGCGTTCAAAGACGCTACCGTATATACAAGAAAACACTTTAACACTCTAAATTATCTAAAAGACAAAAAGCCTTTGGCGTTGGCGTCTGCGGACGCATTAAAAAGCATGGATATTATCAGTGACACGATCTGGGAACAAGTCGGCATTGTGCGGGAATACCGCAATTATGTGATTCATTCAAGCAAACAGACAGTTTCCAGACAAATGTGTGATTTTGCACGCTGTGTCAGAGATGATTTGTCCGAAAAACTCAATGAAAAAAATACGGATGAACAGGTTGGTTCCCCGATGAATCGAAACAATCAAACAGTGAAAAAGGATAGCTAAATGATTAACTTTGCAGGACAGTTGAAGAAGTGTGGTATAATCACCTGCCAATTTCCGTTTTATCATCCACTGAAGATGAAAAGAGGGGCAGCCCCACGGGCTGCCCCTCCTCCTGATTTCTGTGTAAAGCCTGCGTCAATAGTTCTCCGCCCTGACCTCGAAATAGCTCTGAGGATGGGCGCAGACCGGGCACACCTGGGGGGCCTTCTTGCCCATGACCAGGTGGCCGCAGTTGCGGCACTCCCACATGGTCAGCTCGCCCTTGGCGAACACCTCCTGCATCTCCACGTTGTGGAGCAGGGCGCGGTAGCGCTCCTCGTGGTGCTTCTCCACCTCGCCCACCATGCGGAATTTGGCGGCCAGGGCGGTGAAGCCCTCCTCCTCCGCCTCCTTTGCGAAGGTGGCGTACATATCCGTCCACTCGTAGTTCTCGCCCTCGGCGGCGGACAGCAGGTTCTGAGCGGTATTGCCCAGGCCACCCAGCTCCTTGAACCACATCTTGGCGTGTTCCTTCTCGTTCTCGGCGGTTTTCAGGAACAGCGCCGCGATCTGCTCATAGCCTTCCTTCTTGGCTACGCTGGCGAAATAGGTGTACTTGTTGCGGGCCTCGCTCTCGCCGGAAAAAGCGGTTTTCAGGTTGGCCTCAGTCTTTGTGCCTTTCAGTTCCATGGTTCAAATCTCCTTTTTCAATTAGTTTGTGTGTTTGTTGGCAAATCATGCAGATTCGCGTTCGGGTTCCCGGCAGTCCGGGCAGACATAGTGAACGCTCAGCTCATAGGAGGAAACCTGGATGCCCAGCGTCTCCTCCAGCGCCTGGGAAAAGTTCCCCAGCTGGATGTCGGTCAGCCTTCCGCAGCGGTCACAGATCAGGTGGTCATGGGGCGTCATGGTTTTGTCGTACCGGTCCGCCTGGTCGGGAATCCGCACCCGGCGGATCTGCCCATCCTGCACCAGGGCGGACAGGTTGTTGTACACCGTGGCCATGGCGATGCCTGGCTGAACCTCCTTCACCCGTAGATAGAGCTGCTCTGCAGTGGGATGGCCGTCGAATTGGCGAAGCTGCTGTAAGATAAGCTCTCTGTATCGCATGGCGTCCTCCATTTCAAGAATTAGTTTAATTCTAATTCTATTATAGCAGAAGAATCCCATTTGTCAAGCATTATTTTCAAAATTTTTCTGGCAGAATATTTATTTTGATTTTTTATAAACTTATTGCAATTTCGGCCGGGCCAGTGTATAATGAAACTACCAAATCGGCGGCGTGTCGGCAGCTCTGCCCGCAGGCGACCCACAGGGAGGTTCACAGTTATGAAGGAGATCATCACCATCGGCAGGCAGTTCGGCAGCGGCGGCCGGGAAATCGGCCTCAAGTTGGCCCAGGAGCTGGGCTACGCCTTTTATGACAAGGCGGTGCTGGCGGAGGCCGCGAAGAAGCTGGGGGTCTGCGAGGCCCTGCTGGAGCAGAGCAGTGAAAGCTCCGTGGGCGCGTTCATCTATAACGTGGTGCTGAACAATCGGGAGGAGTCCTTTGAGGATAAGCTGGCCAAGCAGGAGTTTGACTACCTCCGCAAGCAGGTCAGGAAGGGCCCCTGCGTCATCATTGGCCGCTGCGCCAGCTATCAGTTCCGGGAGGAGCCCGGCCTGTTCAGCATCTTCATCACCGCCCCCATGGAGCAGCGGGTGATGCGCATCCTCTCCCTGAAGGAGACCTACGGGGCCGATAACGAGAAGGCCGCCAGGCGGATGATTCAGCACACGGACAAGAAGCGCGCCAATTATTACAACTACTACACCAACCAGCGCTGGGACGATATGAACCAGTACCACCTGATTATGGACAGCACCCTGATGGGCGTTGACGGCACCGTGGACGCACTGGCCCAGTTCATCCGGCGCACCTGAGCTTCACGCACGCAAAACAATACCCTCCGCGAACTGCATTTTGCACGCAGCGCGGAGGGTATTGTCGTTATTTGGACGCTTCCGCGGAGGCGGCGGCTTCCCGCTCCTTCAGCAGTTCCCGCTGTAGGGTGATGACGTTCCACCGGGCGTTGTCCGGCGTCAGGATGCACTTGACCACCTTCGCGCCGGTGGCGTTCAGCCCGGCCACCACGGCGTCCAGCCGCCCGTCGTTGGCAAAGCCGCACAGCACCGCCATGGGGACCTCCAGCTCCGGCCCGATATAGGGCGCTCTGGCGTACAGGGAGCGGGCCTGGTTGACCTGCATCAGGGTGCCGATGGGCCGGTTGTACAGGCTCCGCTCCACCCGGACGGCGGGAACGCCCAGCCCCTGGGCCGCGGCAGTCAGGGCGTTGGCGCTCATCACGTCGCAGCCGAACAGTAAAATCAGTTCCTTCATGGTGCCTCTTTTTCCGGAAAGGGTCGGGGCGGTTCACGCCCCCGACCCTGTGCCTATTACGAATTTGCCTCTGCCGCCTCAGAAGCCGCTTCCTGCGGCACGTCGGTGCCGGGGATGGCGCGGAGCACCACGGCGGTGCGGGCGGGCAGATACAGCCGCAGCTTTCGGCCATACTCGCCCGGAATCAGGCTGGGATAGTGCTGGTGGCTGATGCGGCCCTGGCCGCCGTAGACCGCATCGTCGGTGCAGAGCACCACCTCATAGTCTCCCCCCGCCGTCACCGGAATCCGATAATTGTCAAAGGACTGGGTGGGGTTAAAGTTCAGGACGAACAGCAGGCCGCTGCGCTCAAAGGCGATGATCTGGTCCTGCCGGTGCATCCAGTTCAGGTGGGGCATCCACTGCTCAAACAGGTTGGCGTCCTTCACGGTGGCGATCATGTCGCGGTCAAAATCGTTGAGCCACTGATATTTCAGATAGCCGTTGTCCACCAGGCTCCACTGGCGGCGGCAGTGGAAGAAGCTCCAGCCGTTGCCCTCCCGGGGGAAGTCGATCCACTCCGGATGGCCGAACTCGTTGCCCATGAAGTTCAGATAGGCCTCGCCGCCGCCGCCGATGGTCAGCAGGCGGATCATCTTGTGCAGGGCGATGGCCCGGTCGATCACCAGGTTGTGGGTGGCCTTGTCCATGTCCGTGTACATACTGGCGTCCGCCAGCCGGAAAATCATGGTCTTATCGCCCACCAAAGCCTGGTCATGGCTCTCTACATAGGCCACGGTCTTCTCACCGGGGCGGCGCAGGCACATGGAGGACCAGATTCTGTCCAGATCCCACTGCTCGTCGGATTGCTCCGTCACCAGCTTGGTCCACATATCCGGCAGGCCCATGCCCAGGCGGTAGTCAAAGCCCAGGCCGCCGTCCTCGATGGGCAGGCACATCCCCGGCATACCGGACATATCCTCGGAGATGGTGATGGCGTCCGGCTTCACCTGGCGAATCAGCTCGTTGGCCAGCTGCAAATAGGTGACGGCCTCAGTGTCCGTATTCATGGAGAAGTATTTCGCGTTGCTGTCAAAGTCCGTCCCCAGCCCGTGGTCATGGTACAGCATGGAGGTGACGCCGTCAAAGCGGAAGCCGTCAAAGTGGTACTCCTCCAGCCAGAATTTCAGGTTGGACAGCAGGAAGTGCAGCACGTTGTTGTCGTTATAGTTGAACAGCTTGGTGCCCCAGGCGGGATGGTCGCCCTCCTCGCCCCGGTGGAAGAACTGCCATTCAGTGCCGTCGAAGCAGTTGATGCCCTCCGCCGTGTTCTTCACCGCGTGGGAGTGTACCAGGTCCATGATGACCCGGATGCCCATGCTGTGGGCCTTGTCCACCAGGTACTTCAAATCCTCCGGCAGGCCGAACCAGCTGGACGCGGCGTAGAAGCTGGACACCTGGTAGCCAAAGGAGCCATAGTAGGGGTGCTGCATAATGGCCATGAGCTGAATGGTGTTGTAGCCGGACTTCTGGATGCGGGGGAGGGTCTTGTCGGCAAACTCCCGATAGGTGCCGATGCGCTCCTCCTCCTGGGCCATGCCCACATGGGCCTCGTAAATCAGCAGCTCCTCCTGGCTGCTGAACCCCTGGTCCGTCCAGGGGTAGGGGATAGAGTCATCCCACACCTCGCAGCTCCATTGGATGGTCTTCTCATCCTGCACCACCCGGCGGGCGTACAGGGGGATGTGTTCGGTGGTGAAGCCGTCGTGCTTCACCACGGTTTTCACCTTGCAGCCGTTCCACAGGGCGTTGTCGCCCTCCAGGAAGATCTCCCACACGCCGTCATCATGGTCATGCAGCTCGTGGCTCTTGGGGTTCCAGCCGTTGAAGTCGCCCATCAGCCAGACCCGCTGGGCCGCAGGCGCCCACTCACGGTACACCCAGCCGCCCTCTACATGGTGGAAGCCGTAAAAGAGGTGCGCATTGGCGAAGTCCTTCAGGGTGGCGCCGTCGTGCAGGAGCTGATCTTTCTTCCAGTGGTAGTTGTCCATCCGCTGACGGATATCTCCCTCATAGGGTGTCAGCTGGGGGTTCAATTCCAACAACCGATAAGCCATAATGACCTTCCTTTCGTGTGTGTGACAGGATTCCTTTGGAAATACGCGGTGCGGTGGGGCAGTACAGCTGCCAGGCTGCACTGCCTCAACGTTTCTTTTCCTATTGTAACAGATTTGTGCGGATGATACAACCGTTATTTTTCATTTTCCGGTGGGCGTTGTGCAGAATTACGCTTTTCCGGCGGGGCGCGTCGCGTGCGCCGCCCCGCCGGGAGGGCAAACGCGGTAGCTCCTCTAAAGAACCACATCTAAGAAATCCCACCCCACCGCCTCCTTCGGAGGCACCTCCGCCGTCAAGCGGCATTTCCGCTGCGCTCCCTA
>JAJPXL010000143.1 GCA_021205455.1 Clostridiales bacterium
AAGTACCCTTCATACAATACATCAAGAAAATATGCCAGCGGCATATTTTTAGCCGGAAACCGATGCCAGCTATGCTGGCGAGGGTCACTGACCGAGGACATAAACCTTGAGGGTCAGCAGGCGGTATTCAGGCCCGCCGGGAGGGCAAACGCGGTAGTTCCTTCAAAGAACCATATCTAAGGAGGTTCCACCCCTCCGCCTCCTTCGGAGGCACCTCCCCTTTCAGGGGTGGCCTGAGGGCGGCGGGAATCCGTGGGCGCATGGTGCGCCTATACGAACAGCTTTCTCAGTTCCAAACGCAGAACAATATAAAACAGGAGGATTTTCCATGTACGAAGCAGAGATTCGGGCCTGGTTTGAGGCCCACCGCCAGGAATACCTGGACGACCTGGCCACCCTGGTGGCCATCCCCAGCGACCGGGGGGAGACCAAGCCCGGCGCCCCCTTCGGGGAGGGGCCGCTGAAAGCGCTGGAGTGCGCCCTGGACATGGCCCGGGGCTACGGCTTCCAGGCCCAGAGCTATGACAACTATGTGGGCCTGGTGGACCTGAACGACGGCCCCCGGCACCTGGACGTGCTGGCCCACCTGGACGTGGTGCCCGCCGGCGAGGGGTGGACGGTGACGGAACCCTTTGCCATGAAGCGGCTGGACGGCAGGCTGTACGGCCGTGGGACGGCGGACGACAAGGGCCCCGCCCTGGCCGCCCTCTATGCCATGCGCTGCGTCCGGGATCTGGGGATGCCGGTGACGAAGAACTGCCGCCTGATCCTTGGCACCGATGAGGAGTGCGGCTCCGGCGACATCGCCCACTATTATGCCAGCGAGCCGGAGGCCCCCATGAGCTTCTCCCCGGACGCCTCCTACCCCGTCATCAACGTGGAGAAGGGCCACTTCTCCGGCAGAGGGGAGAAAACCCTGTCCGCCCCGCTGGGGGGCAATCTGGTCTCCTTCCACGCGGGAGTAAAGGGCAACGTGATTCCCGGCAAAGCCCGGTGCGTCTTGACCGGTCTGGCGGCGGATGCGGTACAGGCCGCGGCTGACGCGGTGGCCGCCGAGACCGGCGTGACCTTCACCCTGACGGCGGAAGGGGACACCGTCTCTGTCCTGGCCGAGGGCGCACAGGGCCACGCCTCCATACCCTCCCACAGCAACAACGCCCTGACCGCCCTGCTGACCCTGGTGTGCCGCCTGCCCCTCCGGCAGGACGAGGGGACGGCGCTGCTGGCCAGGCTCCACGCCAAGTTCCCCCACGGGGACTATGCGGGCAAGGCGGCGGGCGTCGCCTGCGAGGATGACAGCGGCGCACTGACCATCTGCCTGAACATTCTGAATATGGAAGAGGACAAGGTCTCCTTCACCTGGGACTGCCGGGTGCCGGTTTCCGAGACGGAGGAGCAGCTGCGGGCGCTGACCCGCGGTCTGGAGGAGGACGGCTTCACCGTCAACGCCCCCTTCATGCCGCCCCACTGCGTCCCGGAGGACACCCCCTTTGTCCAGACCCTGCTGCGGTGCTATGAGCAGTTCACCGGGCTGGAGGGCTACTGCTACGCCATCGGCGGGGGCACTTATGTCCACCATTTGAAAAACGGCGTGGCCTTCGGCTGCACCTTCCCCGGCACGGACAACAATATGCACGGCGCGGACGAGTCCGCCGTGGAGGAGGAGCTGATCGCCAGCGGGGAGATTTTCGCCCTGGCCATTGGGGAGCTGTGCCGGTGAGGGTGTACAGCGTACACCCGCCCGTATTCTTCTTAGACATGGTTCTTTGAAGGAACTACCGTGTTTGCCCTTCCGGCGGGGCTGCACTCCTTAGATAAAGTTATTTCAAGGAAATACCGCGTTTGCCCTTCCGGCGGGGCTGCACTCCTTAGATAAAGTTATTTCAAGGAAATACCGCGTTTGCCCTCCCGGCGGGGCTGCACTCCTTAGATATGGTTCTTTGAAGGAAATACGGCTTTGCCCTTGCCAGGGCATGGCCTGACTACCTCGTTATCACCTTTCGCATATCCTCCTCGGTCAGTGAGCCTTGCCAGCATAGCTGGCTGCGGTTTTCGGCTAAAAATATGCCGCTGGCATATTTTCTTAACGCCGCAAACTCGCTCCGCCGAGAAAAGTAGCAAAAGAGGGCGGCTTAAGAGGGGGATCTGTGGCCCCCTCTTAAGAATCTCCCCGTATCAGGCGACCGGCTTGCGCCTTGTGCCTATTGTTCAGTGGTCCCGCAGACAACAGACGATGGAACTTGATACGCACCAAAGCTGCCGCCTATGGCGGCTGGTTGGGATTGCCGCCTCATCCCTTGCCGTCAAGCGGCATTTTCGCTTTGCTCCCTACGCCTGCGGCGGGATGGGCGGCAATTTTATTATCCAATGATGGATAACATCTGTCTGTACCGCAGGGTTTTAGCCCCTAATGAAAAGCAAGTAATAAACCAACGTTTTAGGCTTTAGGAGTAATAACGTACCCTCACAGTCAGAGTTCCACGACCAAACGACAACAAAATTGCCGCCACGTTCCGCCCCAGCGGAACGGGTGGCAAT
>JAJPXL010000091.1 GCA_021205455.1 Clostridiales bacterium
CCCTGTGAATTGATTTGTAGAGCTGTGAAACGGTAATTGTTCAGAGGTTCCCTAAGGAATCCACCCCTCCGCCTCCTTCGGAGGCACCGCCGCCGTCAAGCGGCATTTCCGCTGCGCTCCCTACCCTTTCAGGGGCGGCAGAAGCCGCGGGGAGGAGCTGGCCCTCCGCTGCTCCCCCTCAGTCGAAGTTGTGTCCTTCGGGGCGCACCCTGTCTCTCCCTGGAGCATAAAGTGGAATGGGCGAGTATTTCGCCGGAAAGGAGAGATCAGGGTTGTTTTACTATTTGATCGTTTGCCGTTCCCTGACCCAGGCCCAGCAAACGGCGGCTGCCCTGGAGCGGTCGGGGATTACGGCCCACCTGTTGCGCACCCCGAAGGAGCTGACGGAGCGGGGCTGCGGCTACTCCGTGAAAATCGCGGAACGGAATTTGAAGGGAGCGTTGGTGGCCCTGAATCGGGCGGAGCTGTCCCCCACCCACCTCTACCGGACCGTGGGGGACGGCAGCTATCGGGAGGTCGCGCTGTGATTTATCTGGACAGCGCGGCCACCACGCTGCAAAAGCCGCCCTCTGTGCTGCGGAGCGTCCTGTACCACGGCCAGCGGGCGGCGAATCCGGGGCGGGGCGGCTACGCTCAGGCTCTTTACGCCGGTGAGCTGGTGTACCGGTGCCGGACGCAGGCCGCCCAGCTGTTTGACGCGGCCGATGAGGGCCATGTGGTGATGGCCTTCAACGCCACCCACGGGCTGAACATTGCCATCCGCTCCCTGGTGAAGCCGGGGGATACGGTGGTCATCAGCGGCTATGAGCACAACGCGGTGACCCGCACGCTGGCGGCTGACCCGACGGTGACGGTGCGGGTGGCCTCCGGGGCGCTGTTTGCGCCCCAGGAGCTGCTTGCCGCCTTTGAGCGGCAGCTGCCGGGGGCGGACGCCGCCGTCTGTACCCAGGTGTCCAACGTGTTTGGCTATATCCTGCCCATCGCGGAGATGGCGGCGCTGTGCCGCCGATACCGTGTGCCCCTGATCGTGGACGCCGCCCAGTCGGCGGGGATGCTGCCGGTGGAGACGGAGCGCTGGGGGGCCCAGTATGTGGCCATGCCGGGGCACAAAGGGCTGTACGGCCCCCAGGGGACGGGCCTCCTCATCTGCGGCAGGGACGCCAGCCCCCAGCCGGTGCTTTACGGCGGGACGGGCAGCGCATCCCAGAACCAGGCCATGCCGGACTTCCTGCCGGACCGGCTGGAGGCGGGCACCCTGAACGTGTGCGGCATCGCCGGGCTGAACGAGGGGCTGCGCTTCGTCCGGGAGAAGGGGGTGGAGGTCATCGGCGCCCACGAGCAGCGTCTGACCCGCTTGCTGGCCCGGCTCCTGCAGGAGCGCTGCGGGGAGCGGGTCACGGTGTTCACCGGAGCGGAGCAGAGCGGCGTCCTGTCCTTCCGCCCCAACGGGGTGGACTGCGAAGCCTTTGCCGCGGCGCTGGCGGACCGGGGCTTTGCGGTGCGGGCGGGGCTGCACTGTGCGCCGCTGGCCCACCAGAGCGCCGGGACCCTGGCCAGCGGCACCGTCCGGGCCAGCTTCTCCGCCTTCAATCGTGAGGAGGAGGTGCGGGCCTTTGCCGACGCGGTCTGCGGGGAGTTGAAAAAATAAAAGCTGTTCTTGCCAATGCGCCGAAGAGAGGGTATAATACTATGTAACATGAGGTGGTATGCTGGCATCCGAACTGGGAAACCTGTGCCCGGGGCGCAGTGTGGGAGGAGTTGGCCGGCGCCTGTTTTCGGCGCTTTTTTGGGAAGCGGAGGAGGGGTTAGAATATGGATTCGCTCATTTTGGTGCTACATAAGGCACTGGGCTATCTGGAGACGATCCGATTTTCTGACGTGGTGGATATTGCGATCATCGCCTACCTGATCTACAAGGTGCTGTGCTTTGCCAAGGCGAGCCAGGCCGGGCAGGTGCTGCGGGGCATCGCGCTGCTCATCATCCTGATGTGGGGGGCCAGCCTGCTGGACCTGCACGTGCTGAACTTCATCCTGAGCAACACACTGGAGATCGGCCTGTTGGCCATCGTGGTGGTGTTCCAGCCGGAGATCCGTCACTTCCTGGAGCAGATGGGCAGCGGCGGCATCACCAGCGTGTTCAGCCGGCATGAAACCAATGTGGACGAGCTGGAGAACGCCATTGACGAGACGGTGGACGCCTACGCCGCCATGTCCAAGAGCAGGACCGGCGCGCTGACCGTCTTTGAGCGGGGCAGCATCCTGGATGACTGCATCAAGACCGGTACGGCGCTGGACGCCTCCGTCTCTGCGGAGCTGCTGAAAAATATTTTCTTCGTGAAGGCCCCCCTCCATGACGGGGCGGTAATCGTGCGGAATGGCAGGATTGTCGGCGCGGGCTGCGTCCTGCCCCTCTCCAGCAACGCCAACATCAGCAAGGAGCTGGGGATGCGGCACCGGGCAGGTATCGGGGCCACGGAGCATACCGACGCCCTGGTGGTCATCTGCTCGGAGGAGACGGGGTCCATCTCCGTAGCCACCAACGGGACGCTGCGCCGCCATCTGGCCCCGGAGACGCTGCGCAGAGTGCTGCGCAATGAGCTCCTGCCCCAGGAGAAGCAGGACGACAAAAAGGATTTGTTGAGCCTGAGCCTCTCCGTCCTGAGGGAATCCTGGCGCGGCAGGAAGGGGGAACGTGACGAACATGAAGATGTGGAATAAAGTCAAGGGAAGCAGGCTGGCCTATGGGCTGCTGGCGGTGCTGTGCGCGGTGGTGCTGTGGCTGTATGTGGACATCACCACCGAGCCCGACGCCTATACCACCATCCGGAATATCCCCGTCACCATTTTGGGGGAGGACGAGCTGAGCGAGCAGGGGCTGATGATTACCGACGTGGAGGACGCCACCGTCACCCTGAAGCTGACCGGCGTCCGGGCGGTCATCTCTCAGATGGACCGGAACAACGTCAGCATCACCGTGGACGCTGCCGACCAAATCACGGAGGCGGGGGAGCAGGAGCTGAGCTATACCATCACCTGGCCCAGCAGCACCTCCCTGACCAGCTTCTCCATCTCCTCCCGCAGCCCGTCCACCATCACCGTCACCGTGACGGAGATCGACACCAAGGAGGTCAGCGTCTCCGGCGTCTTTACCGGCAGCGTGGCGGACGGCTACCTGTATGACAGCGCCGACTTCCAGCTGGGGGTGGAGACGGTCACCATCAGCGGGGAAGCCTCCCTGGTGGAGCAGGTCGACCATGCCCAGGTGGTGCTGGACGCAGAGGAGCTGACCAGCTCCTGGTCTGGTACGCTGCCCATCCAGCTGGTGGCGGCGGACGGAACAGTGGTGGAGCAGGAGGAAATCACCCTGTCCGAAACCGAGACGGAGGTCACCTTCCCGGTGCGCTGCGTCAAGGAGGTGCCGCTGAAGGTCACCTTCCTGGAAGGCGGCGGGGCCACGGAGGCGGATGTCACCTATGAGATGTCCCAGGAAACGCTGCTGATTTCCGGCACGGAGGAGACGCTGTCGGCGATTACAGAGCTGAAGGTGGGGACGATCGACCTGTCCCAGGTCATCACCTCGGAGGAATATACCTTCACCCTGCAAATGCCGGAGGGCGTCACCAACGAGAGCGGCTACAGCACCGTCACGGTATCGGTGAAGATCTCCGGCCTGACCACCCAGAAGGTGGAGACCAGCGACATTCGCCTGGTCAACGTCCCGGACGGCATCTCCGCTGTGCTGGTGACGGAGAGCCTGGAGGTGCGCATCCGGGGCGATGAGGCGACGATGGCGCTGCTGACCGATGAGGATGTCTATGTGGAGGCGGACCTCAGCGAGATCGACGCCAACGCCACAGGCACCTGCACCGTACCTGCGGAGGTCAAGGTCCAGGGCATGAGCGACATTGGCGCCATTGACAGCTACTCCGTCGTGGTGGAGATCAGCGAGGCGGAAGCCGACGCGGAAACGGGTACCGAGGCGGAGACGGACGGCACATAGCGCGGCCTGCGGCGGGGCGCACCATCCTGCCGGAAGAAAAAGCTCCGTTTTGACAAAAACTGTGGAGAAAGCCGGTTTACAAGGCCGGAAAGGTTTGATATAATATTCAGTTACGAAAGCAAAACCGGCCTCTGCGCCCTGCTGCGGGGAGGCTGTCGGCGGGAGGAATACCATGCTAAAGAGTATGACAGGCTATGGGCGCGGGGAGCTGACCCTGCACGGTCGGGCCATCACGGTGGAGGTGCGCAGCGTCAACAACCGCTACCTGGACTGCAACATCCGCCTGCCCAGGGCCTACGCCTGCGCGGAGGATGGCATCCAGCGGGCGGTGAAGCGCGCCGTCTCCAGGGGCAAGGTGGACCTGTTCATCACGGTGGAGCAGGAGGCCGCCGAGGCGGTGGCCGTCCGGGTGAACGAGGCCATGGCGGCGGGGTATGTGGCCGCCTTCCGGTCCATGGCGGAGCAGTATCAGCTGGCCGGGGAGGTCTCCCTGGAGCTGGTCGCCCGTATGCCGGACGTGGTGCAGGTGGAGAAGGCCCCCGAAAACCTGGAGGAGCTGACGGAGGACCTGCTGGCGGCGACCCAGGCCGCCCTGACGGACTTTGACGCCATGCGCACCCGTGAGGGGGAGAAGCTGTATGAGGACCTGGCCCGGCGGCTGGACACAATGGAGGGCTATGTGGCCGCGGTGGAGCGCCGCTCTCCGGAGACGGTGGCGGCGTACCGGGAGCGGCTCTACAGCCGCATCCAGGAGACGCTGGCCGACCGGCAGATCGATGAGAGCCGCGTGCTGACCGAGGTGGCCATCTTTGCCGACAAGGTGGCCGTCGCGGAGGAGACGGTGCGGCTGACCAGCCACATCGCCCAGTTCCGCGCCATGATGGACGGCGGGCAGCCCATCGGCCGCAAGCTGGACTTCCTGATTCAGGAGATGAACCGGGAGACCAATACCATCGGCTCCAAGTGCAACGATTTGGAGCTGTCCACCGTGGTGGTGGATATGAAGGCGGAGCTGGAGAAAATCCGGGAGCAGGTGCAGAACGTGGAATGACGCTTTGGGGGAGGGGTTCCTTTGAAACTGGTGAATATTGGCTTTGGGAATATGGTTTCCGCAGAGCGCATCGTCACGGTCATCAGCCCGGACTCCGCCCCCATCAAGCGGCTGGTGCAGGAGGGCCGGGACAGGGGCGTCCTCATCGACGCCACCTATGGCCGCCGCACCCGCAGCGTGATCGTCACGGATTCTGACCATATCATCCTGTCGGCAGTGCAGCCGGAAACAATCGCAGGGCGAGTCAACGGCAAGGACGCCGGCCCAGAGGTGGAGGAAGCGCATGACTGAGGCACAGAAGCAGGGGCAGCTGATCGTCATTTCCGGGCCGTCCGGGGTCGGCAAGGGGACGCTGATCGAGGAGCTGCAAAAACGGAGAGACGATTTGTGCTTTTCCGTCTCCTATACCACCCGCGCCCCCAGGGAGAACGAGGTGGACGGCAAGCATTACTTCTTTGTCACCCAGCGGGAGTTCCAGTGCCGGGTGGAGCAGGGGGATTTCCTGGAGTACGCCGGCTATGCGGACAACGCCTATGGCACCTCCAGGAGCCAGGTGGAGGCCATGCTGGACAGAGGCCAGACCGTCATCCTGGATATTGAGACGAAGGGGGCCATGCAGGTGCGGGAGCGCCGCCCGGACGCCACCCTGATTTACATCCTGCCCCCCTCCTATGCGGAGCTGAAGGCCCGCCTGTACGGGCGCAAAACAGAGGATGAGGCGAGCATCCGCAAGCGCCTGGCCCAGGCGAAGAAGGACCTGCCCTATATTTCCAAGTATGATTTCGTCGTCGTCAACTGCCAGGTGGCGCTGGCGGTGAATGAGCTGAATGAGATTCTGTGCGCGGTCGGCCGCAAAAGCTGCTATATGCAGGATGTGATTCAGCAATACAATCGCTCCTTTGAGGAAGCGGAAGCGACGGGGCGGACGCAGCAAGCGCAGTAACAGCGGAACCGCTGTTTGAAAGGAAGGACTAGTATGATTTTGTATCCCATGAATGAGTTGCTGACCAACGTTTCCAGCCGTTACGAGCTGGTCAACCTGGTGGCCCACCGGGCGCGGCAGCTGTCCAGCGAAGCGGAGCGGGAGAAGCAGCCCCTGGAGGAAAAGCCGGTGACCATCGCCCTGAACGAGGCGCGGGCGGGGCTCCTGAAGCCGGAGGACGAGGAGCCGGAAGCCGCGCCGGAGGAGCCGGCGGCTCCGGAGGAAGAGGACGAAGCGCCGGACGAGGCGCAGAGCGAGGCAGAGTGAAACGCTCTGCGTGAAAAAACGGTTTTTCAACAGACAGGCAACACCGCATGATTCAGGAGGCCGGTGTGCGCAAAGCAGGCAGCCGGGAATTGTGCGCTGTTGCCTTTCCTAATGAGAGCCGCGACTACTGAGAGAGGGGAGGCGCGCAGGTGGAAGCTGTGACGCTCTGCCAGGTGGCCGTGTCAGCGGCCACCTATGCCATTGACAAGCCCTACACCTACCTCGTCCCGGAGGGGCTGCTGGAGGCGGCCCGGCCGGGAATGCGGTGCATTGTCCCCTTCAGCCAGGGCAACCGGCGGGTGGAGGGCATCCTGCTTCGGGTCTGGCAGGGGGAAAAGCTCCCCCGGCTCAAGCAGGTGCTTCAGCTGCTGGACGAGCAGCCGGTGCTGGACGAGGCCATGCTGGAGCTGGCCCTCTGGATGCAGCAGCGGTACTTCTGCACTGTGTACGACGGGGCCAAGGCCATGCTCCCCACGGGGCTGTACTACGCCCTGAGGGACAGCTTCTCCCTCTGCGACGGCGTGGACGAGGCCAGGGCCTATGCGGAGACTGCCCACGCCCCCGCCCAGCGGCGGGTGGTGGAGGTGCTGCTGGCGGGCGGCGGCTCGGCGGAGCGGCAGGCCATCTATGCCGCCTTTGAGAAGAAAAGCCCCACCCAGGCGCTGCGGGCCTTGCAGGACAAGGGCCTTGTCCGGCTGGAGACCAGCTCGGTCCGCGGCGTGGGTGACAAGGCCGAGCAGGTGGCGGAGCTGGCCTGCCCGGAGGAGGAGGCGCTGCAGCAGCTGAAGCCCAGCGCCAAGGCCCAGCGGGCCGTGATACGCTTCCTGGCCCAGGTGGGGGGCGGCGCCTCCCTGAAGGACATCGGCTACTTTACCGGCGCGAAGCGGGCCACCCTCACCGCGCTGGAGAAGAAGGGGCTGGTGGCGCTGTTTCAGCGGGAGGTGTTCCGCCGGGAGGAGCGGCAGGCGGTGGAGCGGCAGAGCGTCCCCGTCCTGAACGCTGGGCAGGAGGCGGCCTATCGGGGCATCGGCGCCCTGATGGACGCCGGGCAGCCCGCCTGCGCCCTGCTGTACGGCGTCACCGGCAGCGGCAAGACCCAGGTGTATATCAAGCTGATTCACAAGGCGCTGGCGGAGGGGAAGACCGCCCTGGTGCTGGTGCCGGAAATCGCCCTGACCCCGCAGATGCTCCGCCGCTTTCAGGCCCAGTTTGGCCAGCGGGTGGCGGTCCTCCACTCCGCCCTCTCCGTGGGGGAGCGGTATGACGAGTGGAAGCGGGCCAAAAGCGGCAGGGCCCAGGTGATCATTGGCACCCGCTCCGCCGTTTTTGCGCCGCTGGAGCGGCTGGGGCTGATCATCCTGGACGAGGAACAGGAGAGCAGCTACAAGTCGGAGACCCTGCCCCGCTATCACGCCAGGGACATCGCCAAGTACCGCTGCAAGCAGACCGGGGCCACCCTGGTGCTGGGCTCCGCCACCCCCTGCGTCGAGACCATGTATCAGGCCAGGCAGGGCCGCTACCACCTCTTTCAGCTGCGGGAGCGGTACAACGAGCAGGCGCTGCCGAAGGTCTATCTGGCGGACTTAAAGCAGGAGCTGCGCAGCGGCAACGACCGGGCCATCAGCCGCGGCCTGCAAAAGCTCATCGGCATGAACCTGGAGAAGGGGGAGCAGACCATCCTCTTTCTGAACCGGCGGGGCACCAGCCGGGTGGTGGTCTGCCCGGAGTGCGGCTATACGCCGGAGTGCCCGAATTGCAGCGTGAAGCTGACCTACCATGGGGACAACGGGCGGATGATGTGCCACTACTGCGGCTTTTCCCAGGAGGTGCCGGAGCAGTGCCCTGCGTGCGCCAGCCCGCTGGCCTTCGCCGGCGCGGGGATTCAGAAGGTGGAGCAGGAGCTGGCCGAGGAGTTCCCCGGAACGGAGATCCTCCGGATGGACGCGGACACGGTGTCCGCCTCCAACAGCCATGAGAAAATCCTGTCCCGGTTTGAACAGGAGAAAATCCCCATCCTCATCGGCACCCAGATGGTGACCAAGGGGCTGGACTTTGAAAATGTGACGCTGGTAGGGGTCATCGACGCCGACCTGGCCCTGTTCAACGAGAGCTACCGGGCAGCGGAGCGGACCTTCTCCCTGCTGACCCAGGTGGTGGGCCGGGCAGGCCGGGGCGGCAAACAGGGGGTGGCGGTGATTCAGACCTATACCCCCAAAAATGACACCATCCGCTTCGCCGCCTGCCAGGACTATGACAGCTTCTACGCATCGGAGCTGGAGCTGCGTCGGGCCAGAGGCTTCCCCCCTTTCCGGGACCTGTATGTGCTGACCTGCTCCGGCCAGCGGCAGACGGATGTGGTGGAGAGCTGCATCCGCCTGCGGGAGGGGCTGAAGAGCTGGCAGAGCCAGCCGGAGTTCCGGGCGCAGCCCTTTGAGGTGCTGGGGCCCGCCTCCGCCCCGGTGCTGCGGGTGATGGGGCGGTACCGCTACACGCTGACGCTGACCTGCCGGGACAGCGCCGCCGTCCGGCGGATGCTGGCGGCGCTGCAAAAGGCGTTTATGACGGAGAAGATGAACCGCGGCGTCTCCCTTTCCGTGGATTTGAACCCCATGGACTGACTGCCGCGGTAAGACGGAAGAAAGGACACACAGACGATGATTCGTGAAATTGTGAAAAAGGGCGACAAAATTCTGACCAAGACCTGCCATCCGGTGACCCGGTTTGACCGGCGGCTCGGCAGGCTGCTGGACGACCTGCGGGAGACGCTGCTGGACTCCGGCGGCGTGGGGCTGGCCGCGCCGCAAATCGGCATCTGCCGCCGGGCGGTGGTGGTGATGAACGAGGCGGAGGAGATTCACGAGCTGGTGAATCCGGAGATCGTCGCCTCCTCCGGGGAGCAGGTGGACTTTGAGGGCTGCCTGTCCCTCCCCGGCAAGTACGGCCTGGTGAAGCGGCCCATGACCGTCCGCGTCCGCGCCCAGGACCGGCAGGGGAACTGGTTCGAGGTGGAGGATTCCGGACTGCCCGCCCGCTGCTTCTGCCACGAGCTGGCCCACTTGGACGGGCAGATGTTTGACGAGCTGTGTGACCGCCTCTACTCTAGTGAAGAGGTGGATGAGTATCGGGCCGCCCATGAGGCTCCTACGGAAGAGCAGCAGGCCACCCAGGAGGCGCCCGCAGAGGGGCAGCAGGCCGACTGTGAACCGTCCGCGGAGGACTGACGCCGCCAGAGCAGCGGCAAGGGGGAAGGAACATTGCGTATCGTATTTATGGGGACGCCGGAGTTTGCCGTGCCGTCCTTCCGGCGGCTGCTGGCCGACGGCCATCAGATCGTGGGGGTGTACACCCAGCCGGATAAGCCCAGGAACCGGGGCATGAAGCTGACGCCCAGCCCGGTGAAGGCGGCGGCGCTGGAGGCCGGGGTGCCGGTTTACCAGCCCCAAACCCTTCGGGACGGGGCGGTGCAGCAGGCCATGGCGGCGCTGGCGCCGGAGCTGATTGTGGTGGCGGCCTACGGCAAGATTCTGCCGAAGGAGGTGCTGGAGCTGCCGCCTTACGGCTGCATCAACGTCCACTCCTCCCTCCTGCCCAAGTACCGGGGGGCCGCCCCCATCAACTGGGCGGTCATCAACGGGGAGCGGGAGACCGGCGTGACCATCATGTATATGGCCGAGACGCTGGACACCGGGGACATCATTTCCCAAGCCGCCACCCCCATCGACCCGGAGGAGAGCGTGGAGACCCTCACCGGCCGCCTGGCGGAGCTGGGCGGCACGCTGCTGGGGGAGACGGTGCAGGCCATCGCCGCCGGTACTGCCGCCCGCACCCCCCAGGACGAGGCAAAGCAGAGCTACGCCCCCATGCTGAGCCGGGCGCTGTCCCCTCTGGACTTCACCAGGAGCGCCTGTGACCTCCACAATCAGATTCGGGGCCTGACCCCCTGGCCCGCCACCACCGCCACGGTGCAGGGCGTCACCTTTAAGGTGTACGCCTCCGCTCTGACCGGGGAGACCACCGACCGGAGCGCCGGAACGGCCCTGGGGGCGGACAGGCTGGGCATTCGGATGGCCTGCGGAGACGGGCAGGTGCTGACCCTGACCGAGGTGCAGGCCCCCGGCAAAAAACGGATGAAAGCGGCGGACTACCTGAGAGGGCATCCGCTATTTGGATAATATGGCAGAGAAACGGGAACAAAAACAGAAGAACGCCCGGCAGGTGGCCCTGGAGGTGTTGCTGCGCTGCGAGGGGCGGAACGCCTGGTCGGATGCGGCGCTGAAGGACGCCGTCCGGCAGGCGGGGCTGTCCCCCCAGGACAGCGCCCTGTGCAGCCGCATCTGCTACGGCGTCCAGCAGAACAGGCTGCTGCTGGACAGCTGGCTGGCATGGCTGTCCACCGTTGCGCCGGAGAAGATGGAGCCGCCCCTTCGGGTGGCGCTGTGGACGGGGCTGTATCAAATCGCCCTGCTGGACCGCATCCCGGACAGCGCCGCCGTCAACGAGACGGTGAAGCTGTGCCGAAGCTACTGCCGGAACCCCCACTCCGCCAAGCTGGCCAACGGGATTTTGCGGAGCTTCTGCCGGAGGCGGGGGGAGCTGCCCCAGCCGGAGAGCCTGTCCGTAGCCTACAGCCACCCTCAATGGCTGGTGGACTGCCTGGGGGAGGCCCTGGGGGAGGGCGGCGACCTGGAAGGGCTGCTGCGGGCCAACAACGCCCAGCCCGGAACCACCATCCAGACCAACACCCTGCGCACCACGCCGGAGGCCCTGCTGGAGGAGCTGCGGCGCGCCGAGGTGCAGGCCCGGCCCCACCCCTGGCTGCCCGGCTGCCTGGAGCTCAGCGGCACAGGCGACCTGGAGCGGCTGGACGCCTTCCGCCGGGGGGACTTCTTCGTCCAGGACGCGGCGGCTCGGCTGGCGGTGCTGGCGGCGGAGCCGCAGCCGGGGATGCGGGTGCTGGACTGCTGCGGCGCGCCGGGGGGCAAGACCTTCTCCGCCGCGCTGCTGATGGGGGACGAGGGCAGTATCCTGTCCTGCGACATCCACCCCGGCAAGGTGAAGCTGATTTCTGCCGGAGCGGCGCGGCTGGGGCTGAAAAGCGTGACAAGCCGCCTGCAAAACGCAAAGGAATTTGACCCCGCGTTGGAAGGGGCATTTGACCTGGTAATTGCGGACGTGCCCTGCTCCGGCCTGGGCATCATCCGCAAGAAGCCGGATATTCGCGAGAAGGACCCGGCGCAGCTGGCCGGGCTGCCCCAGGTGCAGCGGGCCATCTTAGACAACGTCAGCCGCTATGTGAAGCCGGGGGGCAGGCTGCTCTACGCCACCTGCACCGTGCTGAAGCGGGAGAATGAGGACGTGGTGACGGGCTTCCTGTCTTGCCACAGCGACTTTGCCCTGGAACCCCTTCCGCTGTCGGAGCCTGTCGGCCCGGTGAAGGCGGGGATGCTGACCCTCTGGCCCCACATCCACGGCACGGATGGCTTCTTCATGGCAAGGCTGTGCCGACGGGAAAGGAGCGACGACAGGTGACGGACATCAAATCCCTGAGCAGGGCGGAGCTTGCCGCCCTGGTGGCGGAGCTGGGGGAGCCTTCCTTCCGGGCAAAGCAGATTTTCACCTGGCTCCAGAAGGGCGTGGAGCGTTTTGACGAGATGACGAACCTCTCCAAGCCCCTCCGCCGGAAGCTGGAGGAGCGCTGTACCCTCTCCGTGCCGGTGGTGGAGCGGAAGCAGGTCTCCCGGCTGGACGGCACCATCAAATATCTGTGGCGGTTGGCCGACGGAAATTGCATCGAAACGGTTATCATGCGCTATCAACATGGAAATACTATCTGCGTCTCCTCCGAGGTGGGGTGCCTGATGGGCTGCGCCTTCTGCGCCTCCACGGTGGGGGGCCTGGTGCGCAGGCTCACGCCGGCGGAGATGCTGGATCAGGTGATTTTCTCCCAGAAGGACTCCGGGCTGAAGCTCTCCAACATCGTGCTGATGGGCATTGGGGAGCCGATGGACAACCTAGACGCGGTGCTCCGGTTCCTGGAGCTGGTGAACGACCCGGAGGGGCTGAACATCGGGATGCGGCACATCTCCCTGTCCACCTGCGGCATTGTGCCGGGTATCCGGCGGCTGGGGGCGCTGGATTTGCAGCTGACCCTGTCCGTCTCCCTCCACGCCCCGGACAACGAGACCCGGAACCGGCTGATGCCGGTGAACCGGGCCTACCCGGTGGAGGAGCTGTTCGCCGCCTGCCACCGCTATTTTCAGGAGACGGGACGGCGCATCAGCTTTGAATACGCCATGATTGACGGCGTGAACGACCACGACTGGCAGGCGGATTTGATCGTGAAGCACCTGAAGGGGATGCCGGGCCATGTGAACCTGATTCCCCTGAACGACGTGCGGGAGAGCCCCCTAAAGCCCTCCAAACGGGTGGCGGCCTTCCAGCAGCGGCTGGAGTGCCAGGGCGTCACCGCCACCGTCCGCCGGAAGCTGGGGGGCGACATCGACGCCTCCTGCGGCCAGCTCCGGCGGAAAACGCTGGGGCTGGAAGAATGACCCTGAGTGAGCAATCGGAACGATACCCCGCTGCTTCGCGCTGCGCCGGAGCAAGCCAAACATAACAGCGCAGGGAAATGGACGGGTACGCATGAACATATATGGAATCACTGACCAGGGCAGGGTCCGGACGCAGAACCAGGACGCTTTTTATGAATGGACGGACGGAACCTATGCGGTGCTGCTGGTCTGTGACGGCATGGGCGGCGCCAAGGCCGGGAACGTCGCCAGCAGCCTGGCCGCGCAGCAGTTTGCCGAGGCGCTGGCCCAGTCCCACGGCATTGTCCAGGAGCGGCTGCGGGATGCGCTGGCCCAGGCCAACGGGGCGGTCTACACCCGCTCCCGTCAGGACGCGGCCTGCCAGGGGATGGGCACCACCCTGGTGGCAGCCTTCGCCGGAGAGGGCAGGGCGTACTTCATCAACGTTGGGGACAGCCGGGCCTACTACCTGACGCCTGCCGGCATCCGGCAGGTGACCCACGACCACTCCCTGGTGGCGGAGCTGGTGGAGTGCGGCAAGCTGACGGAGGAGGAAGCCCGCTGCCACCCCAACCGCAACGTGATCACCCGGGCGCTGGGGACGACCAGGGACGTGATTGGCGACATCTTTGAGGTGGACCTGGAGGAGGGCAGCAGGCTGCTGCTGTGCAGCGACGGGCTGAGCAACCTGGTGACACCGGAGGAAATGCTGCAAACCGCCCTGACAGAGGGCAGCATTGCGGACTGCTGCGCCCGATTGGTGGCGCTGGCGTTGGAGCGGGGCGCGCCGGACAACGTGACCGTGGTCATGCTGGACACCGCGCCCCAAGGCGCCTGACGGACAGGAGGGTTTGATATGGACGAATACATAGGAAAAATGCTGGATGACCGCTACGAGATTTTGGATGTCCTGGGCGTTGGCGGCATGGCAGTGGTCTATAAGGCAAAGTGCCATCGTCTGAACCGCCTGGTGGCGGTCAAGATATTGAAGCCGGAGCTGGCGGAGGACGAGGAGATTCGCAGCCGCTTCCATGACGAGTCCCAGGCGGTGGCCATGTTGAGCCACCCCAACATCGTCAGCGTATACGACGTGAACCAGACAGAGGGCACCGAGTATATCGTCATGGAGCTGATCGAGGGCATCACCCTGAAGCAGTATATGAAGAAGCGGGGGACCGCCCTGAACTGGCGAGAGGCCCTCCACTTCAGCACCCAGATTTTCCAGGCGCTGAAGCACGCCCACAGCCGGGGCATCGTCCACCGGGACATCAAGCCCCAGAACATCATGGTGCTGCGGGACGGCAGCGTGAAGGTGGCGGACTTCGGCATCGCCCGCATCTCCGACTCCCAGCGCACTATGACCTCGGAAACCCTGGGCAGCGTCCACTATATCTCGCCGGAGCAGGCCAAGGGCGGGGACATCGACGGCCGCAGCGACCTGTACTCCGCCGGTGTGGTGCTCTACGAGATGCTGACAGGCCGCCTGCCCTACGAGGGGGACTCCGCCATCTCGGTGGCCTTGCAGCACATCAACTCCATCCCCCTGTCCCCCAGAGAGCTGGTGGAGGACATCCCCGTGGGCATAGAGCAGATCACCATGAAGTGCATGGCGCCCAACCGGGACCTGCGCTACAATGACGCGGACGAAGTGCTGGCCGACCTGGAGGCCTTCCGCAAGAATCCGGACATCGTGTTCCCCTATGAAAACCCCTGGATTCCCGGGGACGGTGACATTACCATGCTGCATATGCCTGTGGTGGCAGCGGACGGAGCCGTGACGGAGGGGGCGGCGGCCGAAGCGCCGGAGTCCGCCGGGGCAGAGCCCCTCCCGGAGGGGGAAGCGGACGACGAGGAGGACGAGGACGACGACCCCGCCAGGACCAAGCGCCTCGCCATCATCCTTGGCACAGTGGCGGTGATCCTGCTGGTGATTGCGCTGCTGTTCTTCCTGGTCTGGCGGAACCTGCTCTCCGGCATGATGGGGACGACGGAGACCTATGAGGTGCCCTCCCTCGTGGGCATGACCCAGCTGGAGGCGGAGGAGTACCTGCTGGAAAACGAGGACTACAACGGCCACTTCACCATCACGGTCAGCGAGGAGACCGTGTACGACGCGAACTATGAAATCGGGCAAATCGTCTCGCAGACGCCGGTGGGCGGCACCACCTCCAAGAGCGAGGTGACGGAGATCACCGTCATCCTCTGCGCCGAGGAGGAAGAGGAGGAGACCATGGTGATGCCCAACATCGTCGGTGAAAACTACAAGGAGTGGGCGGAGAAGCTGGAGGATGAGTACAACGTCATCGTCAAGTACGACGCCCGCAACTCCGACGACTACGAGGAGGACTGCATCATCTCCACCGACCCGGTGGCCGGGGAGACGCTGACCGCCGGGCAGAGCGTCATGCTGTACTACAGCAAGGGGCCCACGGTGAAGAAGGTGACCATGATTTCCGTAGAGGGCATGACCCTGGAGAAGGCCAAGTCCAAAATCACCGAGCTGGGGCTGGAAGTGGGCGAAGTCGTCACCGTGGACAGCGACATGGCAGAGGGCACCGTGGTGTACCAGAGCATTGCCACCAACACCGAGGTCAACGTGGGCACCGCCGTAAACCTCCAGGTCAGCGCCGGCCCGGCGAAGACGAACGATGAGGATGAGCTCACCACCGAGGAAACGGATACCAATAGCAATAGCAATACCGGTTCCGAGTCGGGGGACACCACCCAGCAGGATGACACCGGGAGCAGTGACACCACCAATTCAGGCAGCACCGAGAACAGCGAGGAGGAGAACCTCCACTACGTCGTCATCGATATGCCGGAGGGGCGCACCGAGGACTCCTACCTGGTGGTCACGGTGAACGGCAGCGTCCTCTATGAGGGTACCATCGAGGCGGACAACGGTCGGGTGACCCTGACCATCTCCGGCAATGTGGAAACCGTCTCCGTCACCCTGGACGGCGAGAACTACACGGACTTTACGGTGTCATGACGGGGCTGATTGTAAAGGCGCTGAGCGGCTTCTACTATGTGGACTGCGACGGGCAGGTGTACCAGTGCAGGGCCAGAGGGAAGTTCCGCTATGAAAAGGTCTCCCCGCTGGTGGGGGACCGGGTGGAGATCACCCCCACCGAGGTTGGCTGCGGCCGACTGGACCGGATCCTGGAGCGGCGCAACTGCTTCCAGCGTCCGGCGGTGGCCAATATGGACCAGATGGTGCTGATCGGCGCCAACGTCAACCCCGTCACAGACCCCTTCCTCATCGATCGGGTGGCGGCGCTGGCCGAGCTGAACGACTGTGAGCCCATCATCGTGCTGAACAAGTGCGACCTGGACCCCTGCGATGAGCTGTATCAGCGCTTCCGGCAGGCGGGCTTCCAGACCCTGCGGGTCAGCGCCCGCACCGGGGAGGGTGTCCCGGAGCTGGGGACGCTGATCGCCGGGAAGACGGCGGTGTTCACCGGCAACTCCGGCGTGGGGAAATCCTCCCTGCTGAACGCCCTGGAACCGGACTTCGGCATCCCCACCGGCGAGGTCAGCGAGAAGCTGGGCCGGGGGCGGCACACCACCCGCCATGTGGAGCTGTTCCGTCTGAGCAACGGGGCGGTCATCGCGGATACGCCGGGCTTCGCCGCCTTTGACACGGAGACGGAGGATCTGCTGGACAGGGAGCGGCTGGCCTACGCCTTCCGGGAGTTCCGGCCCTACCTGGGCCAGTGCCGGTATGTGGGCTGCGCCCATGTGAAGGAGAAGGGCTGCGCCGTCCTGGCGGCGGTGAAGGCGGGGGAGATCTCCCGCTCCCGCCACGACAGCTATGTGCGGCTGTACCAGACGGCGAAGGAGCACAACAGCTGGGAACAAACGAAACATTAGAGAAGCGCCATACAAGTCCGCAGGAGCGATTTGTATGGCGTTTTCCATCAGGAGGGACAGAAATGAAAACAAGCAAGCGGGCTGTGATTTTCGGCTCCGCACCCTGTGAGGACTGGGGCTTTCTGCGCCGCTATCTGCAAGGCGGGGAGTGGGTCATCGCGGCGGACGGCGGCAGGCGGCAGGCCCAGGCCGCCGGGCTGACCCCTGACTGGTATGTGGGGGACGGCGACTCCGGCGGCTGGCCGGAGGGGCTGGAATCGGTGGTGCTGCCGGAGGAGAAGGATGTCACCGACCTGGAGGCCGCCATTCAGCAGGCCTTCCGGCTGGGCTGCGGCGAGCTGCTGCTGACCGGCTGCACCGGCGGGCGGTTTGACCACTATCTGTCCAACTGCTGTCTGCTGGAGCAGATCGCCGACCAGGGGGGCCGGGGCCTGCTGGTGGACGGGATGAACGAGATCCGCTACCTGACCGCCGGGCGGACGGTGGTGGAGAACGACCCGCCCTACCAGTACCTGGGCCTGCTGCCGCTGGACAGGGTGCTGAAGGATGTCTCCATCTGCGGGACGAAGTATGTGCTGCGCGGGAAGGACGTGCCCAGAGGGGGGACGCTGACCGTCAGCAATGAGATTTTGCCCGGCAAGGCGGCGGAGCTCTCCATCGGAGCGGGGTGCGCGTTGCTGGTGCGGAGCGTGCCGCAGTTTTAGGGGGGGACAGCTGAACCGAAGGAGGAAACTCAGATGAAGAAAAGATGGCTGCAAACGGTAGTGGGCATCCTGGCGGGTGCGCTGTTGGGGACTGCGCTTAGCATGGCGTTCAAGATAGGGTCGGAAGGAATGTACCTCATCGGCATACCGGATGCGGAGGAGGTTCAGCGGGTCACGATTGCATACCCCGCAGTCACGGATGAGAGGAAGGCGCTGACGGATGAGGAGGATATTGCGCTTGCCGTCAGCCTGTCCGGGTTCCTGAAATACGAACTCTTTTCAGAGGCCGACGCGGACGGTGAGCCGCTGGTGACAATTACTTATGACACGGTCAACGGAGAAACGGTCACCGTCTCCGCCAATCGGGACACGGTCTGGTGGAGGGGCAAAGCCCACGCCATCAGGGAGGAGGAGACCTTTATCAATGTGACGGAAGCCCTGTTCTTCCAGGCGGATATTGTGGGAGAATGACCGACCGGGGCGATAAGGCTCGCTATAAACGGTTTGGCCAGCTTTCGCCGTCAAGCGGCATTTCCGCTGCGCTCCCTACCCTTTCAGGGGCGGCATTATAACGTAGCCGTACAGCCAGAGGGCCACAACCAAAGGGCAACAAAATTGCCGCCCATCCCGCCGTAGGCGAGGGATGAGGCGGCAATCGTCCCCAGCCGCCATAGGCGGCAGCTTTGGTGCGTATCAAATTCCATCGTTTGTTGTCTGCGGAACCACGGAACAATAGGGACAAGGCGCGAGCCGCCTGCCTGATACGGGGAGATTCTTAAGAGGGGGGCCACA
>JAJPXL010000090.1 GCA_021205455.1 Clostridiales bacterium
AAGAGGGGGACCTGTGGCCCCCCTCTTAAGAATCTCCCCGTATCCCGCTGGCGGCTTGCGCCTTGTCCCTCAATTAAGTGGGCTATCCCGTTAGAGACGATGTAACTTGATAACTGGTGAGACTGCCGCCTATGGCGGCTGGTCGGGATTGCCGCCTCATCCCTCGCCTGCGGCGGGATGGGCGGCAATTTTATTACCCTTTGGTCGATGAAATCTAGCTGTACCGTCAGGGTATAGCCCCTAATCAAAAAGCAATGGATGATTACACTTTTTCAATAAAAGGTTGTAGCTTTGCTGTATCGGCAGATGTTATCCATCGTTGGATGATAAAATTGCTCGTTCCGCCCGCCTTAGGCGAAGGCGGAACGGGTGGCAATTTTGTTGTCGTTCGGTCGTTGACCTCTGTTTTTCTGTTGAGGATGCGTCAGGAAAACCTCATGTACTGCACTTTTTGCACTGACCACAATCCTCCTCCGTTGCAATCAATCTCTGAAAGGTCTCATCACTGATGATGTGTTCGATCTTGCAGGCCTCGATGTCCGCCTGCTGTTCGTCCACGCCTATTTCGCACAGTATCTTTTTGAGAAGCGAGTGCTTTTGAAACGTATATTCTGCGATTTTCTTTCCTTCCTCTGTCAATTCCAGCAGTCCGGCTTGCGCTACCCGGAGCAGATTTTCCTCCCTCATTTTTGACACTGCCACGCTGACGCTTGCCTTGGAATAGCCAAGCTCCTCTGCCAGGTCTACGGAACGACAGTAGCCCTTCCGCTGTGTAACCACATAGATACCCTCTAAATAATCCTCCTGGGATTCGTTATGCCGTTTTTCCCGCATGGGTTCCTCCTTTCCGGGCGTATATGCACTGTCATGCTATGGCCGCTGTGCAAACTTTGGCGATGCGTTTCGCCAGGGCAAGAATCGTCCATATCGGGGGATTCCCCATCGATTCCGGCAGCAGCGTGGCGTCCGCGATATACAGATTTTCAGGCAACCGATGATTGTGAAAACTTTTCGACTCCTCCGAAGTCAGGGGCAGCATCCCACCGGGATGCCCCGCATTCAGTGTCCCAAGGAACATATCGCCCTCGGCAATGCCCATCTTTCCCAGAATCGCCTTACAGTCAGATACGCCAGCTTTCAGCCGTTCCCGGTCTGTCAGGGTCAGCTCCTTTTCAATCTTCCGGCTGCGGCTGGCGCCGAAGCCGGAGTCTGAAAGCTTGATCATGATACTAAGGATGTCTTTGGATGGCAGCCGCCAGGACTTATTGAAGAAAAAGCTGAGGTAGTCCATGTAGGGGGAGAGCATATAGCCGTCTCTCTGCATGAGAAAAGGCATGGGGATATGCCGATCCTGTCCAGCTCCCGGATACGGTGCGGCCACACAGAGGACGGGGTCAACAAAAAGCGTTGCCTCGCAGGTGATTCCGGAGCGATCTAGAATGATCGGAGTGCCAAGCCCACCGGCGGCCAGGACAACGAGATCGGCACTGTAAGTCGTCTGCTTCCCGCCCTCTTTCGCATAGACGGTATGTACGGAATTGTCGCTGCGGTCAATGCCGAGCTTTGTCACTTTGCAGTTGGTCTTCAGCACGGCCCCTTTTTCGACACTCTCCTCAAGCAGCCTGCGGCTGTCCCATTTTGCGCCCGTCCGGCACCCCAGCACACAGCGCCCGCAGTGGACGCAGCGGTCAAAGTCCACCAGCTTGCCGGTAGGGGTTGGCGCAAAGCCCAATTCCACACAGGCGTCATAGAGGGCTTTCGTCTGGGAGGACCAGTATTGCTCGTGGTCGGTGGACAGGGGGATTTCTCGTTCAAGCTCCGCGAACTCCTCATCCAGATGGATGCCCAGCTTTTCCAGCCCTTCGTCACACCGCTTCGCACTGCCGGTGGCGAGGGTCGTGGTGCCTCCTGTGCATCTGCCATGCACCAGCACCATATCCGAGGTTGCCTTTTGCACCCGCATGGCCGGGAACAGCAGAGAAATCATCCGCTCGTCCAGAAACAGCCCGGTTTTGCGCAGCCCGGCGAGCCTGTCTACAGAAAAGGCAAATGGCTGAAATTCGCCTCCTGCTTCCAATATCGTCACCTGAAAATGGCCCTGCAGCTCTTTTGCCATCATAGCGCCCCCAGCGCCGGAGCCTATCACAATCGCCTTTTTCATTTTAACAGCCTCTCCTTTCCGGCCTGTGCGCCTTCTCCTTTATCTGAAATCTGCCCGGCAAACATCATGTCCCTCTGTGATGCGCTCACGAAAGGACAGCTTGCCGCCCTGATAAACTCCCGCAAAGATGCCCTGGTCAATGGCGGATATGACAGCGCAGACTTCCGGTGTATAGAAGGCGCTGAAATAGCATTTGCGAACACAAATGGTTCCGGGCGCTTCTTCTTCCATCTGAATGCCTATGTTTCGATAGAGCAGTATGATAACAGCAAGGCAGTCCTTTTCATCCTTCGGCCTCAGCCACCGGCGAAGGTGCTTCCCCAGCCCACAGGCCATCTGATATAACTTCTGGTGCAGCGCTTCGAGATCGTCCCCATGCTCTAAGGCCCGCACGGCTTCCTCCGACGTGAACTGCGCGTAGGCCTTCAACAGTTCTGGCGTGGAACACCTGGCAGCCTTCGGCGCACCTACGCCGAAGGCTTTTGCCGTTTGCCGCATCAGAATCTGTAATTCAAGATGTGCGCCGAACCTGCTCGATAATGCGCGGTAAATCAGCCGATTCATCACAACGCTCCAATCAGAAGGACATCTCCGACCGGGGTGGCCGTGGGCGCATACAGGCCGTCAATGGTCTGCTGGTGCAGTTCCGTGATATTGCTTCGGCGCAGCTTCAAATTGGGGGTCAGCTCTCCGGTGGATATTTTCAGCGGGCTGGACATCAACGCATATCGCTTGACCTGCTCCGGGTGGGAAAGCTGTTCGTTGACCGCCCGAATCGCGGCTGCCAGCGCTTTTTCATCCGGAACGGACTTCTCATCCTCCGGCCAGAGCAGGGCGACGCAATAGGGCCGCTGCTCACCCACCAGCATCGCCTCACTGATGTCGGGAATGTCCCTTAAAAGCGTCTCCACCTTTTGCAGGTTGATGTTTTTTCCGTAGGAGTTGATGAGGATTTCCTTCTTCCGCCCGATGATTTGGAGATGGCCGCCTGCTGTGATTGCGCCCAGGTCTCCCGTATGCAAACAGGCATCCTCACGGCCATCATAGGCCATCGCTACCTGTGGCCCCTCCACCAGAATCTCGCCGTCCTCTGCCAGCGTCACCTTCGTATCTGGCAGCGGCGGGCCGACTGTCGTAATGTCGTTGGCGCCCAGCCGGTTTAAGGTAATCAGCGGCGCTTCCGTCAGCCCATAGGCATCGTGAATCTCAATGCCCAGCTCTCTGAAATCCTCCAGGAGCTTTTGACTGACCGGAGCGGAACCGACAATCAGCTGGTCGCACCGATCCAGTCCGGCTTTTTGCAGAAGCGACCTCCTCAGTATCGGGCGCAGAATGCGCTTTAAGGGAGCGCTTTTAGTGGAGATGTAGAGGCTCCCCAGGCTGTTCTGGGCCAGCTGATCCCAAATCTTCTCGTAAAACCGAGGGATAGAGAAGAAAATCGTTGGTCTGACCTTGGGCAGCGTCTCCGCCAGCTTGTCAAAATCATTGAGAAAGTAGAGGGACGCCGGCGCACCCAGATAATAGGGCGTATAGGCGCCCAGGATGCCCTCCACCACATGGCTCAGCGGCAAAAAGGACAGGTAGGTCGCCTGCCTGGTGCGGCTTTTGAAGCTGAGCAGGGACGCCATGGTCTCGGCCATCCAGCGCAGCTGAGCCTGGGAGAAGGCCACGCTCTTGGAATTGCCGGTGGTGCCGGAGGTGTAGCGGAGGGTGGCCATATCCTGATAGGAGACCTGCACAGGCGTGATTTCCCGCCCTTTCCCCAGAGCGAGGAACTGCTCCCACGACAGTATGCAGACGTTCTCCGGCAGAGGCGCATTTTCCGTAAAGGAGACCATGGTCCCACCAAAGGTCATCTCCGTGACATGGGATAAAATGCGGATGTCCCCGATGAAGAACCAGCCTGCGCCGCTTTTTTGCAGCAGCTCATCCAGCTCATTGGCGGGGGTCGTATAGTACAGCGGTACGCTGGTGGCGCCGGACAGCCCGATGGCGACATCCAGAATAAAGTATGTGACACTGTTGATTCCGCTGACCGCCACCCTGCTGCCCGAACCGATGCCAAGGGCCTGGAGCGCCCTGAGCGTCTCCTCGATGCGCTGATTGACTGACGAAGCGCTGTTTTCCCGGATGCCGTCTCCCGTCACGTCATAATAGGTAATGGACGCAGATTTCCGGTTCAGACAGAAGCGCACCTGCTCGAATACGGTTCGACTGTTGTGGTCGAGGAAGTTCCTGCTGGCAGCATAGGCCAGAAGATTCGGCAGATACTCCCGCCAGTCCAGGCGATAGGCCCCTGCCAGCTGTTCCGTGTTGGTTGTGTCATATGTTTTGTCCTCTGTAAAGTAGGGAGCCAGGGAGAGCATATTGGTCAGGACGCTCTTTTTCGCAGGCTTGTCCTCTGACAGATTGCGGGAAGCGCCGATTCTGCTCAGGAACGGAACCGGTAAAAACACAGGCTTCGGCAGCCGGATGGAGAGGTTTTTCTCTGCCCAGCCCCGCACAGCGTCAATCAGCTCCCCCACCGTCGGCTGCGCAGAAGCCGGGGCAGTCAGATGGAAGGTTTTCCCCACAGCGTCCTTCGCATAGGTGATGCGGACGACAGACTTTGCAACGTAGTCCACCGGCACTATATTGACCCGCATGGATTTTTTGATGGGGAAAACGCGCATTTGCTGCTTCAGATATAGCTTTAATGGGTAGTAAAGCGTATTGAAGTTTTTCACGAATCCGGTTCTGGAATCTCCCACAATTTGACCGGGGCGGAAAATAGAGACAGGGAATTGCCCCATCGCCTGCGCGACAAGGCGCTCCCCTTCAAACTTGCTCTGCTCATACAGGCTGGAAAAGCCGGTGTCTATCAGGGAATCCTCCATGATTTGACCGCTTCTGGTTCCCGCCACATAGGCGGTGGACACATGGGAGAATCGCCGAAGCGGGTGGTCGGCCTGAATGCGTTTGGCAAAGTCCAGGACATGATTTGTCCCGGTCACATTGACATCCCAAAACTGCTTCCGGCTGTGGTTGATGCCTATGACAGCGGCAGTGTGGATGACGTAGTCTGTGTTATGAATCAGCCGGCTCTGGTCCTCGTCGGAAAGGCCGAGATTTTCCTTTGTGATGTCCCCCAGCACTGGCAGAATACGGCTTCCGATGTTCTCTGTCAGCTCAGAACGCCCGTACCAGAGCGCTGAAAGGGTGTTGACTGCCTCTGGGACAGAACCGGCTCTTGTGAGGCCGTAGACAACATCGTCGGTCGTTTGCATGAGCTCCGAAATGATTTCCGTCCCCAAAAATCCGGTAGTCCCGGTTATGAATAGATACATCAGCGTTCCCTCCGTATGTTCTGCATCAAGTCGGGCTTTCATGGGAAAGCAGCCAGGAAATCAAAAAGTCTCCCATCTCATCCAGTGTGTTCTGATAGGAAACAAGCTGACGCCCGATTTTGTCCCTGATTTGTTCCTGATGAGACAGGGTATATTCCAGCGCGCTTATCAGCTCCGAAGCCAGCTCTGTATCGTTTGCGTGCAGCAGCTGATGCTGGCATAAGCCCATCTCCTGCAGGATATTGTCCAACCGCTCGTCCATCGAGACTGCCACACTGGGCACCCTCGCATCCATAGACAGCACCTGGGCGTGGTACCGTGAGGTGATTAAAAATGACATCTGCCGTAGCACAGCCGCCATCTCATAGCCGTCATGGTCGGATGACAAAAAGACAGGCGCCGGTTTCGTGAGCTTTGCGTTCAGCTTACCGCAGGCGTCTGCGTCCAGCCGCTCCATACCGAGGATGACCACATGACAGGAATGTTCCGCTGCAAATTGATTTACAGACCGGGCGATGGCGTCCAGGTAATCCTCAAATTGCTGTTCCCGCTGCTTCGACCAGCTGAAAAAATACCAGAGTTGAAACTGCAAAGCGTGATCGCCGGTGAGTTTCGCTTTCGCCCACTTCGTCAGCGAGGGCCTGACCGGCCACCAAAAGGGATTGATGGGCGCAATGCCCAGAAGCGGCGAAACGCCGTCCCATCCGGATTGGCGCAGCTGTGTGACAGCCCACTCCGTACGGGAAGCGCTGTCAAAGTTCCAGGCAGCGTCTGTTCCCAAATGACCGTTCAGCCCCAACCGCTGAATTTGCTCCAGGGAGTTTTGGGTTCTGGCGATAAAGTAGGTATCCGAACAGAGCCGCTTCACCGTGCGCTCCAGGAATGCATCCATCTCACCGGCCTCTGAGCCATAGGCGATGCAGGGCTTGCGCTGGTTTTTCATAATGCCGGCCGCCTCACAAAAATATAGGGTAAGGGCGTTGGCAAACTTACTTTTCAGCGTAGAGCCCTCGCATAAAATCACGGCATGATTGGCGCAGCAGGCCCGAAATACATCCACAAAAAAGATGGAGCTGAACGGGACGAGCCGGACGCCGGAATCAAAATAGCAGCGGATGTTTTCTTCATCCAGCGTCATAACGGAAATCTGTGCGTTCTCTTTGCCGAGGCGCTCCTGTAGCTGGTTCACGATTTCAGCCACCCGCACATCTGCGCCGGTATTTCTGGCTCCATTGTAGCCGACCAGCAGGATATGCAGCTTTGGTTCCTTCTCTAAATCCCCGAAGTCCCGATAGTCCACAAAACCGAGTTTGGCGAGAATGGGGGCAAACCGGGATAAGAAAACGAAGCATTTTACAAGAAGATTGATAAGATGGTCCATAAGCGTGCGCTTTGCTCACTGCAGCTCCGCAATGATCTCTGCTGCGAACTTCCCTGCATCGTCCAAATCCTCGCGGTTTGGACGCCCTCTATGGAGCGCAGTAAACTCTCCCCGGCAATAGAAGTTCCTGCTTTCAACCAGAATGCCGCGGCTCTGCAATTTCTTCTGAATTTGCGGGAAAGCCCTCTCTGCCAATGCGGAGGTGGAGAAAACCACGACCTTCCCAATTTTATCCTTGTCTAAAGACTGGATGTATTCCTTCACTTCGGAGCTGATACCGCCCCAGTAAACGGAGGCCCCTAAAAACAGAATATCCGCCTTACCGCTGACGGGCGCGGGGATTTGTTCCGCCTTGCAGCCGGCTGTTTCTGCAATTACATCAGCCAGCTTCTTTGTGTTGCCGCTGCGGGAATAGTACCTGACTTGAACATTCATAACCGCTGCTCCTTCCCATTTAAGATGAAATAAAATCGGTGTCCATCGTCATGCTGATTTGATATTCGGGAAATTTTTGCTGTATGGCTGCCTGCACTTCGTTAAAAACCGCAAGCCGGTCCTTTGCGTCAAAGCTGACCACCAGGTCGAGGCGGATTGTCTTTTGCGCTCTGTCCAGATAAAATCCGTGCATCTGTGTGATATAATCGTGGCTCAGTGCCAGGCTGCTGATTTCTTCCCGAATACGAATCACATCTTCCTCAATTGTATTGATGGAGTAGACGCCCACAGCCGTCAAAAGGACATGGTGCTTTTCGTACACGGCAACCGTGATGGAGCGTATGAGATTGTCAAGCTCATTCGCCCTGCAGGTATCCGGCACTTCAATATGGACAGAGCCTTGATACGAATCAGGGCCGTAGTCGTGAAGCATCAAATCGTAAACTCCGTGTACCGTTGGAAACGCCATGATGGTTTCTCCGATGGCTTTTGCCATGTCCGCATCCACCCGCTCTCCGAGCAGACGCGACAGCGTTTCACGCATCATATCGCAGCCGGATTTGATGATAATGAGTGAAATAACGGCTCCGAGGTAAGCTTCCAAAGAAACGCCGCTGAAAAGGTAAATCCCTGCCGCTACCAATGTACTGAACGAAATCACGGAATCCAGGGTGGCATCCTTTCCGGAATTGATGAGGGAAGCAGAGTCCACACGTTTTCCTGCTGTCACAAAATATCTTCCGAGCGCGATTTTCACCACAACAGCGATTGCGATGATTATCAAGGAAAGCGCGGCATAGCTTGGCGTTTCAGGATGCAAAATGCCGCTCACCGATTCCTCAAGCGACGCCACACCGGCATACAAGACCAGCAGAGATATGATCAAAGCGCTGAAGTATTCGATTCTCCCGTAGCCAAAGGGGTGCTTTTTGTCCGGCGCTTTGCCTGCGAGTCTTGCTCCGACAAGGGTGATCACGCTGGAGGCGGCATCTGACAGGTTGTTGACCGCATCCAGTATAATCGCTATGGAGCCGCTCAGCGTACCCACAATGATTTTTAGCGCAAAAAGCAATACGTTCACTGCAACGCCTATTATGCTGGTTTTGACGATCGTTTGATTTCTGCTGCCGCTCATCGTTTCACCGCCGTTTAGACTTTCTGCGCTAAAAATGCTCGATTCGACCCCTTCACGGGGAAAAAGGCGAAAGCCAAAAGATACAGGTGAAGGGTGCCTTTTTTAATTTGCTCCGTAAAAAGGCTTTACGCTTAAACCGATACCTGCTATAATACAATTATAGACACGGGATATACCCATGTCAACTACGCAGTTTTTGTGGAGCAGGTAAGAAAAAACTGATTTAATAGGAGGAAATGAAATGGCGAACGAGCACGTTTGTCCCTGTACCGTGGGGTGCCCTTTGCAAAAAGTAATGAACGCGTTAGGCGGAAGGTGGAAAATGTCTATTTTATGTTCGCTGTCAAACGACGGCCCCACCAGATACAATGACATCAAGCGAAAAATGGGCAGCATCTCCAACACCATGCTGGCGAAATCCTTAAAGGAACTGGAGGAGGACGGACTGGTCAAAAGGACAGAGTATATGGAGGTTCCGATTCGTGTCGAGTATGAAATAACAGACTCGGTTCGTTCCCTGATTCCGATTTTAGCTGAGCTTGCCGTGTGGGGAAGCAGTTTGAAATGCGAGTAAAAAGAAACCCGCCTGTTTTCGCCTTAGATATGGTTCTTTAAAGGAGATACCGCGTTTGCCCTCCCGGCGGAACCTGTTTTCCTTAGATATGGTTCTTTGAAGGAGATACCGCGTTTGCCCTCCCGGCGGGCCCCATTTCTCGCGCCGCCGAGAAATGGGGAAAAGAGGGCGGCTTAAGGGGGAGCTTCGGGGCTCCTCCGTTATCAGGAACTTTAAGGCACTACCTACCCTTTTCAGTGGCTTCGCCAGCAAGCTGGCTCAGGATTTTGCTAAAAATATGCCCCCGGCATATTTTTTACGCAAAATCCGCTTAAGAATCCCCCTCCTATCCCACTGGCGGCTTACGCCTTGTCCCTCAATCAGGTGGTCTATTCCGTTAGAGACGATGTAACTTCTAACTGGTGAGACTGCCGCCCCCGGCATATTTTTTACGCAAAATCCGCCTAAGAACCCCCCTCCTATTCCACTGGGCTTTGCGCTGTCCAGTCTATAAGTGGTCTATCCCGTTAGAGACGATGCGACCTGATACCTGCTGAGACTGCCGCCCCCGGCGGCTGGGGACGATTGCCACCCGTTCCGCCGAGGCGGAACGTGGCGGCAATTTTGTTGCCCCTTGGTCGCTGAAGTCTGACTGTGAGGGGACGTTATTACTCCTAAATCCTAAAACGTTAGTTCATTATTTGCTTTTCATCAGGGGCTAAAACCTTGCGGTACAGACAGATGTTATCCATCGTCGGATGATAAAATTGCCACCCATCCCGCCGTAGGCAAGGGATGAGGCGACAATCCCGACCAGCCGCCATAGGCGGCAGCTTTGGTGCGTATCAAGCTCCATCGTCTGTTGCCTGACAGACCACAATATTGAGAGACAAGGCGCAAGCCGCCAGCGGAATACGGGGAGATTCTTAAGAGGGGGCCACAGGTCCCCCTCTTAAGCCGCCCTCTTTTGCTACTTTTCTCGGCGGAGCGAGAAAAGTAGGCCATGCCCTGGCAAGGGCAAAGCCGTTTTTTCTTCCAAGAACCCTATCTAAGGAAAACCACCCCCGCCCGGAGGGCAAAATCGCAGTCCCTTCTGAGCGGCCTTATCTGAGGAAGATTCGTTTTCCTCACAAATAACGCCCCACGCTTGCCTGACAGGGCGGGAATTTCCTCCCGAAGCGAAGGAAGTAACCCAATTTGGGCGTTTTTACCATGCTTCCGCCCAAAGCAATTCCCACTTTCTTCCTATTTTCCCGATGCATTGGCAGTATACTTTACCCGTTTTTTATGATATACTAATAGCATCAGAAGTTCGGCCCGACGGAGCGGCGCCGAATGGATGCAGGGTTTGAAGCGAGCGCCCTCCCCGACCCACGGGGAAGGCAGCCTGCCCCCGGCCTGAGCGACGGTGAAACGAGACGGGGTTTCACGTCCGGGCCAGCGGAGCGGGCTGCCTGTGATGGCAGGACGGGGGATGCTCCTTCATCTACATGAGCAAATGCAACCTGAATGAGAAAATGAAAAATTTGAAGAGGGCACTTGCCCTCGAAAGGAGTTCTTTACGTCAATATGGCAGAAAAATTGAAAATTATCCCCCTGGGCGGCCTGGATGAAATCGGCAAGAACATGACCGTCTATGAGTATGGCAACGACATCATCGTGGTGGACGTGGGCATGGGCTTCCCGGACAACGATATGTATGGTATCGACGTGGTCATTCCCGATGTCAGCTACCTGATGAAGAATCAGTCCCGCATCCGGGGCATCTTCCTGACCCACGGCCATGAGGACCACATCGGCGCGCTGCCCTACGTCCTGCGGGACATCCACGCCCCTATTTACGGTACCAAGATGACCCTGGGGCTGGTGCAGCTCAAGCTGGATGAGCATAACCTGAAGGCGGATATGCGGGTGTGTCAGGCCGGGGACGTGATTCCCGTGGGCCGGTTCACGGTGGAGTTCATCCATGTGAACCATTCCATCTCCGATGCAGTGGCCTTCGCCATCACCTGCCCGGTGGGCACCTGCATCCACACCGGCGACTGGAAAATCGACCCCACCCCCATCTCCGGCGGCATGATCGACCTGACCCGCTTCGGCGAGCTGGGAGAGCAGGGCGTGCTGGCCATGCTGTGCGACTCCACCAACGTGGAGCGGCCCGGCTTCACCAAGAGCGAGCGCAGCGTGGGGGACAGCTTCGACGCCCTGTTCCGGGGCTGTGAGGAGCGTATCATCGTCACCACCTTCTCCTCCAACGTGGACCGTATCCAGCAGATCATCAACGTCGCCGCCCGGTATGGGCGGAAGGTGGCCGTCTCCGGCCGCAGCATGGAGAACGCCCTGCGGGTGTCCACCGAGCTGGGCTATATGAAGGTGCCGGAGGGCACCATGGTGGACCTGGCCCAAATCAAGAGCCTGCCCAAGCGGCAAATCTGCATCATCACCACCGGCAGCCAGGGGGAGACCATGTCCGCCCTGACCCGCATCGCCTTCTCCACCCACCGTCAAATCGAGATTCAGCCCGGGGACCGCATCATCCTCTCCGCCTCCACCATTCCGGGGAACGAGAACGCCATCGGCGCCGTCATCAACGAGCTGTACCGCAAGGGGGCCGAGGTGGTGAACGAGCGCAGCAACAACCTCCACGTCTCCGGCCACGCCTGCCAGCAGGAGCTGCGCATCCTCCATGCGCTGGTGCAACCCAAGTTCTTCATCCCCGTCCACGGCGAGCAGCGAATGCTGCAAACCCACTCCAAGCTGGCCCAGAGCATGGGCATGGACCCCAAGAACATCGTCATTGCGGAGATTGGCAAGGTCATCGAGCTGACCAAGGACAGCTGCAAGGTCACCGGCACCGTCCCCTCCGGCAAGGTGCTGGTGGACGGCTACGGCGTCGGCGACGTGGGCAGCGTGGTGCTGCGGGACCGGAAGCGTCTGGCCGAAGACGGCGTCATCGTGGTGGTCATGACCATGTCCCACGAGGACGGCAGCCTGATCTCCGGGCCGGAAATCATCACGCGGGGCTTCGTCTATGTGAAGGAGTCGGAGGAGCTGATTGAGGAGATGGAAACCCTGGCCACCAGGGTGCTGACCGAGTGCGAATATCGGCACATGACCGACTGGACCAACATCAAGGGGGCTGTCAAGGGGGAGCTGTCCAGCTTCCTGTACAAGAAAACGAAACGGAATCCCATGATTCTTCCCGTGATTATGGAAGTGTAAGGGGACAAAGCAGGCCGGAAATGGCCGCAGAACAAACCGACCCACGGGCGTCTCTGCCCGTGGGTCGGTTTTATGATTGCGATTATTGCTTTCCTGAGAATAATTACCGGGCAATCAGGCTGACGCCGTCCATCTCGGCGGGCTTCTCCAGCCCCATCAAATCCAGCATGGTGGGGGCGATGTCCGCCAGGCGGCCGTCCTTCAGCTTCACGTCCGCGCCCACGATGCAGAAGGGCACCAGGTTGGTGGTGTGGGCAGTGTAGGGCTTCACGCCGTCGTCCTGGAGCATCCGTTCCGCGTTGCCGTGGTCGGCGGTGATGAGGCTGATGCCGCCCATCTGGGTGGTGGCCTCTACCACCTTCGCCACGCAGGCGTCCACCGTCTCCACGGCCAGCCGTGCGGCCTCGTAGACGCCGGTGTGACCCACCATGTCGCAGTTGGCGAAGTTCAGAATAATCACGTCGTACTTGCCGGAGAGGATGCGCTCCACGCAGTTGTCGCACACCTCATAGGCGCTCATCTCAGGCTTCAGGTCGTAGGTCGCCACCTTGGGGGAGGCGATGAGGCACCGGTCCTCGCCGGGGAACACCGTCTCCGCGCCGCCGTTGAAGAAGAAGGTGACATGGGCGTACTTCTCCGTCTCGGCGATACGCAGCTGGGTCAGGCCCAGGTTGGAGATATACTCGCCAAAGATGTTGTGCAGGCTCTCCTTGGGGAAGGCGATGGACACGTTGGGCATGGTGGCGTCGTAGGAGGTGGTGCAGACGTAGTTGACGTGGAAGAAGCCCTTCTTCCGCTCAAAGCCGGTGAAGTCCGGGTCCACGAAGGTGCGGGTGATCTCCCTGGCCCGGTCGGGGCGGAAGTTCATGAAGATGATGCTGTCGCCTTCGCCGATTTCGGCGTTCTCCGCGGTGATGACGGGCACCACGAACTCGTCGGTCACGTCCGCATCATAGCTGGCCTGCATGGCCCCCACCGGGTCGCCGATGAAGCGCTGGGCGCTCTCGCCGTAGACCATAGCCTTGTAGGAGCGCTCCACCCGGTCCCAGTTGGTGTCCCGATCCATGGCGTAATACCGGCCGGAGATGGTGGCGATCTGCGCGCCGTACTGGTCGCAGGTCTCCTTCATCTGGGCCACGAAGCCCTTGCCGGAGGTGGGGGGTACGTCACGGCCGTCCATGAAGCAGTGGACGAAGATTTTCTTGCAGCCCAGGTCGTGGGCCATCTTCACCGCCGCCTGGATGTGGGTGATGTGGCTGTGGACGCCGCCGTTGCTCATCAGGCCGTAGATGTGGACGGCGGTGCCGGCGTCCCTGGCCGCCGTCATGGCGTCCAGATAGGCCTTATTCTGGAAGAAGGAGCCGTCCTCAATAGCCTTGGTGATTTTGGGCAGGTCCTGGAACACCACCCGGCCTGCGCCGATGTTGGTGTGGCCCACCTCGCTGTTGCCCATCTGCCCGTCCGGCAGGCCCACGTCCAGACCGGAGGCGGACAGCTTGGAGCAGGGGTTCTCGGCGAAAATCTTGTCCAGGTTGGGCTTCTTCGCGTTGTAAACGGCGTTGCCTTTGACCTGGTCGGTCAGGCCGTAGCCGTCCATGATGATCAGAGTAGTCGGGGTTTTCATAGGCATAGCCTCTTTCTAAACAATGTCAGTGCCGCGCCGGGGAGCGTTATTCCTGGTTGGCCGCGTTGATGATGGCGTTGAACTTCTCCGGCACCAGGGACGCGCCGCCGATGAGGCCGCCGTCGATGTCGGGCTGGGCCAGCAGCTCCTCGGCGTTCTTCTCGTTCATGGAGCCGCCGTACAGGATGGTGACGGAGCGGGCCACCCGTGCGCCGTACAGCTTGCGGATGACGGTGCGAATCTCCTCGTTGACCTCGTTGGCCTGCTCGGCGGTGGCGGTCTTGCCGGTGCCGATGGCCCACAGGGGCTCGTAGGCGATGACCACATGGCGCATCTTCTCGGCGGGGATGCCGGCCAGGGCGGTCTTGACCTGGAGGTCGATGAGCTCCTTGGTGACGCCCAGCTCACGCTGCTCCAGGCTCTCGCCCACGCAGATGATGGGGTACAGGCCGGCTTCCACAGCGGCCAGGGCCTTCTTGTTGACGATCAGGTCGTTGTCGTTCCAGTACTGGCGGCGCTCGGAGTGGCCGATAATGACGTACTTCACGCCCAAATCCTTCAGCATGGCGGCGGAGACCTCGCCGGTGTAAGCGCCCTTCTCGAACTGGGACACGTTCTCAGCGCCGATGGCCACGCGGGTGTCCTTGAAGGCCTTCTGCGCGGCAGGGATGTTCACAAAGGGAACGCAGACCAGGATGTCGCACCACTTTGCCTTGGGCAGCATGGTTTTCAGCTCGTCGGCGAAGGCCTTGGTCTCGGAAGCGGTCTTGTTCATCTTCCAGTTGCCGGCGATAATGGTCTTGCGGTATCTTCTATTCATGGTAAGGAACCTCTTTCTTTTGCGTTTTTCATATCATATCGACAGGGGGGCAAGCGCCGCGGAGCGGCGTTCCTGTCGCTGGTTTGCTGATTTTGTGCGGCCCGGAGCAGGCGATGGGCCGCAGAGCAGGCGCGCCTGAGACCGCCCGGCCCCGAACCGGGGCGGGGCGGCCAGAGGGCGGAAAGAACATACTGGATGCGCCGTCTAACAGGGCGCGGGAATCCCGTGCGCGGCGCAAACGTGCCGCCGGCACGTTTGGCTTGACAAATTTTATTTGTCCAGCAACGCCCGAATATCAGCACGGAAATCAAGGCTTGAAATTCTTTTGCGCAGGAACCCCTCCACCGGCTGCCGCCGGTCCCCCTCCGCCGTCAAGCGGCATTTCCGGCGCTTTGCGCCTCCCTACCCTTTCAGGGGAGGCAAGAGAGCTGTGGGAATCATTACGTCATTGGCTCCCCTGAAAGGGGAGCTGTCAGCGCAGCTGACTGAGGGGTTCCTTTGGTACATTCGACTGAAAACCTGATTTCTGTGGCCGCTGGCACGTTCATCTTGACAAATAATCTATGATTATTTGTCAAGAAGCGCGGCTACACCGGGCAGCTCCTTGCCTTCCATGAACTCCAGGGAAGCGCCGCCGCCGGTGGAGATGTGGGTCATCTTGTCGGCATAGCCCAGCTGCTGAACGGCGGCCGCGGAGTCGCCGCCGCCGATGATGGTGATGGCGTCGGTCTTGCTCAGGGCCTCGGCCACAGCCTTGGTGCCCACGGCAAACTTGTCAAACTCGAACACGCCCATGGGGCCGTTCCAAATCACGGTGCCGGCGTCGGCCACGGCGGCGCAATAGGCCTCCACGGTCTTGGGGCCGATGTCCAGGCCCTGCCAGCCGTCGGGAATCTCGCCGGTGGGGACCACCTTGCTCTCCGCATCGGGGGCAAAGGCGTTGGCGCAGACGGTGTCGGTGGGGAGCAGCAGCTTGACGCCCTTCTCCTCCGCCTTCTTGATCATATCCAGAGCATACTGCTCCCAGTCGGCCTCCAGCAGGGAGTCGCCCACTTTGCCGCCCTGGGCAGCCGCGAAGGTGTAGGCCATGCCGCCGCCGATGATGACGGTGTCAGCAATCTCCAGCAGGTTGTTGATGACGCCGATCTTGGAGGAAACCTTGGAACCGCCCAGAATGGCCACCAGAGGACGCTTGGGGTCGGCCAGAGCGCCGCCGATGATGTCCAGCTCCTTCTGAATCAGGAAGCCGGAGACGGCGGGGAGGTAAGCGGCCACACCGGCGGTGGAGGCGTGGGCGCGATGCACCGTACCGAAGGCGTCGGAGACATAGACGCCGTCCGCACCGGCCAGGTCGGCCAGGGCCTTGGCGAAGGCGGGGTCGTTCTTGGTCTCGCCCTTGTCATAGCGCAGGTTCTCCAGCAGCAGAATCTGGCCGGGCTGGAGGGCGGCGGCCTTGGCCTTGGCGTCCTCGCCCACGATGTCGGCGGCCATGATGACCTCCTGGCCCAGCAGCTCGGACAGGCGCTTGGCCACAGGCTTCATGCTCAGCTCGGGCTTCCACTCGCCCTTGGGCTTGCCCATATGGGAGCAGGCGATAACGGCCGCGCCCTGCTCCAGCAGGTACTGGATGGTGGGCAGGGCGGCGCGGATGCGCTTATCGTCGGTAATGACGCCACTGCCGTCCTTCGCCATGGGGACGTTGAAATCGCAGCGCAGCAGGACCTTCTTGCCGGCTACATCAATGTCGGTCACGGTTTTCTTGTTGTAGTTCATGTCGGAAATGACTCCTTTCGGTTGATAAAAATGGGGTAAAAAGCATAATTTATTAAATAAGGCCCTCGGGTGGGAAGGCGTTATTTATGTGGTTGGGGGCAGGGAACGGTGTTCTCCTTCCTCCGGCAGGGGTCGCACAGTGGTGTTAAGGGAAACCGTCTGGGGGGATTTCCCCCTCGCATCACTGCCCGACGGTCTGACCCTCCAGCTCCGCCATCTCCCCCTCTCCGGTCAGGCCGGGGAAGCCGTTCTGCCGCAGCGCTTCATAGAGCAGCACCGCCGCGGCGTTGCTCAGGTTCAGACAGCGCACGTTGGGCAGCATGGGGATGCGGACGCACCGGTCAAAGTAGCGCAGCCGGAAGTCCTCCGGCAGACCGGCGGTCTCCTTGCCGAAGAAGAGCCAGTCCTCCGGCCCGTAAGTCACCTGGGTGTAGCCGTGAGGGGCCTTGGTGGTGGCCAGCCACAGATGGCCCTCCGCCTCCGGGTGCCGGGCGAAGAAGTCCGCCAGGCTGTCGTACTCGGTGACAGAGACCTTGTCCCAATAGTCCAGCCCGGCCCGGCGCACCCACTTCTCGCTGATTTCAAACCCCATGGGGCGGATCAGGTGGAGGCTGGCGCCGGTGACAGCGCAGGTGCGGGCGATGTTGCCGGTGTTCTGGGGAATCTCCGGCTCCACTAAAACAATATGTAGCATACGACCCACGCTCCTCTGGCAGACACTCACATTCTAGTCTATTTTATTCGGAAAATCAACAGGAAATACCGAATTTGCCCCGAAATTTTTTCACTTTTTTTCGCTCTGGTGAAGCTGCGGAACGGATTTCCGGCGAAGCGGCGCAAAAATCCGCCCCCTTCGCGCCCGGAGGGACGGCCCCTAGCCCTTCCTGCGCCGCCACTCGGCCACCGCCAGCGCGTCGCACCGATTGTTGTAGGGCGTGTCGGCGTGGCCCTTGACCCAGTGGAGGTGAACGGTGTGCCTGTCGCATAGGGTCAGCAGCCGCTCCCACAGGTCGGGGTTCAGGGCGGGCTTCTTGTCCCCCTTGACCCAGCCCCGGCTCTGCCAGCTTTTGGCCCAGCCCTTGTCCAGGGCGTCGATGACGTATTTCGAGTCGGAGTACAGCTCTACGATGCAGGGCTCCTTCAGGGCCTCCAGCCCTTTGATGACCGCCGTCAGCTCCATGCGGTTGTTGGTGGTGGCGTCCTCTCCGCCGGACAGCTCCCGGGTATGCTCCTCATACAGCAGGATGGCCGCCCAGCCGCCGGGGCCGGGGTTGCCGGAGCAGGCGCCGTCGGTGTACAATGTTACGGTTTTCAAGGGATACAGCTCCTTTTTGGGGGATGATGTGGAAGGGTTGTCAACGGAGTACTCCTTAGATAAGGAATGATAGAGGAGAAAGGCGGTTGCCTGACCGGGGGCTGGTTCTCCTTAGATACAGATACCGGAAGGAGATGGAGCGTTTGCCTGGCCGGAGCCTGATTCTCCTTAGATATGGTTTTTTGAAGGAACAACGGCTTGCCCTTGCCAGGGCGGGGCTTACTTTTCTCGCTCCGCCGAGAAAAGTAACAAAAGAGGGCGGCTTAAGGGGGAGCTTCGGGGCCTCGCTCCCCCTTAAGAATCCCCTACCTATCCCGCTGGGCTTCGCGTTGTCTAGCCTGCAAGTGGTCTATCCCGTCAGAGACGATGTGACTTCTCACTGGTGAGACTGCCGCCCCC
>JAJPXL010000150.1 GCA_021205455.1 Clostridiales bacterium
GGTGGCGTTGGGCACGTCCACCCCCACCTCAATCACCGTGGTGGCCACCAGCACGTCCGTCTCCCCGCTGGCGAAGGCGTTCATGGCGGCGGCCTTGGCCCTGGCGCTGAGCTTGCCGTGAACCAGGCCGATGCGCAGGTCGGGGAACACCTCTTTTTGCAGCGTTTCTGCGTAGGCCTCCACCGCCTTCAGCTCCTGGGCGGGGGTCAGCTCCGTCTCCTGGAGGGGTGCGGCTGCGTCCCGCACGGCGGGGCAGACGATATAGGTCTGGTGCCCCTCCGCCTTCTGGCGGCGGATGAAGCCGTACATCCGCTGGCGCTTGTCCTCGCTGATGAGGAAGGTGTCGATGCTCTGCCGCCCGGGGGGCAGCTCGTCCATGACGGACACCTCCAGGTCGCCGTACAGAATCAGCGCCAGCGTCCGGGGGATGGGGGGGGCGGACAGCACCAGCACATGGGGGTGGAAGTCCCCCTCTCCCCCCTTCCCGGCCAGGGCCGCCCGTTGGCCCACGCCGAAGCGGTGCTGCTCGTCTGTGACCACCAGGCCCAGATGCCGGAAGTGTACCCCCTCGGACAGCAGGGCGTGGGTGCCGATGACCACATCCAGCAGCCCCAGCTCCAAATCCTCGTAGACGTCCCGCTTCTCCTTCGCCTTCATGCTGCCGGTCAGCAGCCCCACCCGGAGGCCGCTCTGGGCCAGCAGGGGTTCCAGGGTGGCGTAGTGCTGCCGGGCAAGGATTTCCGTGGGGGCCATCAGGGCGGACTGCCAACCGCTTTTCGCCGCCAGGTAGAGGCAGCCCGCCGCCACCACCGTCTTGCCGCTGCCCACGTCCCCCTGCACCAGCCGGTTCATGGCCCGGCCGGAGGCCATGTCGGCGGCGGCCTCCTCCAGCGCCCGGCGCTGGGCGCCGGTCAGGGAAAAGGGCAGGGTGGCGATATAGTCCTTCAGCCTGCCGCCGGTGCAGACCGCGCCCTGGCCCATGCCACGGCGGGTCTTCATCAGGGCCAGGCCCAGGGAGAAGTAATACAGCTCCTCAAATACCAGCCGCCGTCGGGCCGCCTCCAGCGTCCCCTCGTCCCTGGGGAAGTGGACGTATTGCAGGGCCGGGCCGATGGGCAGCAGCCCGTGGGCCTGCCGCAGCCCCTCCGGCAGCTGCTCCGGGATGCGCCTGCCGCAGTCCGCCAGCACCCGCTGCACCGCCCCGGCAATCAGGTTGTTGGAGATCCCCGCCGTCAGGGGGTACACCGGCATGATGCGCCCGGTGAACCGCTGGCGGCCCTTCTGCTCAAAGACGGGATTGGTCATGGCCACCCGGTCGCTGTCCTTCTCCACCTTGCCGAAGAAGATGTATTCCTTCCCCGGCGTCAGGGCGGATTGCACATAGGTCTGGTTGAAAAAGGTGACGGTCATCTGCCCCTGCTCGTCCACCACCCGCACCTTCGTCACCGTCAGCCCCTGGCGGATATAGCTGGTGGTGGGCCGCTGGGCCACCATGGCCGGGATGCACACCGCCGTCTCAACGGGGGCGTCGGCGATGGAGACGGTGGCCCGCCTGTCCTCGTAGCGCTTGGGGAAGTACCACAGCAGGTCTCCCGCCGTGGCGATGCCCAGCTTTTCCAGCCCCTTGGCCCGGGCCGGGCCGATGCCGGGCAGGCTCTGCACCGGGTCTGTCAACTGAATCGCCATAAAATTGTCCCCTTTCCGGCAGCGTCATCAACGTTCAACTTTTCTTCCGTTTCCCCCAAGAGGAGGCCCTGGGCGTCCCCGGAGCCGCCCCCTTTCCCCACTTTCCGGTGGAACGAGCAACGGGGGGCCGCCGGGGGCAGGCCGCAGTTTCCAAAAAGAGCCTTGCCTAAGGGGCAAACCGCCCCGCCGCCGGGGGACGGTTTCGCTGCGCGCCCGCCCGTTCCGGGTATTTAGATAATTTTACCACTTTTATCCGAATTATGGAAGAAAATCTTTCCCTTTTAGCAATAGCTATCTCATTTCAAAAGTGTTATATTGACCTTACGGCAGGCAGACCCGTTTGCAGAGGGGCGTTTCCCCATGCAGCGCATCCCCCAAAAACGGACCGGCAAAGCCGACTTTCCCCGGAAAATGCCTCAATTCTCCACCCAAATTTCTTCGGGACGTGGAATGTATAGGCATAGTGTACAAAAACCCTTCGCGCAAGTCTTTTGTAAAATATACAGTTTTGCCATTGTAAACCGCCTGATTTTTTGGTAGACTAAGGGAAAGCTGAATGCTCTTTTCCAAAAGGAACCGTATAAAATGTTGAAAGGATGAATTCCCATGACCACTTATAACACCGCTGAGCTGCGTCGGCAGAACCGCAACCGTGTGTTCCGCTATATCTATGCCTCCCCCACCCCTGTCACCAAGCAGGACGTAGCCCACAACCTGAACCTGAGCCTGCCCACCGTGGGCCAGAACCTGAAGGAGCTGCAGGACGCCGGCCTGCTGGAGACCCAGGGCACCTTCGACTCCACCGGCGGACGGAAGCCCCGGGCCATCGGCCTGAACGCCGCCATCAAGTGCAGCATCGGCATCATGCTGTCCAACTACCATATCCACCTGGTCTGCATTGACCTGCGGGCCAAGGTGCTGTACCAGGAGCACGTGGAGCGGGCCTTTGAGATTTCCGACGCCTACTTTGAAGGGGTTGCCAGCCTGCTGGAGTCCTTTATTGATAAGAACCAAATCGACCGCACCGCCCTGCTGGGCGTGGGCATCGCCCTGCCCGGCATCCCCGATAAGGACACCGGCGTCATCACCCTGTCCCGCACCCTTTCCTCGGAGAACCTGACCTTTGAACAGCTGACCTCCCACATCCCCTACCCCTGCTATGTGGAGAACGACGCCAACGCCGGCGGCATGGCCGAGTGGTGGAACCACGCCGAGCATGAGAACATGGTCTATCTCTCCATTCAGCGGGGCGTGGGCGGCGCCGTGCTGCTGGACGGCGCCCGCTACATGGGCCATCATCACCGCTCCGGTGAGTTCGGCCATATGTGCATCGTCCCCGGCGGGCAGCGCTGCCTGTGCGGCCGCCGCGGCTGCCTGGAGGCCTACTGCTCCACCGCCCGCATCTCCACCGACCTGGGCATCAGCCGGGAGGAGTTCTTCGACGCTCTGGAGCATGGCAACCTGGAGTATCAGAAGATTTGGAACGACTATCTGGATCACCTGTCCTACGGCATCAACAACATCCGCATGGTGCTGGACTGCGACGTGGTGCTGGGCGGCGTGCTGGCCCAGTTTATGAGCCCCTATCTGGAGGACCTCCGCCTGCGTCTGCGCAGCCTCAGTCCCTTCGACACCGATGGCAAGTACCTGAAGCTGAGCCGTTATCTGAACTGGTCCACCTGCGTGGGCGCGGCGCTGTACTTCGTCAACGAGTTTATCGAGAATATCTAAGTCGTATCCTGCCCGTGCCGCCGCCCTCTGCGGCGCGGGCGATTCCCCTTGCGGAGCCGGATGCCCGTCCGGCTCCGCACTTTCTATAGGACAGGAGGAATGGTCTATGTCTATCTCAAGCGCGCCCTTCGGCGTCACCCGCTCCGGCGTCCCCGTCACCGCATACACCCTGGCCAACAGCCACGGCTGCAAGGCGGTGGTGCTGGACTTCGGCGGAACGGTGCAGTCCCTCATCGTCCCCGACCGGGACGGCCAGCCCGTCGACGTGGTGCTGGGCTATGACAGCGTGGAGGAGTATGAGCGGGGCAGCTGCTATTACGGGGCCTTCGTGGGCCGGTACGCCAACCGCATCCAGGGCAGCCGCTTTCCCCTGGAGGGGGCCGAGGTGCGGCTCACCCCCAACGAGGGGCGGAACCACCTCCACGGCAACTTCTGCTTCGAGGTGTATGACGCCGCCGTGGAAGGGGATTCCCTGGTGCTCCGCCGCACCAGCCCCGACGGGGAGGACGGCTACCCCGGCGCCGTGACCCTGACCATCACCTACACCCTGACGGAGCAGGACGGGCTGGTGCTGGACTATCAGGCCGCCACCGACCGGACTACGGTCATCAACCTGACGAACCACGCCTACTTCAACCTGTCCGGCCACGCCTCCGGCACCGCCCTGGACACCGTTTTGCAGCTGAACGCCAGCCGCATCACCGAGATGGACGGCGAGAGCATCCCCACCGGCGTGATCCGCGACCTGGCCCCGGAGGACCCCTTCAACTTCACCGTGCCCAAGCCCATCGCCCGGGACATCGAGGCCGACGACCCGCAGCTCCGCTTCGGCGGCGGCTATGACCATAACTTTATCCTGGACCTGCCCTCGCTGGAGACGCCGGTGGCTGCGGCGGTCAGCCCCCGCTCCGGCATCCTGATGGATGTCTACACCACCCAGCCCGCCGTTCAGTTCTATTCCGCCAACTACGTCCAGGACGACCCGGTGGGCCACGGCAAGGGCGGAATCGTCTACCCCCGGCGGGGCGGCTTCTGCCTGGAGACCCAGCACTACCCCGACTCCCCCAACCACCCGGAGTTCCCCTCCACCCTCCTCCGGCCCGGAGAGGGGGACCATCAGGTGACGGAGTACCGGTTCAGCATCAGCGACTGACGCCAAACGAAGAATCAAACGCGAAACAGGCTTCTGCATCAGCGTGCAGAAGCCTGTTTTTTTGCCGGAACCCTATTGCTGCTGCCGGTACGCCTCTTCCAGCTCCCGGAAGAACCGATAGTAGGGCAGGAGCCACTGGAAGCCCTCCGCCACATCGTCCACCAGGGCAGGGGTGCTGCAACGGCCGTCGTCATAGCTGCGGGGGCTGCACAGGGCCACCGTCTTCCGGTTGAACCAGGGCTTCAGCAGGTCGCCGGCCTCCCCTTTGGGGCGCTTATACTCGTCCCCCGTCAGCTGAAAGTCGGGCCTCGCCAGCAGCCCCTGGGCCAGGGCCTCCGCCCTGGGCCGCTCCTCCAGCAGCTTCCGGCGGTACAGCTCCATCATGGCGGGAGGGGTCCAGTAGTAGCCCATGCCCAGCTCGTAGCCCTCCGGGGCGATCTCAAAGTAAAAGGCTGCGCTGGCCGTCCACCGCTCCTGGGGCGGGTACAGGACGAACCACAGATGGTCCTTATATCGCCTGCCGTCCCGCACCAGCCGCACGTCCCGGTAGATGCGGGTCACCCGCAGGTTCAGCTCCAGCCCCGGGTTGGCCTCCAGGAACCGCTCCTGCACCTCCTCGCCCAGGGCGCACAGGGGGTTATAGGCGTAGTTCTGGTAGTCCCCCTTGTGGGCCAGGAACCAGCCCCGCTCATTGTTCAGCCGAATCCCCCAGAGGAATTGGGCCGTCTCCTCAGGAAAGCCCTGAAAACTCATGGTCATTCACCCTGTGCCTCTCCTTCCGTGGAAGCGGCGCTTCCTTCGTTGCTGTTTTCCGTGGTGGTGGAGTTGTTGTTGGAGTTGTCACCCGAAGCATCCTCATTGTTGTTGGAATTGTCGTCCGAATTGGATTCGGTATTGTCGGAGTTATCGCTCGAAGAATTATCGGTGTCAGAGCTGCCAGAGTTGGAATTTCCGCTGTTATTGCCAGAGCCGGAGCTGCTGTTGCCGGAGCTGTTGGACTTCTTGCTGTCAGAGTCGGAATTGTCGGAGGATTTCTTTTCCTCCTCCTTCTCCTTTGTGCCCACCAGCAGCACCTCGTCCCGCTTGGTGTACACGCTGTAGGCTTCCTCGGTGGTGGAGATCAGGTTGCCCTCCGCATCGTAAACGCTGCGATAGGTCTGCACCTTATAGCCGGTCTCCCCCTCCACCTTGACGGAGGTCTCTCCCTCGTACATGGAGTCGTCCTCCTCCGTCTTCACGCTGTAGTTGGTGGTGGACAGGACCTCGTTGGTGATCTTCACCGTGTTGCCGGTGAGGTTGGTGCCGTAAATGGTGCAGGTCAGGATGTTGCCGGAGGAATAACTGGTGACGATTTTGATGGGATATTCCGTGTCATTGGTAAACTTGAAGTCCGGGCCGCCCCAGGACACCGTGGCGTCCTGCCCCAGCGGCACATAGGTAGAGGCGTAGGTGTGGTTGGTGCGCTCGGTGATTTCCAGGTTGGCCAGCAGCACCGCGTTGTACAGGGTGGAGGAGGTCTGGCAGATGCCGCCGCCCAGCTCCTGCACGCTGTCGCCGTTGGAGTAGGCGGTGGCCGTCTTGTAGCCGGCTGCCTCCGTCCGCTCGCCCACCGTGTCGTTGTAAGAGAAGGTCTCCCCCGGCAGGAGGATGACGCCGTCGCAGGCCTCTGCCGAAAGCTTGACGTTGGTCTTGCGGTTGGTGGTGCCCTTCACGGTGGAGGAGTAGGTACCCAGCACCTCCCGGAACAGGTTCTCCTCCATCAGTTCGGTGGTGATGTCCGGCTCGGTGTAGATCAGGGCGATCTCCACGGTGTCCCCCTCCCCGGCGGCGGCCAGGGCCTCCTCAGCCGCGTCCAGGTCAAAGCTGACGCCGGTGACCGAATCCACAATGGCGTAATCCTGCTCCGGGTCCAGGGTGGCGTTCTCCGCCTCCACATAGACCTCCTCGTAAATGGCCTCCAGGTCGGCGTCGTCCAGGGTGCCCTCGGTCATGGGGCAGTCCAGCACCGTTTCAAAGTCGTCGTTTGCCACCGCGTCCAGGATCAGCTCCACCAGCGCTGTGGTGTCCACCACCTGGCCCACGGTGCCCTTGGTCAGAAGGACGGTGTCCTCCTGAAGCTCATAGGTGGTGGCCACGCCGGTGTCCACCGCCAGCAGGCCGGAGTGGTCGATGGCCTCCCGTAGCAGCTCCTGGTCGGCCACCGTGGGCTGCAGCTCATAGCTCCGCTGCTCCACCAGGGACTGGAGCAGCGCCGCCCCTCTGGTCAGGAAACTGCCGTGGCCCTTGGCAAAGGCTTTGTCCACCGTGTCTTCCACGTCCAGGGTCAGGACGCCGTCCAAATCCACCTGATAGGTCTCGCCTACCGCTTCCACGGTCAGTACAACGCCGTCATACTCCTCCTGGGAGACGGCCTCCACCGCCTCCAGCGCCTGGTCATAGGTCATGCCCTGCAGGTCGACGCCGTTGACGGTGGCGTGGCCCAGCACCGTGTCCTGGTCGACCACTCCGCAGCAGGCCAGGTAGCCCGCCGCCAGCACCACGACTGCCGCGCCTGCGATGATGCCGATGCGGGCGGAGCGCCGACCCTTTCTTTCTTTTTGCATTTCTTCACTGATTCGTTCCATTTGCCTGTCCTCCAGCCGCGGACAACGATGGCTGTCCGTCGGCGTTGCTGTTCATCTGATGAGTTGCGCTTGCCCGAGCGGCGCCGCGCCGCCAAAGGCATAGTATCCAGGATACATACAGTATATTATAGCTTGAAGCGAGCCGGAACACAAGCAACAAATCATTACACTTTTTTCCTCCGGTCCCGAAGAAAGACAGCGCAACAACGCAAAAACCGGCGCGGCATCTGCCGCGCCGGTCCCCGATGTGGGGGTTACAGGTAAGCCGCCACAGGGCTGACCCCTGTGCGCCGCGCTTCGCTGTTGATATAGCGGACGGTGTTTTCCGCGACGATTTTGCCGTCCAGGACGCACTGCACCGTGATCACCTGCGCCCCGCCGGAGGTGTTCCCTCCGCCGCTCTGGGCGGCGATGCGCCGGGCCAGCGTGTCCATCCAGCCGGTGTTGTTCTCCAGCGGCACCACGGCCTCCCGGCCCGCCTCGCCCAGCAGGGTCAGGGTGGGGCTGTCAAAGACGCCGCCCCGGGCGGCGAAGGCCAGCTTGGGCCAGCCCTTGCCGGAGAACAGAGTGGTGCTGATGGCGGTTTGCAGGGCGGTCAGCCCCGCCTTCACCCAGGTGACTTTCAGCCCCAGGCTCTTGCCCGCCCAGCCGGATTTGAAGTTGTTCCACAGGCTGGCGGCGGTGGTGGTCACTTTGGCGGAGAAGCTGACCGTCTTGTCCTTGATGTTGGCGGTCAGGCCCTCCCACCGGGCCTTCAGGCTGGCCCAGGTGGTCTGGATGGACGCGGTGACGGACACCGCGATATTCCCCAGGTGGCTCTTGATGCCGTTCCACCGCTCCTGCAAATCGGCCCAGGTGGTTTTGATGGCGGCGGTGACGGTCACGGCGATGTCGGTGAAGTGCCCTTTCAGCGCTGCCCAGGAGCCGGACAGGGCGCTCCACATAGTGTCCAGCCTGCCCTTGATGCCGTTTTGCAGCCCCTGCACCAGGGCAACGCCGATCGCCTGAAAGACGGTGCTGGGGCTGGACACCCCGAACAGCGTCTTTACGCTGCTGACGATGGGCTGGACGAAGCTGTTATACAGCCAGCTGCCGATGGCGGCGACGCCCTTGGTGACGCCTGCTTTCAGGCCGTCCACCAGGTAGCCGCCGATCTGCTCCAGCTTGGTCTGCCAGCTGGTGCTGGCGTTCAGAATGTCGGCAATGCCCTGTAACCGCTCCCCGCACCAGCTCAGGGCGTCCCCAAAGTCATTTAGCAGGGCGGTGACAGCGCCGCCCGTCCAGGCGGCCACCGGCTGGAGGAAGCCCTCCCACACCGCCAGCCCTATGGGCTGGAGCAGGTTCAGCGCCCCGGTGACCGCCTTCACCCCGCCGGACAGCAGGTTCAGCGCCGCCGACGCCGCCGATTCAATCGTCCACTTGGCCAGAGGCAGCAGGATGTTCTCATACCCCCAGGCCAGCGCCCCCTCCAGCAGAGACGCCAGGGGGCGCAGCTGCTCCAGCAGGTCGGCAAAGCCGCTGACGATGGGGGTCAGGTTCAGCCCTGACGCCCAGTCCTTTGTGGCGGCGGACATCCCCGCCGCCGTGTTCACCAGGTCCTCCACCATGCCCAGCAGGCTTTGGACGATGCGGGTGCCGTTCCCCGCATAGCTCCAGGCTTCGCCGAACCGATTTGCCAGCGCCTCCACGGTGCCGCACAGGCTGATGACCATGTCCAGCACCCCTTCGATGATGCGCTGGCCGCTGCCGCCGGTCCAGACGTTCAGCCAGGTCTGACCCGCCAAGGCGGCGGTGCTGCGCAGGGCCGCCAGCATAGCGTTGGCGCTCTGGAGCACCGCCGCCCCCTTGCTCTGCCAAGCCGCCTGAAAGGGCGACCAGATGTCGGCCAGCACCTGCTTCAGCCGCTCCGCCCAGGCCAGCGTCTCCACGGGGATGGTGACGCCGCCGCTGCCGCCTCCGCCGGAGGTTCCGCCGCCCCCGCCGGAGGTGGTGGAGCTGCCGGAGCCGGAGCTGCTGAGCCGCTGAATCTCGTCAAAGCCCATCAAATCCCGCTGGGCGGCGGCCAGCTTTTTGGTGGCGGTGGTGGCCTGTTTGGTGGCCTTGACTGCGCTGTCCAGGCCGGTGCTGACCCCCGTCCAGCGGTTGCCGAACAGGGTGGTCACCAGGTTGGTCATCCCCTGGGCCACCGGCTGCAGCAGGCTCAGCAGCCTGGAGAACAGCTGCAGGCCCACGTTTGCCACCGGAATCAGGGTGTTCTTCAGCTGGTTCAGCTGGCTGTTGACGGCGCCCAGGCTCTTGCTCAGGCTTACCTGCACCGTGCTGCCCTGGCTGCCCACCGCCTGGAGCCGCCGCTGCGTCTCCGCCAGGGTGCTGTTCAGGGCGGCGGCGCTGCCGCTCAAGGTGCTGACCCGTTCCTCTTCCATCATGTTTCGTTCACTTCCTCACGTTTCTTCTCTGTCGGGCCCCGTCCGGCGGCGGCATGGCGCTCCATCCGCCGCCGATACTTCTCAATGCGGGCGGCCCGCACCTCCTCCTCGCTCCAGAAGGGGAACACCTCCCACGCCTCCGGCATCTGCCCGCCGCCGAAGGCCCGGGCGGTGAGCTGGGCCTGCCCCAGGGCGATAACGGCCTGCCGCTGGCCCTGGAGCCGCTCCCGCTCCTGCATCCCCTCCACGGCGCTGACCAACTCCCCCCAGCACCAGTCGTCGCTGTCCTGGGGGGACACCCCGGCGGCCCAGGCCAGCCGCTCCAGCCGGGGGATGGTCAGTTCGCCGCCGTCATAGGGCGGGCTTCCGTCTCCGGCTCCCCGTCCTGAGAGAGGCCGCCGGCCTCCACCTGCTGAAAGGCCCGGTCCACCGCCTCCGTCAGCGTCTTTTTCAGTGTACGGGCCTGGGCCTCGCTGATGAGGCCGGAGCAGGCGGCGATGTCAAAGGCCAGGCCGCCGAAGGCCGCCTGCCCGGCGTAGCCGCAGTCCACCAGCAGGTCGTAAAACGCCTCGCCGTCGGTGACGGCGTTGCCGCTGCCCTCCCAGTCCAGCGCCTCCCCCAGCAGGGCGGCCATACACTCGCTATCTCCCGCGGCGGCCAGCACGGTTTGCAGCGTCTCCTCCGCGAACCGCTCCTTCAGCCGCTTCTGGCCCCCCAGGGTCAGCCGCAGGCGGTAGTCCTGCCCGCCCACCCGGAGCTTCAATGCCTTCTTCATGCGGTACATCCCTCCCGTTCAGGCTGCGCCGTCACCGGTCAGGTGGCGGAGGGGTCGGTCACCACCCAGTCGGACTGGATGCTGACCGCCAGCTTGGCCGTCACCAGCTCGTCCACCTTCGCGCCGGAGATGTAGGTGTTCACATAGCCGGTGGAGGAGAAGATGGTGCCGTCGGGGAAGGTCACCGCCACGGGGACGATACTCCCCGCATCCTGGAGGGCCTTCAGCGTCCGATAGTCGCTGTCCTCGGCGCTGTTGTCAAAGAGGTAGGTGCACTCCCAGGTCTTGATGTCCTGGACGCCGGGCACCTGCTTCTTCATGGTGTCTTTCAGGCAGGTGGCGTCCAGCTCGGAGGGGGTGCCTCCGATGTCGCCGATGTCCTGCACATAGTTCAGGCTGACGGAGTTGACGCTCACGTCGATGCCAATGCTTGCAAAGCCTTGTGTTGCCATAGTTGATTGTTTCCTTTCTGTTGTTTTGATAGGTTGTTTGGTTTCTAACATAGCGTTCCTAAGATAAGGAAGAATAAAGGAAATAGGTTTTGCCCTCCCGGCGGGCCTGACTACCGCCCGCTAACCCTTTACGGTATCTTCCTCGGACAGTGACCCTCGCCAGCATAGCTGGCATCGGTTTCCGGCTAAAAATATGCCGCTGGCATATTTTCTTAACGCCGTAAATTGCTCCGCCAAGAAATGGGGGAAAGAAAGCGGCTTAAGGGGGAGCGAGGCCCCGAAGCTCCCCCTTAAGAATCCTCCTCCTATCCCACTGGCGGCTTCGCCTTGTCCCTCAATCAGGTGGTCTATCAGGCAACAGACGATGTGACTTCTCACTGGTGAGACTGCCGCCTATGGCGGCTGGCGAGGATTGCCGTTCCGCCCTGCCGGAGGCGGGCGGAACGTGCAATTTTGTTGCCCTTTGGTCGCTGAAATCTGACTGTAACTGCCAACGTTCCAGTTACTAACAGCTAACAGCCAACAGCTCCGCCCCGCAGGGGCGGCTACCCCTAATCGATCAGCCGCATCGTCCTCTTATCCACCTTCCGGCCAAACCGGAACTGTTTATGCTCATACCCCAGCCCGGCGGAGCTGACCCCGTCCGGTCCGCTGTAGGTGCGTTTCAGCCCCAGCTCCGTCATGGCCTGGTTCACCAGGGCGCTGAGGGTCACCACCGTCTCCCGGTCAAAGGCCCAGATGTCCACCTGGTAGCTGACGCTGTCCACCACGCTGCACTCGGTGGAGACGTTGCTGTACTCCCCGTAGGTGATGAGGACGCCGTCATTCTCCGTCCTGGGCCAGCTCTGCCGGACGGAGAAGGCCGTCTCCGCCTGGATGCCCTCCAGCGCGGCCTTCACCTGGGCCCTGCCGTCCACCAGCAGCGCCTTTGCCTCTGCCATCCGCTCACCTCGCTTCCGAGGCGATGCGGTCCAGCAGGAGCAGCCGGTAGGAGGGCCACGCCTGCACCCCTTTCACCTCAAAGAGACCGCTCTCCAGCAGGATGCGGTCAAAGGGCTGCACCGTCAGGTCGCCGTACAGCACCGCCTGCACCGCCCCGCCCGGCTCCTCGCCGGATTCCAGCAGGGCGGCCCCGCCGGAGGTCTTGCCGGAGGACTGCCACGCCTGGACGCTCTGAAAGCACAGGCCGTCCCCGCCGCCGGTCTCGGCGGTGAAGTCGGGGCTGGACAGGTCGTAGGTGTACACCGTGTCGCCGTAGGCGTTCACCCCGGCCTGGCGGCGGAAGAGCTGAAAGCCCTGCCGCCAGGCGTTGGGGGTGCCCCGGCCCGTCAGCATGGCACCACCCGGTACCGGGCCAGGGACTCCAAAATCTCCGCCACGCCGCTCCGGTAGTCCGCCTCCGTCAGGCAGGTGATGCTCTCGCTGACCTGGCCCTCGCTGTAGCTGTAAGCCTTCTCGCCGCCGCAGTCCGCCATGTCCTTCTGATAGTACAGGGCGGCCAGATTCAGCACTTGGCTGAGAAACCGGCTCTCCAGCGTGTCACAGCCCAGATAGGTCAGCACCTCCCGCTCCGCGTCCTCCAGCTCGTCCTGGAGGAGGAGCAGCTCATCCTCGTCCGGCTCCGTCAGCCCCAGCTTCCGCTGGAGCCGCTCCAGACAGGATTCCAGCACCTCGTCCGTCATGGCGCATCACCCCTCTGCCTTGTTGATGGTCATAATCGCCAGGGCGCCGGGCTGAATCACCTTGGCCCCGTAGACATGGAGGCCCTTCACCGCGTCGGAGAAGTTGTTTTGCAGCCGATACGCCTCCAGCTCCACCAGCTGCTCGGCGTAGGCTCCGGCGGCGTTGGTGCCGGCCAGCACCTTGTAGTTGGCGCCGTCGGTGTTGGGGACGTTGTTGCTCAGGTGGATCTCAAAGCCTGCGGCCTCGCCCACCATGCCGCCCTGGAGGATGGCCTGGTTGTAGCCGGTGCCGTTGCCCACGAACCGGGGATCCTTCAGCAGCAGCCCGTGGAACCAGGGGGGAATCACCACCCAGCGGCCCAGGGTGGGCACGTTGGCTTCGCTGAGGGCCACCCCCAGGTCCACCAGGTAGTCATAGGCGTCCTCCTCGGTGGGGGTGACGGCGCTGCTGTCATCATACAGGATGTTCCCCTCCTGACAGCCGTCCACCAGCAGCTGGGCCAGGTACTGGTCGATCACGTCGTTCATGCCGTAGCTGGCCCGCTGCATGGCGGCGTCGATGAGCTTGGGGTTGGACTGGGCGTTGTCAATGTCCTTGATCTGGAAGTTGAAATACTTCGCCTGGTCGATGGTCAGGGACTGCTGCGCGCCATCCACCTCCTCCGGCTCGCCGATGTCGGTGCCGTCGTAGTCGGAGATGGTGATGTCCCCGATCTGGTTGATGTGTACTGTGTCGCCATAGGCCCGGATGTCCCCCTCATAGTCGCGGTTCATCAGGTTGGCGTAGACGTGGACTCTGTCCAGATGCTCCAGCAGCCGGGCGCTCCACACCTCAGGGATAAAGTTTGTAAATGCCATAGAATCTCTCCAATCTTAAATCATAGTGCGGCGGTTTAGTCGTCCCGCCCCAGGGCGGCGACGATGTCCTCCCAGCGGGCGTTGATTTCCTGGGGGCTCATCCGCTTCAGGCTGTCCCGGTCGTAGCCCTGGGGCTGCTCCGGTTCCCGGGGCGGCTCCCCGCCCCGGAGCTTTTCGGCCAGGGCAGCGGTCACCTGCCCCTGCACCAGTCGGGCGAACAGGGCCAGCCGGGCCTCGTCCTCCCCCTCCGGTCCGCCTTTTAGAAAAGGGGCAAAGGCCGGGTCAAGCCCCGCCTCCCGGAGCTGCCGCTCCAGGGCGTTCTGCCGCAGCAGGTCATCGCAGCGTACCCGCTCCGCCGCCACCGCCTGGGCCAGCCGCGCCTGCTCCTCCTCTGCCCACGTCTCCCTGGCCTGGGCCAGTGCCTGGGCGATTTGGGCCTCCACGTCGGCTGCCGCCTCTCCCGTCACTTCGGCCTGATACTGGCCGGACTGCTCCTCTGCGCTGACGGTGCCGGGGGTCAATTCCTCGTCGTTCATATCGGTTCCTCCTGTTTCAGGGCTCTCTGAGCCCGGATGTTCCGGAGGGCCTCCGCCGGGTCCTTGATGAACCACAGCTGGCCCAGCAGGGTCTGGTCGTCCACGATGCCCTGCAAACTGGTCACCATGGTGACGATCTCCTCCTCATTGATGGGGGTGTTCAGGGTGAAGATCACGTCCACGTCATCCACGTCCACCCGTTTCATCTCCCCCTTCACCGTCAGGTAGTGGTTGTACAGGGTCAGGCGCTCCTTGAGCCCCCGCTCCATCCGGCGCATTTTGTTCTTCACCAGCAGGTTCATGGTCAGGAGCTTCAGCTTCAGCGCCTGGCCGGAGCTGTTGCCCGCAAACTGCTGGTCGGACATATCCACCGTCATGGTCATCTTGTGGATGTCCCGCACCAGCGCGTCGGCCAACACCTGCACGCTCTCCTCGTCAAAGGTTTTCTGAATGTACTCCACGCGGGCGTCCAGGGGCGCGCCGTCCAGGAACTTCTCCCTGGCCAGCCGGCCCTCGTCCCCCTCCCGCAGCGTCATGCCGAAGAACACCAGCAGGGCGTCCACGAACTTCCGCTTGTCGGTCAGGCGGCTGCTCATCAGGTCGTCGTAGGCGTCGATCAGGCTGATGACCTGTTCAAAGTCCCCCTGACGGTCTGCGTTGTTCTCGTAGGCAATCACCGGCACCGCGCCGAACCAGTGGTATTGGGTCTCCCCCACCTGCCGGAAGGCGGTCATCTCCACCGAGGCGCTGCGGTAGGCTTTCACCGTCCGGTCGGTCAGCAGCGTGATGCTGTAGTACCGCTCCCCGGCGGTGGTCTCCCGCCTGTCCCACAGGATGGCGAAGAGCTTGTTGTGCTCCACCGTGGTGTCGCACACCAGAATCCCGTTGGCGGGGTCGATTTTCGCGCTGCGGGGCAGGGGGTTCCAGTCCGCCGAAGCGTAGCACAGCTCCAGGCACTCGCCCCAGATGCCCATGCCGCGGCCAAGCTCCTGGTCGATTTCCGCGATGTGCTGGACGTGATAGGCCCGCTCCACCGGGCCGATGTCCACCGCCCGGCCGTCCTCGTTCGACCTGGCGTTGGGGTCGTATTTGACCGCCTCCCCCAGGTAGTAGCCCAGGGCGGTGTCCACCACATACTTGGCGTAGTTCACCGCCACCCGCACCTCGTCCGGCTCCCGCTTCCCCTGTAGGCTGGGATGCCGGCCCAGATAGTAGTCCTGCAGGCGGCGGTAACGGCCTGCCGCCGCCTCCGCCTTCCGCACCAGGTACCGCAGCACCTGGGGGTCGATGTCCTCCAGATTGGGGACCTCGCCCCTGTCCAGATAACAAATCATAACTTGTTCCTCCTTATTGTTTCGGGGCTACAGCCCCCTGGGCCGCCGGCCCACCCGGGCGGTGCCCCGCCGTACCACAGTGTAGGCGAAGTACCGCACCGCATCCATGCAGTGGTCGTGGTCCTTTACCGGCCTGTCTACCCCCTGGGCCGCCGCATCCTCGTCCCAGACGTAGGCCCGGAATTCGCTTTTGGTGTGGGCGCAGTCCGGGTGGAAGAGCAGCTGCCCCTCCCGCAGCAGGTCGCTGACGCAGCGGATGCCGTCCAGCACCGCGTTGTCCGCCTGCTGGACAGGCAGGCCGAGCTGCCGCAGTTCGGTGATAAAACTGGCCGCTGACGGGTCAACAATCACCATTTGGGGGATATTCGCCGGATAAAAAATGGAGCAAATCCTCCGCATATGCTCCGTCTGTCTTTTGCTGCTGCCGCTGCCGCCCGTCCCAGTAGTATTCCCGCAGGCAGCACCAGCGGTCGCCCCCTTCTCCTTCTGCCACAGCAGAAAGACGGTGGGGTTCCGTGTGCCGTAGTCCACGCTGACGTAGCACCGCCCGGCGGTCTCCGGCAGGGTCGGCGGCATATGCCGCGCCGGGTCGAAGCCGTCATAGACCAGGCCCTCCGCCGCCACCCACAGCCCCCGCACATACCGGTCGTAGAACACGCCGTTGTACAGCCGCTCGTATCGTTCCCGAATCTCCGGGGAGAGGGACGGGTTGTCCTCCATGGTGAAGTGGAGGTAAAGGATGTTCCGCGCCCTGGCCTGGCGCACCCATTCCAGGTAGAACCAGTGCTCCGGCCCCTCCGGGTTGCAGTTGAACCAGAATTTGCTGCCCGGCACGCTGCACCGGGCCAGGGCCTGCTCCACAAAGGAGCGTGGCATCAGGGCCACCTCGTCCAGCAGCACGCCGCAAAGGGTCATGCCCTGAATCTGGGCGTAGCTGCTCTCGTCCTTGCCGCCGAACAGGTAGTAGTTGTTCCGGTGGCCAACCCCGGTGACGGTGATGCGGTTCTCGCTCCGTCGCTCCTCCAGCTGAAAGACCCCCTCCAGCCACTGAGGCAGCAGGTTGGCCACGTTCCGCCGCAGGGATTCCACGGTTTTCCCGCACAGGGCGAACTGCCCGCCGTCAAACCGCTCCATGCTCCACAGCAGGAAGCCCACCGCCATGCTCAGGGTCTTGCCGCTGCGGACGCTGCCGTCGCAGAGGATGCCGTCGTACCCGGCGAACTCATTCCTCCGCCACCAGGTCAGGGTCAGCAGCTGCCTCCGGCTGAAGCTCTGGTAGATCATCCCAGCCTCCTTCCACGTCCAGGGCGGCGTAGAGGTTGTTCTCCGCGCTGCCGCCTTTGCCGCCGCCGTCCCCCCAGACCTCCGGCTTCCGCTTTTTCAGCCACAGGGAGATGGCGCTGACATCCGGGGCCACCTGCTTGACGGTCTCCGTCTCCTTCCGGTCGCCCTTGGGACTGACCTCCACCTTCCGCTCTGTGCTGGCGTAGCCCAGGGCCTTTTTCAGCAGGGCCTCCTCCACCTCGTAGTCCAGCACCTGGCCGCTGCGCTCCAGCGCCTCCCGCAGCTCTGGGAAGCGGGACTTCCACGCCCGCAGGGTGCCGACGGTGACGCCCATCCGCTGGGCCAGCTCGCCCTCGGTGAGGTCCTCCCGCGCCCAGCCCCGCAGCAGCGTCAGTCCGCTGTCCGCCAGCCAGGGCTCGTATTTGTTCATTGCATTCCTCCCTTGCCTGTTTCTGATTCGGATTATAGAACATCTGTTCGATTCCTGCAAGGGAAAACTTTTGCGTTTTTTCGGTTTTTGGGGGATATAATGCCATTTGTTGCAGCGGTTGCAGCAAATCGTGCAAGGGGCGCGTCCCCGCGGGCGCTGCTGTCGGCCTGAAAAGGCCGCCCTCACAAAAAAACGGCGCAGCCGGTAATCTTACCGGGCTGCGTCGTCAAAGTGAAAGGTTCCTGAGCGGCGCCGCGGTTGACGGCACCGCCGCTGTTGAAGTGTTCCGGCGGGGGCGTTACTCCCCGACGGCGGGCTTGGTCATCATGGTGTGGGTCAGCTTGGCCATGTTGACCCCACCCATGTGGGACACGCCCTGGCCCAGGCGGAGCACCTTGCTCTGCCCCTTCTGAATGGGCAGCCACTGGGTCAGCCCCGCCCCGTTGGGGTCGCCGGTTTTGGCGAAGTTGGTCAGGTAGTCCGTCATCTCGCCGGTGAGCGCCCAGTCATGGTCGGTCATGGGCCGCCAGCAGTGGTCAAGGGTGCCGAACCAGTACCACAGGTCGCTGGAGTGCCAGGCGCCGCAGTCGTCGCCGGGCAGCTG
>JAJPXL010000043.1 GCA_021205455.1 Clostridiales bacterium
AGATGCAAAATTATTAAAATTTGAAAAACCGGTTCCATTTGCAGAATAAACGTGTTATAATACTGTGTCGATGGCATTTGTTGTCTGTTTGTCGCTGTTTTTGCCCGTTTTGAGGGCGGAATGGCGTTTTTTCAGGGAGGCGTCTCCCGCCGGCCCCGTTGGCCGGAGCCAAAACGATACGATTGCAAAGGAGTAGATCAACTTGAAGCTGATTAGCTTTGCCGTTCCCTGCTACAACTCTGCGGCTTATATGTCCCACTGCATTGAGACGCTGCTCAGCGCAGGGGAGGAGGCGGAGATCATTCTGGTGGACGACGGCTCCACCGATGAGACGGGGGCCATTGCGGACGCCTATGCGGAGCAGTACCCCACCATCGTGCGGGTGATTCACCAGCCCAACGGTGGCCACGGCGAGGGCGTGAACCAGGGCGTTCGGAACGCCACCGGGGTCTATTACAAGGTGGTGGATTCGGACGACTGGCTGGATGTGCAGGCGCTGAAACAGGTGATGGCGAAGCTGCGGGAATTTGCGGCGCAGCCGGAGCCGGTGGATATGGTCGTCGCCAACTACGTCTATGAGCACGCGGAGGACGGCACCCACCACACCGTGGACTACCACAAGATTTTCCCGGAGGGCAGGGTGTTCACCTGGGACGATGTGGGCCGCTGGGGCGTCAGCCAGTACCTGCTGATGCACTCCGTCATTTACCGCACCCAGCTCCTGCGGGACTGCGGGCTGGAGCTGCCCAAGCACACCTTCTATGTGGACAATATCTTCGTCTATCAGCCGCTGCCCAGCGTTCACACCATGTATTATATGAACCTGGACCTGTACCGCTACTTCATCGGCCGGGCCGACCAGAGCGTCAACGAGGCGGTGATGGTGAAGCGCATCGACCAGCAGCTGCTGGTCACCCGGCTGATGATCGACTGCTGCGACCTGACGGCGCTGCGCCAGAGCCGGAAGAAGGTGGCGGCCTATATGGTCCGCTACCTGACCATGATGATGTGCATCTGCTCCATGTTCCTGATCATCGACGGCAGCGACGAGGCGCTGCAAAAGCGGGAGGACATCTGGGCTTACCTGAAGCAGTCCGACGAGCGCCTTTACGAGAAGATTCGCCACCGCAGCCTGGCCACCATCACCATGCTGCCCACCTATCAGGGCCGGAAGCTCACCGTTCGGGTGTATCATCTGGTGCAAAAGGTTTACAAGTTCAATTAAACCTTCCCTCATCCGGGGAAACGACCCAGGCAGCCGTTACGCGTTCAGGTGACGGCTGTTTCCGTCATAATGGCCCGTTTGCCGCCCGAAGGGCAAAAAAAGAGCGCCGGAAGTTCCGGCGCTCTGTGAGGCTTCGATTTAGAATCGCTTTTTGTTCAGCAGGTCCTGCCGAATCTGCCACAGCTTGGGGGACAGGTCCACATAGTAGGTGTGGGGGTTTTCAAACCGCTTCACCTCGTCCCACAGCAGGTCGATCTGCCCGGCGCAATAGGCCTGAATGTCCTGAATGGCGGGGGTCTGATACACCAGCCTGCCGCCCTGGAAGACAGGCTCCAGCAGGCTGCGGGAGTGGAAGTTCGTGAAGGTCTTCCGCTTCCAGTTGTAGCGGGGGTCGAACAGCTCCAGGTCCTTGCTGTCATCGATCTCCTCATCGTAGACGCAGAGCACGTCCACGAAGGCCTTCCCCGTCTCGTTGTCATACAGGCGATACACCTTCTTGAAGTGAGGGACGGTGACCTTCTCCGGGTTCTCAGAGATTTTGATCTTGGGCTGCACGACGCCGTTTTCGTCCTCCACGGCCACCAGCTTGTACACGCCGCCGAACACCGGCGTGCTCTTGGAGGTGATGAGCCGCTCGCCCACGCCGAAGGCGTCCAGCTGCGCCCCCTGCTGGAGCAGGTCCCGGATGATGTACTCATCCAGAGAGTTGGAGGCCACGATTTTGCACTCCGTCAGCCCGGCGTCGTCCAGCATCTTCCGGGCGTTCTTGGAGAGGTAGGTCAGGTCGCCGGAGTCCAGGCGGATGGCGCACTTCGTAATGCCCTTGGGCAGCAGCACCTCCTTGAAGGCGCGGATAGCGTTGGGGACGCCGGACTTCAGGACGTTGTAGGTGTCCACCAGCAGGGTGGCGTTGGTGGGGTACATTTCGCAGTAGGTCTTGAAGGCGGTGTACTCATCATCGAACATCTGCACCCAGGAATGGGCCATGGTGCCGGTGGCGGGGACCTGATAATCCCGGTCCGCCTGGACGCAGGCGGTGCCGGTGCAGCCGGCGATGTAGGCGGCCCTGGCCCCCAGAATCGCGCCCTCCGCGCCCTGGGCCCGGCGGGAGCCGAACTCGGAGATGGAGCGGCCCTCCGCCGCCCGGACGATGCGGTTGGCCTTGGTGGCGATCAGGCTCTGATGATTCAGGCAGAGGAGCAGATAGGTCTCCATAAACTGGGCCTGGATGGCCGGGGCCCGAACGGTCAGGATTGGCTCCCGGGGGAAGATGGGGGTGCCCTCCGGCACAGCCCAGATGTCGCCGGTGAACTTGAAGTGCCGCAGATACTCCAGGAATTCCTCCTGGAAGCAGCCCTTCCCCCGGAGGTAGTCAATATCCTCCTCATCAAAGTGGAGGTTCTGGACATAGTCGATGACCTGCTCCAAGCCAGCGGCGATGGCAAAGCCGCCTCCGTCGGGCACGTCCCGGAAGAACACGTCGAAATAGGTTATCTGGTCCCGCATGGGGGACTGGAAGTAGCCGTTGGCCATGGTCAGCTCGTAAAAATCGCAGAGCATGGTATAATTTGTCTGAGCTTTCATATAAATCTCCATTCTGCCGCTATGCGTTGGCGCAAAAGGGTAGAAAACCTCCCAAGCGGCGGCGGAGGTTTTCGGGGGTGTGCCGCGTCCCGGTTTCGGAGCGGGGTACGCCGCTGCAACGTGGTTTGCCTGAGCCGTTTGGGGGCGGGAGAGCCGTTCCGGCGGTTTCAGGTGTGTTTCAGTTTTTTGTCTATTATAAGAGTAATAGGGCAGAAATGCAAGTGTCAATTTGTCTTGACAGGTGTTATGACGCTGCTTTTTGAACGGAGGAGGACGAATTTGTCTATTTTATGCTGCCCGGTGTGCGGGCTCCCGCTGGAGCGGGGGGAGTCTGCCTGGCGCTGCGCCAGGCGTCACAGCTTCGATATTTCGAGAGAGGGCTATGTCCACCTGCTGCCCGCCAACCAAAAGCACTCCAAGGCCCCCGGAGACGACAAGGGGATGGCGGCGGCCCGGAACCGCTTCCTCGACCGGGGCTATTACCACCCCCTGCGGGAGGCGCTGGAGGGGCTGGCGCTGGAATACACCGGGGACAGCGTCACTCTGCTGGACTCCGGCTGCGGCGAGGGGTACTACACCTGCGGCGTCTATCATACCCTGTGCCAGGAGGGGAAGGCGGTGGACGCCACCGGTATTGACATCTCCAAATTCTCTCTGCGCTGGGCCGCCAGGCGGGAGAAGGGCATCGACTTCGCCGTGGCCTCCGCCTACCGCCTGCCGGTGCAATCCGGCAGCGCGGATCTGCTGCTGAACTGCTTCTCCCCCCTGGCCATCGAGGAGTTCCGCCGGGTGCTGAAGCCGGGGGGAGCCTTCCTCTATGTGGTGCCCGGGCCGGAGCATCTGTGGGAGCTGAAGCAGCTGCTCTATGACCGGCCCTACCGGAACGAGGAGCAGCGCATCCCCTATGCGGGCTTCCGCTATGACCGGGTGATGCGGGTGGACGGGCGCATCCACCTGCCCAATCAGGAGGCCATCCACGACCTGTTCCAGATGACCCCCTACTACTGGAAAACGCCGAGAGAGGGTGCTGAACGGCTGGCGCAGTGTGGCGCGTTGGACGTTCAGATTTCCTTTGACATACACGCATTTCGCCGCACAACACTCTGAAGAAAGGTACTTCGCAATGAACAAGCAAAAAGAAACCCAAGTCAATGAAAAAAAACCGCGCGGCGGTCCCGCCTTTTTCCGGAACCACAGTGACGCCATCCTCCAGTGGGTCAGCCGGGTGCTGTTCTGGGCAGGCCCCTTCGTCGACCTGCTGATGGTGGAGCTGCTGAACCAGAAGAACCCTTTCGACAACCTGAATTTTACCGAGTTCTGGATGAACCTGGCGCTGTACGTCCTCCTGTACGCCATTGTGTGGCTGATTCTGGGGCGCAGGCGGCGGACGGCGGCGGTAGTCTCCGCCTTCTGCTTCCTGTTCGGCACGGTGAACTACTATGTGGTGCGATTCCGGGGGAAAATCCTGTTCCCCTCGGACATCACCTCCTGGCAGACGGCGGCCAACGTGGCCGGCACCTATAATTTCACGCCGGACGGCTGGTTCTATGGGGCGCTGGCGGTCTTTGTGGCCTACCTGCTGCTCATCAAGTTCGTCATGGTGCCCCAAACCCGCCGCTCCGGCTTTCCGAAGCAGAAGCACATTCCGGAGGTGCTGGTGGGCCTGGCCTCTGCGGGCTACATCTTCGCCTTCTTCTTCTCCAGCTGGCTGCCCGATGCGGGCATCAAGGTGCAGCAGTGGAAGACCCAGAGCAACGGCTTCCTGCTGAACTTCTCCATCGCCCTGCGATACAGCAGCGTGGAGGAGCCGGACGGCTACTCCACGGAGGCGCTGACCGAGCTGGTCACCGACCTGACGGAGGAGCAGGCGGACGAGGACGCCACCATGGAGGTGATTCAGGACTACAACTTCTCCTCCTCCCAGATGCTGGAGGCCGGGGAGTACGACAGCGACCCGGACGAGACCGTCACCCCCACCAACATCATCTGCATCATGGACGAGACCTTTGCCGACATGAGCATCTTTGACGCCCTGGATGTCAGCGGCGACACCTGCCCCTTCTTCCACTCCCTGCAGGAGAACACCATCAAGGGCTGGATGTACTCCCCGGTCACCGGCGGCGGCACCGCCTCGGTGGAGTATGAGTTCCTGACCGGCAACTCCCAGACCTTCCTGCCGGAGGGGACGGTGGCCTATGACCTGTATGTGAAGGATGAGCAGCCCTCCCTGGTCTCCTGGGCAGCCGCCCTGGGCTACAGCACCACCGCCTTCCACCCCTACTATTCCTCCGGCTGGAACCGGCCCATGGTGTACACCTATATGGGCTTTGACGACCAGATCTACACCACCGACCTGACGGATAAGGAGTACATCCGCGGCTACGTCTCCGACTCCTTCGACTTCAAGACCATTGAACAGATCACCGAGGAGCAGAACGCCAACGGCGAGAAGAGCTTCATCTTCAACGTCACCATCCAGAATCACGGCGGCTACGCCCAGAGCTGGAGCAACCTGACCCGCTACCTGACCGTCGGCGAGGACCAGGCCGGTGAGGACGAGACCACAGAGCAGTTCCTGGACCTGATGCGGGCCACCGACGAGGCCCTGGAGGAGCTGATTACCTACTACAGCAACATTGACGAACCCACCATCATCGTCTTCTTCGGCGACCATCAGGGCAAGCTGGACACCTCGGTCTATGAGGCCCTGTACGGCAAGGACCTGGATGACCGCACCCTGACCGAGGTGGAGCAGCAGTACGTCACCCCCTTCTTCATCTGGGCCAACTATGACATCGAGGAGGCCCAGGACGTGATGATCTCCACCAACTACCTGAGCACCCTGATGGTATCTCAGACCAACCTGCCCATGACCGGCTACCAGCAGTTCCTGGCAAACCTGTACGAGGAGCTGCCGGTCATCAACACCATCGCCTACATCGACAAGGACGGCAACATCACCGACGACAGCAGCGAGCTGACGGAGGAGCAGCAGGAACTGCTGACCCAGTACTCCTACCTGTCCTACTACAGCCTGTTCCAGCGCAGCGACGATGAGGCTGTGACCAGCTTCTTCTACCTGGACGGGTACGAATCGGACTGAGCCGACAACAGAGCGCAGCAAAAACCAGTGAGACGAGAAAATCGTCTCACTGGTTTTTCATTTGGATTTGCTCTGCCGCCAACAGGGCGGAGGGTGATTACTTGTTCACGGTCAGGCTGTCAGTAAACTCGTACTGCTTGTCCCAAATCTCCAGGGCGATGGGGGCAGTCTTTGTCTCGTTCACGATGGAGACCGCATCCGGCGTGACGGTGACCGCCAGCTTCTGCCCGCGCCACAGGATGGTGTAGCTCAGCTTGTTCCACGCCTCAGGGAGGGTCGGGCTGATGCGGAGCTTGCCGCCCAGCATCCGCAGGCCGCCGAAGCCGTAGACCACGCACTGCCACAGGCCGCCGTAGGAGGCGGCGTGGATGCCTGCATCGGAGGAATGGGGGTTGGCGTTGTCCAGGTCGATCATACAGGCCTTCTCGAACATCTCATAGCCCAGCTTCGGGTTGCCGATGTCGCAGGCCAGCACAGAGTGGGTGGAGAGGCTCAGGCTGGAGTCGTGGAGGCAGCGGGGCTCGTAGTAATCCCAGCTGGCCACCTTGACCTCGTGGGGGAACAGCTCCTCCAGCAGATAGAACAGCACCATCACGTCCGCCTGCTTGGAGACCTGAATCTTGGTGATCTGCTCCTGGTTGTAGTCCTTATAGATGCCGCCAACGTGGGCCTGCTGCTTGTACTTGGTCAGGTCGATGTCCTTCAGCGTCAGGTAGGTGGTGTCCTGAGGCAGGACGCCCTCCTCCGTGGGCTGGGTCAGGAAAATCTTATCCCGCTGGGCCGTCCACTGGTCGTAGCACTCCGCCAGCCCCAGCTTGGCGTCCAGGGCGGCGTACAGCTCCGGCTTCTCTGCCCGGAGCAGGTCGGTGTACTCGATGGCCTTCCCCATGTTCCACCAGGCCATGTAGTTGGTGTAGGCGTTGTCGTTGACGTGCTCCTTATACTCGTCGGGGCCGACCACATCGTTGATGTGGAGCATTCCGTCCTCGCCGGGCTCCAAGCGGCTGCTCCAGAACTTGGCGCAGTCCAGAATCAGCTCATAGCCGTACTTGTCCATGTAATCCTGGTCGCCGGTGCACTCATAGTACTGCCACACGCCGAAGGCCACGTCGGAGGTGATGTGAATCTCAATGAAGCCCGTCCAGACCTTGATGAGCTGGCCGGTGACGACGTCGGTGCCCATGTACTCCGGCGTCACCTCGCCGTCGTCCAGCCAGGCGGACTCCCAGGGGAACTGGGCGCCCTGATAGCCGTTGTGCTTTGCCTTGGCGTGAGCGCCGGGGAGGGAGAGGTACCGATACTCCTCCAGGCTGCGGGCCACCTCCGGCATGGTGAAGGTGAAGTAGGGCAGCAGGAAGATCTCCGTATCCCAGAAGGTGTGGCCCTTATAGCCCTCGCCGGAGAAGCCCTTCGCGCCGATGTTCATCCGGTTGTCATGGGCGGGGGTCATCAGCTGCATATGGTACTGGGCGAAGCGGATCACCAGCTGGTCAAAGGTGGGGCCGTCAATGGTGATGGGCACCCGATCCCACACCTTCTCCTGCCAGCAGGCGGCGGACTCCGCAGCCAGTGCGTCAAACCCGGCGGCCTCGTCCGTCTTCAGCTGCTCCAGGGCGTAGGCCTGCACCTGGGCCACGGTGAGGCCATCGGCCTCCTTGTCCCGCGTGGTGTAGACGTTGGAGTACTTCTCCATCACCAGGGCCTGCCCCGCCTTCACCTGGAAGGTGAATTTGGAGAACATCCGGCGGCGGAGAATGTTGATGTCGCTCGTGGGGACGGCCTCCGCCCCGTCCAGGCTGAACCGATGGGTGGCGTCCACCACAAAGGTGATGTTGGACTGAATGGTGCGGGGGATGAACTGGAGGTACTTCTTGTCATAGAATCTGGTCTGGCCCTCAGTGAAGTGCTGGGAGCCGTCGCAGGCCACCCGCCCATCGATGCCGGACTGGAGGGTGACGGTCGCGTCCTGGCAGGGCACCACGGTGACCCGGGCCGCAATGGTGTGCAGCCGCTTCAGGGAGACGATACGCTCGAAGTTCAGCTGGTAGCGCGCGCCATCCGGTGCGCTCCACTCCACCTCACGGGTCAGCAGGCCGGTTTTCAGGTTCAGCGTCCGGGCGTAGCTGTGGGTGGTGCCCTGGGTCAGGTCGAACCGGACCCCGTTCAGGGTCAGCTCAATGTTGGTCACGTCGGCGGCGTTGGGCAGCTCGGTGACCTCCTCCGGGGAAAACTGGTCAAAGGTGCCTGCCACCAGCAGGTCACGGGTCTCGCCCAGGTACTGCTCCTCTGTGGCGGAGCGCAGACCCAGGTAGCCGTTGCCCAGGCAGAAGTTGGCTTCCACCTTGCCCAGAGCGCTGGGGTCGAAGCTGGTCTCTACGATTTCCCACTGGCCTTCGCGGTTAAAGTCTAACATAATCCTTTCCTCCTATTCTGATAAATTGCGCTCCGATGTGCCGGGGCAGTCCAGCACCATCTTGGCACAGCCATAGATGCCTGCATCGTTCCCCAGCTTCGCCAGGGCGAACTCCGTGTTGCGGAAGGCGTGAAACGCATACTTCCGGTAACTGGAGGCGATGGGCTGGAGCAGGACATCTCCCGCCTTGGACAGCCCGCCGCCGATGAGGAACACTTCCGGGTTCACTGTGCTGGCTACGGCGGTCAGCGCCCAGCCCAGCTTTTCGCCCAGCTCGTCCAGCAGCTCCAGCGCCAGCGCGTCGCCCGCCCGGGCGGCGTCGCAGACCTGCTTTGCGGTCAGCTGCTTCTTCTCCCGCAGGAGGGAGGGGCGCTCCGGCTGCTGGGCCAGCTTCCACTTGGCGCAGCGCACCAGGCCGGTGGCCGAGCAATACTGCTCCAGGCAGCCGTGGCCGCCGCATTTACAGGGGACGGTGGATGTACGGTCTACGCAGAAGTGGCCGATCTCCCCGGCGGCGCCCTCGCTGCCGGACATCACGGCGCCGTCCGCCACGATGCCGCAGCCGATGCCGGTGCCCAGCGTCACCATGACGGCGCTGTTGCAGTGGCTGGCGGCGCCCTTCCACATCTCCCCCAGAGTGGCGGCGTTGACATCGTTGGTCACCCGGAATTTGGCGATGCCGGGCTCCAGCGCCCGTATGGCCGCCGGAATGGACTGCTCGCCCCAGTTCAGATTGATGCACCGCAGCACAGTCCCATCCAGCTTCACCGGCCCCGGCACCCCCATGCCGACGCCCTCCACCTGGCTCCAGGACACCTGATTTTTGGCCATCCAGCCCCGGAGGGCGTCCAGCGCATCAGGGAGGACATGGGTCCCGCCGTCTTCGATCCGGGTAGGGATCTGCCACTTTTCCAGCAGCGTCCCGTCCGTCTGGAAGGCTCCCAACTTGATGGCGGTGCCGCCGATGTCCACACCAAAGACATATGGTAACATTGCTTTCCTCCGCCTTTCCAATCTGTCGGCGTTACAGGATATTCAGCAGGTCGGAGAAGGAGGTCAGGTCATAGTCCTCCATGCCGCAGCCCTTGGCGTCCCCAAACAGGGCCAGCGCGGTCATGCCGCCGGCCTTGGCCGCTTCGATGCCGGCCTTGGCGTCCTCTACCACGGCGCAGTCCGCCGGGTCGATGCCCAGCTTCGCCGCGGATTTCAGGAACACCTCGGGGTCGGGCTTGGAGCGGGTGATGTCGGTGCCGTCGGCGATGGCGTCGAAGAAGTCGCCCAGGCCCAGCTGGCCCAGGATGAACTTGGTGTTCTTACTGGAGGAGCCGATGCTCAGTTTGTAGCCCCGGGCGCGCAGCTCGTTCAGGGTGTCCTTCACCTCGTCGCTCAAGTCGGCGGGGCTCATGTTTTTCAGCAGCTCACGATAGTTGTCATTCTTCTCGGTGGCGAAGGCTTCCTTCTGCTCCTCGGTGTAGGTCTCAGTGGCCCGCTCCAGAATGATCTCCAGGCTGGCCATCCGGCTGACGCCGCGGAGGCGGTCGTTGATTTTCTCATCAAAGTAGATGCCCAGCCGGTCGGCCAGGGCCTTCCACGCCTGATAGTGGTACTTGTCGGTAAAGCAGATGACGCCGTCCAGGTCGAAGATGACCGCCTTTTTTTCGAATTTCATCAGTTGTCTTCCTTTTTTACAGTAGTAGTAGTTTTTATAGCCCCTCTCCAAGGGCTGTCCGCACAGGACCGGTGCCGCAGTTTACGGCTCTCCTTTTTATTATAGCAGGCTGTTTTTAAAAATGGGTTCATTGGCACAATTTGCAGATATTTGGCACAAACTGCATTCAATATTGCGGGAGAAGAACGCGCCTCTCCGATTGGGTGCGGGAAAGAGGCGCTTTGGCTACGCGAAAACCCCCGTCCGGCGCCTGGAGAATCGCCTGCGATTCTCCAACGCCATAGGGGGTCTGAGCTGGTGCCGGTGGTGGGACTCGAACCCACACGCCATCGCTGGCAACGGATTTTGAGTCCGCCTCGTCTACCAATTCCAACACACCGGCATTGCGGAGATTATTATAGCACGTTCCCTGCCAAATGGCAAGCGGAAAATTGCCAGGTGAAAGGGATTTCTTTCCCGTGCCGGGCACATTCCGGGGCGCAGCGCGACAAAACAGGCGATTTTTTCGTTTTTCCTCTTGCAAAACGGCGCTTGCTGTGCTATAAATAGAGCTGACAGGCTGAGAATGGGAAAATGACGGAGCCTGTGCGCGCAAGAGAGCCTCTGTCACCGGCTGAAAGCAGGGGCAGCGTACACCGTCTGGTTCGCCCGGGAGCCGCTGTGGAGACACAGCCGTCCGTCCGCGTTAAGGCGTCAAGCGGCCCGCGTAAAAGGCGGGCAATGCGGGTGGTACCGCGGAAGGGTTTGCCTTTCGTCCTGCTGTTGGCAGGATGAAGGGTTTCTTTTTTGCCCCGCCCGAATCCGAGTTTTTCCCATCACCGAAAGGAGATTTTATCGTTATGATGAAGGAGCAATTGGCAAAGATCAAAGAGGAGGCCCTGGCCGCCATCCATGATGCCGGTCAGTCGGACGAGCTGGACGCCGTTCGGGTGAAATACCTGGGCAAGAAGGGCGAGCTGACCGCCGTCCTGAAGCAGATGGGCAAGCTGCCCAGCGAGGAGCGGCCCGTCATGGGCCAGATGGCCAACGAGGTCCGCGCCGCCCTGACCGACGCCATTACCGAGCAGAGCAAGGCCCTGGCCGATGTGGCGCTGAACCTGAAGCTGAAGGCGGAGACGGTGGATGTCACCATGCCCGGCCAGCGGCAGGCCGTGGGCCACAAGCACCCCATCACCATGGTCATTGACGAGGTGACGGACGTGTTCATCGGCATGGGCTTTCAGGTGGTGGAAGGGCCGGAGGTGGAGCTGGCCGCCTATAACTTCACCAAGCTGAACACCGAGGAGGGCCACCCCGGCCGCGAGTGGACGGACACTTTCTATATCACCCCCGGCGACGTGGACCCCAAGAACGACGCCGTCCTGCTCCGGAGCCAGACCTCCCCCATGCAGGTGCGCACCATGGAGACCCGGAAGCCCCCCATCCGCATCGTGGCCCCCGGCCGGGTGTACCGCAAGGACGAGGCCGATGCCACCCACTCCCCCATGTTCCACCAAATCGAGGGCATGGCCATCGACAAGGGCATCACCATGGCTGACCTGAAGGGCACCCTGAACGAGGTGGTCAAGAGCCTGTACGGGGAGGAGGCCCAGACCCGCTTCCGCCCCCATCACTTCCCCTTCACCGAGCCCAGCTGCGAGGTGGACGTGCAGTGCTTTGAGTGCCACGGCAAGGGCTGCTCCGTCTGCAAGGGCGAGGGCTGGATCGAGGTGCTGGGCGCCGGCATGATCCACCCGAAGGTGCTGGAGGGCTGCGGCATCGACCCGGACGTCTACTCCGGCTGGGCCTTCGGCATGGGCGTGGAGCGCCTTGCCATGATGCGCTATGGCATCAACAATCTGAAGCTGTGCTTTGAGAACGATGTCCGCTTCCTGGAGCAGTTCTGAGAGAGGAGAGGAATACCATGATTTTATCCAGAAAATGGCTGAATGAATTTGTGGACGGGGTGTCCGTGGCGGAGGTCAGCGACAGGGCCTTCTCCGAGGCCATGACCCTGTCCGGCTCCAAGGTGGAGACGGTCGAGAACCACGCCGCCCAGTTCAAGAACGTGGTGGTGGGCAAAATCCTGTCCATGGAGAAGCACCCCAACTCCGACCATATGTGGGTCGTCCAGATGGACGTGGGGGAGGCGGAGCCTGTCCAGATCTGCACCGGCGCGTGGAACATCCATGTGGGCGACCTGGTGCCGGTGGCCCGGCACAACGCCCTGCTCCCCGGCGGCGTGAAGATCACCAAGGGCAAGCTGCGGGGCGTCCTCTCCAACGGAATGCTCTGCTCCCTGGCGGAGCTGGGGGTGGACACCCGCGACTTCCCCTACGCCACCATTCAGGCTGCCGCCATTCTGGGGGATTACCACGTCCTCCCCGGCGAAAAGCCATCCATCCCGGAGGACGTGCAGCCCGGCCTGCGCATCTACGGCAAGGTGTACACCGCGAAGGTCCTCTCTTGCGAGACGGTGGCCTACTCCACCTACCGGCTCACCGTGGACTGGGGCAAGGGGGAGAAGGAAGTCTCCACCCGCTGCGCCAACATCCACGCGGGGGACATGATTTGCGTCAACACCGCCTCCGGCGAGGTGCTGACCCTGGCAGGGCTCCACGCCCAACAGAAGGAGTTCCCCAACTGCATTGAGGACGGCATCTTTATCCTGGACGAGGACTGCAAGCCCGGGGACGACATCCCCGCCGTGCTGGGCCTGGACGACCATGTGGTGGAGTTTGAAATTACCCCCAACCGTCCGGACTGCCTGGGCGTCATCGGCCTGGCCAGGGAGGCCGCCGTCACCTTCGGGCACCCCCTCAAGCTCCACGAGCCGGAAATTCAGGGGGCCGGCGGCAGCATCTTGGACTACGCTGACGTGGACATTCTGGACGGCGACCTGTGCCCCCGCTACTGCGGCCGCCTGGTGAAGAACGTGAAAATCGGCCCCTCCCCCAAGTGGATGCGGGAGCGGCTCCGCGCCTCCGGAGTCCGCCCCATCAACAACATCGTGGACATCACCAACTACGTCATGCTGGAGTACGGCCAGCCCATGCACTCCTTTGACTTCTCCTGCGTGGAGGGGCATCACATCAACGTCCGCCGGGCCTACCCCGGAGAGAACATGACCACCCTGGACGGCAAGCCCCACAAGCTGAAGGAGTCCATGCTGGTCATCGCCGACGAGGTGAAGCCCATCTGTATCGCCGGCGTCATGGGCGGTGAGAACTCCGAAATCACCGACGGCACCACCGAAGTGTTCTTCGAGTCCGCCAACTTCAACGGCGTCTCCGTCCGCAAGACCGCCATGGCCCTGGGGATGCGCACCGAAGCCTCCGCCCGGTACGAGAAGGGGCTGGACCCCATGAACACCCTCCCCGCCGTCCAGCGGGCCTGCGAGCTGGTGGAGCTGCTGGGCTGCGGCGACGTGGTGGACGGCGTCATCGACGCGGTGGCCCAGGACTATGTCCCCACCCTGGTGAAGCTGGAGCCGGACAAGGTGAACGGCCTGCTGGGCACCGACGTGTCCAGGGAGGATATGCAGAAGATTCTCGGCGACCTGGGCTTCCAGTTCCTGCCGGACGACCAGATGGTGGTGCCCTCCTGGCGGAGCGATGTCTCCCACTACAGCGACATCGCCGAGGAGGTGGCCCGCTTCACTGGCTACAACAACCTCCCCACCACTCTGATGCGGGGCGATACCACCCGGGGCGGCCTGACCGTGAAGCAGCAGGGGGAGCATCTGGTGGGCAGCGTCTGCCGTGGCCAGGGCTATAACGAGATCATGACCTACTCCTTCATCAGCCCCAATTACTACAACAAAATCCGCCTGCCGGAGGACGCGCCGGAGCGCAACAGCATTCGTATCCTGAACCCCTTGGGGGAGGATACCTCCATCATGCGCACCACTGCCCTGCCCTCCCTGCTGGAGACGCTGGCCAGAAACTACCAGCACCGCAACCCCGTCGCCAAGCTATACGAGCTGGCGCGAATCTACCTGCCCCAGGAGGGCACCGCCATGGCGGACGAGCGGCAAATCGTCTCCCTGGGCGGCTACGGCGGGAAGCAGAGCTTCTTCACCCTGAAGGGGGACGTGGAGGCCCTGTTCGACGCCTTCCGCATCAAGGGCGTGACCTACCAGGCGGAGCGGAACAACCCCACCTGGCACCCCGGCCGCTGCGCCAACATCCTGCTGAACGGCGAGGTCATCGGCATCCTGGGGCAGCTGCACCCCCTGACCGCCGCCAATTACGACGTGGATGAGCCGATGTATGCCGCCCAAATCAGTTTCCAGGCCATCCTGGACGCCCAGCCCCACGCCATCGTCTATCAGCCCCTGCCCAAGTTCCCCGCCGTGGAGCGGGACATTGCGGTGGTCTGCGACCTGGATACCCCGGTGGCCGACCTGGAGGCCTGCATCCGCAGGAGCGGCAAGGGCCTGGTGGCCGAGGTGGAGCTGTTCGACGTCTACACCGGCAAGCCCATTCCTGCCGACAAGAAGAGCGTCGCCTTCGCCCTGAAGCTGCGCCACAATGACCGCACCCTCACCGACGCCGAGGCCGATGAGGACGTGAAGGCCGTCCTGACCGCCCTGGAGCAGGAGCTGGGCGCTGTGCTGCGCTGAGTTCCCTCCTGTAAAAAGCGCCCTCCCCCGACCGATTCGGTCGGGGGAGGGCGAAGGGTTTCACCGGGGCTTGACAAATGGGCTGTGATGCCCTATAATAAGCATAGAAAGGGCGCTGCGACAAGCGGTTAGCCCTAAAGCAAAGTTAGTGTTTCATAAAGAAACCGTCACCCTGCCCGGTGGCGGTTTCTGCTTGTTACCTTGATTGTCACAGTCCATTGCAGGATGTGAAACGTCAATGTAATTGGCATTATCTCACCTCCCTTCCGGGAAGTGACTAACCGCCTGCCGCTATGCAGCGCCCAGCCCTTCCAGGAGTATCGTCCCCAGGGAGAGCCAAAGACAGAATAACACAAAATTTTTCAAAAAGCAACCAAAATCGCACAGGATTCCTGCTGCAAGGTTCCGGTTGCCGGTACGAGCCGTGGAAGGTATCATCCCTCCCACGGCTCCTTCACCTCCGGCAGCGGCGGGTCGCAGAACCGCCGCACCTGCCCCAGCACCTTGGGGGTACAAACGGCGGAGACGCAAATAGTATCCGCGTACTCCACATTCTCCACCTTGGCCTCCCGGTAGAGCAGGTCCAGCACGCCTCCCTGGTCGTAGGGGATGGCCAGCGTCACCCGCTTTGTGCCGGTGTCCAGCAGCCTGCGCAGCAGCGCCAGCAGGTCCTCCATACCCTCACCGGTTTTGGCGGACACCCGGACGATGTCCTCCCCGTGTGGGAGCAGCTCCGGCGCGCCGTGGCCGTCCACGAACCGGTCACACTTGTTCAGCACCCGCACACAGGGGGTCTCCTGCGCCCCCAGCTCCCGCACCAGCTTGTCCACTACCTCGGCCTGGGCGGGCCACTCCGGGTTGCTGACATCGATGACGTGGAGCAGCAGGTCGGCGTACTGCAATTCCTCCAGCGTGGCCTTAAACGCCTCCACCAGATGGGTGGGCAGCTTGCGGATGAAGCCCACCGTGTCGGAGATCAGCACCGTGCAGGTGTCCGACAGCTCCAGCATTCGGGTGGTGGTGTCCAGGGTGTCGAACAGCCGGTCATTGGCGGGGATGGCGCTGCCGGTGAGCCGGTTCAGGAGGGTGGACTTGCCTGCGTTGGTGTAGCCGATGATGGCCACCACCGGCACCTCGTTCTTCTCCCGCCGGTCCCGCTGGACGGCCCGCACCCGGCGCACCTCCGCCAAGTTTTCCTCCAGCTTCTGAATCTTCCGGCGGATGTGGCGGCGGTCGGTCTCCAGCTGAGTCTCGCCGGGGCCGCGGGTGCCGATGGGGGACTTGCCCCCGGCGGCGTTCTGCCGCACCAGATGGGTCCACATACCGGTGAGCCGGGGCAGCATATACTTGTACTGGGCCAGCTCCACTTGGAGCCGCCCCTCGCTGGTGCGGGCCCGCTGGGCAAAGATGTCCAGAATCAGCGCCGCCCGGTCCATGACATGCAGCTCCAGCTCCTCCGTCAGCACCCGTACCTGGGCGGGGGACAGCTCGTTGTCAAACACCACCAGGTCGGCTCCCAGGTTGTGGGCCAGCTCCTTCACCTCGGCCACCTTGCCCTCGCCGATGAAGGTGCGGGAGTCCGGGGTGTCCCGGTTCTGGAGGACGATGGCCAGGGTCTCGCCCCCAGCTGTCTCCAAAAGGGCCTGTAATTCCTCCATGGTGGTGTCGCTGGAATTGTCCTCCCGGCGGAGGTTGTGGGCGGAGAGGCCCACCAGCACCGCCCGGTTGATGTTCGTCTCCTGTAAAGTCGTCTCTGTCATTGTGTCAAAGTGCTCCGTTCTGCCGCACTACCGCACGGGGCGGCAGGAGCGGCTTATTTTTGATAGGCCTCCACGATTTCACCGATATACATGGTGTGCCAGTCGTGGTCGGGGTAATGCTGGGCGTCAATGGACGGGTCGGTGAGATGCTCCGGCCCCAGGTCCTGGGCGTACAGCTTTTTGCACACCAGCACCAGCTCCGCCTGGGCGATATAGGGCGCGCCGCAGTCGGCATAGGCGGGGGTCAGGCCCGTTTCTGCGAACTTGTCATAGTCCCGGCCGGACTTGGAGCCGCAGAAGGCCAGCGCCTTCCGGTAGTCTTTCGGCAGGACGGACAGGGTGAAGTACCCCTCCCTGTCCACGAACTCCTTGGTGTACCGCTGGGGGCGGATATAGCAGGTGGCCACCGGCCTGCCCCACAGGATGCCCACACCGCCCCAGCTGGCCGTCATGGTATTGCACTTCTCCCGGCTCCCGGCGGTGATCAGCATCCAGTCGTCGCCGATCATGGCAAAGGGGTTTCTGGTGATGTCCTTCGGGTCGATTTTCTGAATCATACTGGTTCCCTCCAACATAATAAAGGATAGGCGCGCCCTCCCGCTGCAAACCGCTTCGGGCGGGAGCCGCCACAGATGGAAAAAACGCCGCACCCTCGTTCAGTGCAGCGTTTTTTACATACAAGTCACTTGCCCAGGCCGAACTTCTTATTGAAGCGGCTGACACGACCACCTGTATCCACCATCTTCTGCTTTCCGGTAAAGAAGGGGTGACACTTGGCGCACACTTCCACGCGGATGTCCTTTTTGGTGGAGCCGGTGGGGTAGACAGCGCCGCAAGCGCAGCGAATGGTGGTCTGCTGATAATCAGGATGGATCCCTGCTTTCATGTTGGTTCACCTCTCTCATGAAAAGATAAAGCTAGTTTTCTACAAAGCAACAATTATAATAGCACATCCCGGCGGGAATTGCAACTGTTTTTGAGAATTTTTTGCGGGCCGTCTCTGCGTTGTCAAATGATGTGACCCCCAGCAGTAGGAGTACAAACCTTAAGTT
>JAJPXL010000086.1:0-11095 GCA_021205455.1 Clostridiales bacterium
GTGGTAGTGTCATCTGTGGAGGTGTCGCTGGAACCGCAGGCGGCCAGAGCCAGACACATGGTCAGAGCCAGAAGCATAGCGAGTAGTTTCTTCATTTTGTTCACTCCTGATTAGAAATTTCCCCCATCGCCTAATCGTCCTTGCCAGAAGCAGGCCGAAAACAGCAATGGAATCACCGGGGCTTGCTACAGCTAATAAAAGACTGCAGATAGCAGGAAGCCCCTTTTTGGACTGATTTATTATACAGCTTCTTTCCTGATAATGCAAGGATTATTCGCTTTTTTGCATTTGCGCTTGGTAAAGATTGGGGATTCTTACAGATTTGGTAGAGAAAAGAGGAGAAAAACCGGTGGAACAACCAATTCGGGCACTGCAAAATGAAAGTTCAGCGCTCTAATCCTTCATTTTGAAGAGCAAGCAGAGGAGATTTCGACGGGAGGGGCGGTCTGAATCTCTGTGAGGATCCCGCAGATGACCGGCGGCCCCTCATCTGCGCAAAATCGCAAAAGTTTCTAAGGGAATAGCCACCCTGCAATGGGGCCACGGCAAGCCGTAGGCTTGTTAAGGAGGGGACAAGCAGCGAAGTGAATGAGCTTTCGGCTTTAGACGGAAGCGAACGATACGGAGCTTGCGAAGACGAGGATGTATAAATGATATATCCATTGAGGAAATGGAAGTTATGCCAGACTATGTGCATTTACTGCTTAGTTTCAAACCAAAGTATGCTCCATCAAATGTTGTCAAATATCTGAAGGGGCACAGTGCAAAACTGTTTTTCCAGTCTCATCCAGAAATACGAAACAACCAATTCTGGGGAGGACATTTGTGGAGTCACAGCTACTATATAAGCACATTAGGTGATATGAGTGAAGATGTTGTAGAAAAGTATGTACGCAATCAGCACACAAAATGAAGGCGTATTCCTCTGCCCGACGTTGTCGGGAGATTCCTGCGCCAAGATTTAATTGAAACAGCTGTTTTATTCTTGTGCTTGTGGTGACGATTTCTTCTATTTTGTTGGAACTTTCAGTACTTTGAATCTTTGCGATTTCTCCGTAAGCGTCAAACCAAACAGCGGGTGGCCCCGTGTGGGATAATGGTAGTAACGGAATGTATTGCAACGTTTCGCTACTACTACTTACATAGGGGATGAGTCACAATGGCATCAAACGCAAACGCATTGAAACACCAGGCAAGGCTACAGGAATGGACGGCAGCCATCCAGGAGTGTCGCAGCAGCGGCCAGTCAGTGAGACAGTGGTGCAGGGATCGGGGCATCACAACCACAACTTACTACCGCTGGGAGCGTGAAGTGTTGCATACGAAAGGACAGTTGCGGAACGAATCACAACTTTGCGCGACACCGGCCTTTGTGGAATTGCAGGCACCACAGGAACAGAGTCGCACAGTATCGGAACAAGTTGCAACGGTGCGAATCAATGTTGTTGCCGTTGACATCTATCCTGGCATGGATGCAGAATTACTGAAGGTTGTGCTGGACGTGGTGCGCCAATGCTGAACAATTTTACCGGAGCCGACAAGGTCTACATAGCCTGCGGGTATACAGATCTGCGCCGAGGCATAGATGGCCTTGCCAGTATCGTCAGGCAGCAGTTTGAACTTGATCCCTTTACAAACACCCTGTTTTTGTTTTGCGGCAGACGCAAAGATCGTATCAAGGGGTTGTACTGGGAGCAGGATGGATTTGTCCTGCTATACAAGCGGCTGGAGTCAGGCAGCTTTCAGTGGCCACGGACGGAAACGGAGGCCAGGCAGCTGACACCGCAGCAATACCGCTGGCTTATGGAGGGACTGAGCATCGAGCAGCCGAAGGCACACAGGGCGGTGAATGGTTTGGAAATTATTTAAGAAGCAGCCGGAAATCATAATATTTTTCTGGTAAGCGTCAAACCAAAAAACCGGGCCAAAAATCGTCTCATCAGGTCAAAATTAGACAAGCTGCATCAAACTGATTTATATAGAAAACCCCCGGAAAAACCATTTCCGGGGGTTGAGTTCTGTGTGGTGAGATTTGATCCAATCAGCGCTTGCTGAACTGCGGCGCGCGACGGGCTGCCTTGAGGCCGTACTTCTTCCGCTCCTTCATACGAGGATCGCGAGTCAGGTACCCGGCCTTCTTCAGGATGGTGCGGTACTCAGGGTTCATGCCCAGCAGGGCGCGGGCGATGCCGTGACGGATAGCGCCGGCCTGGCCGCTGACGCCGCCGCCGGAGACGTTGGCCACGATGTCCACCTTGTCCACGTTCTCGGTGGCGACCAGGGGCTGACGAACCACCAGCTTCAGGGTCTCCAGGCCGAAATAATCATCCATGCTGCGGCCGTTGATGGTGATGCTGCCGGTGCCGCCTTCATAGACGCGCACGCGGGCCACGGAGGACTTCCGGCGGCCAGTGCCATACAGATAAGGCTTCTTGCTCTGATACATAATCGATTACCTCCTTAGTCCACGGCGATGGGCTTCTGCGCAGCCTGCTCGTGCTCAGCGCCCTTGTAAACGCGCAGCCGGGTCAGGGCCTTGGCGCCCAGGCTGTTCTTCGGCAGCATACCCTTGACGGCCAGCTCCATCACGAAGTCGGAACGCTTGGCCATCATGGTGCCGTACTGAATCTCCTTCAGACCGCCGGTCCAGCCGGAGTGATGACGATAATACTTCTGAGTAGCCTTCTTGCCGGTGAGGACCGCCTTGTCGGAATTGATGACGATGACGAAGTCGCCGCAATCCACATGAGGGGTGTACTCAGGCTTATTCTTGCCGCGGAGCAGGTCGGCGGCAGCCACAGCGGTCTTGCCCAGGGGCTTGCCAGCTGCATCCAGGACGTACCATTTACGGCCGGCCACGTCCGTCTTTGCCATATAAGTGGACATATTCAAACCTCCAAATATGATTTCAAACCATGTTGTTCTGTAAAAGCGCCGGGGCCGCGAGTGGGAGGCACGGTCACAGCAACCTTATTTATACCACAGCGGCCGGGATTCGTCAAGCGAAAAATCGAAAAAATTTATAGGGCACGGCCTGTACTTTAAAATCCTCCTGTTTTCTCTCAAATGCTCGCGTTTCCTCATTTTCAATTTTTAAAATTGATGGGGCGGGCCCGCAGGACCTCTGTGCCGCGCCGGTGATTGGAACGCGCACTGACCTTTCCTGTCTGATAAATTTTGAAAATTGGGGCTTGTGCTTTCCGTTTAAATGCGTTATACTAAAACTTGATAAAGAGGGAGTAGTTGGCGCGCCACGGCGCGTCGCCCCGGTCGTCATCACGCTGGCCCGCACGCCAGCCGGACGGAGCGCGAAGTAACGAGACTTTTATCGCATCATTATCATGCGGTGAGGGTCTTTTTTTCAGCCTCGCTGCAAAGGAAAGGATTGGTCCTATGTATCAACGAAGCTCTGTAATGTGTCCCCAGCAGGAGACCGGGCGTCAGGCGACGCCCGCTTCGGCGCAGCCTGATTGCGAAGGAGGGTTTTCGATATGTTGATTCCTGTGTTATTGTTCGCGGTGGGGCTGGTGCTGCTCATTAAGGGCGGGGACTGGTTCGTGGACGGAGCCACCGGCATCGCCCGCCGGTTCCACCTGCCGGAGCTGCTGATCGGGGCCACAGTGGTCTCCATCGGCACCACGCTGCCGGAGGTGATGGTGTCCACTACATCGGCCATATCCGGCCACAGCCAGATCGCCTACGGCAACGCCATCGGCTCCGTTATCTGCAACACGGCGCTGATTGCGGCGCTGACCATCGCCATCCGCCCCTCGAAGGTGGACCCCAAGACGCTGCGGACACCGGTGATCTTCTTCTTTACGGCGGCCATCTTCTATGGGGTGGTAGCCTACACCACCGGATATTTCAGCCGTCTGGTGGGTATCCTGCTGCTGGCCATCTTCGTGGTTTACATGGTGGTGACCGTCCGGGAGATGAAGGACAACCCTGAGGCGGTGGAGGCCTCCGAGGAGGAGGTCCCGGAGGCGGACAAACCCATGTGGCAGCTGCTCTTGCTGCTGGTGGTGGGTGCGGTGCTGATTGCCGTCGGCGCGGACCTGCTGGTGGATAACGGCACCTTGATTGCAGAGGCGCTGGGCGTGCCGGAATCCGTCATCGCCCTGACCCTGGTGGCTCTGGGCACCTCGCTGCCGGAGCTGGTGACCGCCATCACCTCCCTGGCCAAGGGCCACGGCGCTCTGTCCCTGGGCAACGTGATCGGGGCGAACCTGTTCAATCTGGTGCTGGTGTGCGGCGTGTCCATGACGGTGTCCCCCTTCAGCATCCCGGAGAACTCCACCCTGTTCGGCATCAACTCCTCCCTGGTGGTGGACGTGCCGGTGATGTTCCTGGTGATGATTCTGCTGACCGCTGCGCCGCTGAAGACGGGCAAGCTGTCCAGATGGCAGGGCTTCACCCTGCTGGCCATTTACGCCGCCTTCTGCGTGTTCCAGTTCACCATGGCGTAAGCGGAAAAAACCAAAACAAAATACAGGCGCTGAACCGGCGGGGCAGCCTGCCCGGTTCAGCGCCTTTTGGCATCCATATAGGTCCGTTGACTCAGTCAATATTGACCAGCTTGTACGCCCGGCTGCCAAAGCCCAGGGCGGCGGCCGCCTCTACAGTGTGGACACCGTTGCGGCTCTCGATGCGCTCCAGCAGGTGATCCCGGCCCGGGTCGTCAGAGGCATACACCAGATCCAGGCAGGCCTGGTCCAGGGCGATGGGGTCAGTGGAGGCCAGGGTGCCGATGTCCGCCATGGCGGGGTCCTCCGCTACGGCGCAGCAGTCGCAGTCCACCGACATATTGCACATGGTGTTGATGAACAGGATTCTGCCGTCAAAGTGGTGCATGATAGAGCAGGCGGCGTCTGCCATGGATTCCAGGAAGGAGTCGTGATCGGCGGTCCAAATCTCCTCCTCCACGCCGGCCCCGTGGATATAGGCTTTGCCGTGGGAGGAGGCGATGCCGATGGAGATGTTCTTCAGCGCGCCGCCGAAGCCGCCCATGGGGTGGCCCTTGAAGTGGGACAGCACCAGCATGGAGTCGTACTTTGCCAGGTTCTTGCCCACATAGTTCTTCTGAATGCGCTTGCCCTCCGGGATGTCCAGGACGATTTCGCCGTCCTCGTCCATGATGTCCACCGGGGCGATGTCCGTCCAGCCGTGGAGCTTCATGGTCTCCCAGTGGGCCTCGGTGGTGTTGCGCTTACCCTCATAGGCGGTGTTGCACTCCACGATGGTGCCGCCCACATGGTCGATGATGGGCTTGTAAAAGGCGGGGCGGATAAAGTTCTGGTTCCCCACCTCTCCGGAGTGGAGCTTGACTGCAATGTTCCCCGGCAGGGGGCAGGCCAGGCGTTCATACAGGTCGATGATGCGCTGGGGCGTAATCTCTTTCGTAAAGTAAACCGTTGATTGCATGGTAATACCTCCATCTTCACTGTGCGGCAGCGCCGCTGTGTTCCTGCTTTCAGTATAGCATAAACAGCCGCCGGGCCGCAAGCACTTTTCCGCGAAAGGGGGCCGCCCTGCCCGCGGGGGGACGATGTGCGGAAAAACGGAAAATTTTTTCCTTTTTTTCATTCTTCCCTTGCAATTTTGACCATTCTTTTCTATAATTTTAACCAGGGAGATTCTACGGACAGAAGGAAGGTAATTGCTTGATTCGTATTGCATTGGTGGATGACGAGCTGGAGCAGCTGGAGCAGTTTCACCAGTACCTCGCCCAGTATGAGGAGGAGCGGCAGGTAGAGGTGGAAGCGGTGGACTTCCCCGACGGGGACGAATTTCTGGAGCACTATCAAACCCCCTTTGACATTGTGCTGATGGACGTGCAGATGCGCTTTCTGGACGGCATGACCACGGCGGAGCGGCTGCGGGAGATGGACCCTGCGATCATCATCATTTTCATCACCAATATGCCTCAGTACGCCATTCGGGGCTACGCGGTGGACGCGCTGGACTATGTGCTGAAGCCGGTGTCCTACTTCGCCTTCGCCCAGCGGATGGACCGGGCGGTCCAGCGCCTCGGCAAGCGGGAGCGGCACTATATCGCCCTCCAGGTCAGAGGCGGGGTGCAGAAGCTGGACGTGATGCAGATTTACTATGTGGAGAGCCAGAAGCACGACCTGCTGTTCCACACCTCCGGCGGGGTCTACACCACCCGGGGCACCATGAAGTCGGCGGAGGACCTGCTGGCGGACTATCCCTTCTACCGCTGCAACAAGTGCTACCTGGTGAACCTGGAGCATGTGGACAGCATTCGTGAGAACGAGGCCATGGTAGAGGGTACGCCCCTGGTGGTCAGCCGGGGCCGCCGGAGTGACTTTATGACGGCGCTGGCCGCCTATGTAGGGAGCTCGATGTGACCATGGATGTGGAAGCGGTTACAACTATCACTGACATTCCCCGGTGGTGTACCGCCCTGGCGGAATGGCTGGCCTGCGTAGTCTATATCAGCCAGTGCAGGACGAGCCTGACCAGAGGCAGGCGCTGGCTGCTGGCAGGCGGGGCGCTGGTGATTCAGGTGCTGTTCCTGGAGCTGACGGAGGATGTGCTCCTGTGGCTGTGGGTGCCCTGTATGCTGGTGGCCATCGGCCTGATGATGCTGTTCATCTATCTCAGCTGCGACATCAGCGTTATCACGGCGGGGTATTACTGCGTTCGGGCCTTCCTGCTGGCGGAGCTGGCCGCCTCCCTGGAGTGGCAGCTGTACTGCTACAACGTCAGCAGCCAGGGGGACGAGGTTCTGGTGCAGGAAATTCTGTATGTGGCGGTGATCTATGCCGCAGCATTCGGCCTGATCTGGTACATTGAAAAGTACTGGCTGGCCGGCAGCCATGACAGCCAAATCACCTGGCGGGAGCTGGCCCCCGCCGCAGTCATCGGCGTGGCGGTGTTCGCCGTCAGCAACCTGAGCTTCTACTATCGCAACACCCCCTTCAGCAGCACCGTGGTGTCGGACATTCACAGCATCCGCACTCTGGTGGACCTGAGCGGCGTGGCGCTGCTGTACGCCTTCCACATTCAGCGGGCCAGCCTTCGGGCCAGGTATGAGGTGGAGACGCTGAACACCCTCCTGCAAAGCCAGTACGCCCAGTACCGCCAGTCCAAGGAGAGCATCGAGCTGGTGAACCGGAAGTACCACGACCTGAAGCATCAGATCACCGTCCTCCGGCAGGAGCCGGACGCGGCGGCCCGCAGCGCCTATCTGGACCAGATGGAGGCGGACATCCGCAGCTACGAGGCCCAGAACAAGACGGGCAACAGCGTGCTGGACACCATCCTCACCGGCAAGGCCCTCCAGTGCCAGGAGAATCACATCGCCATGACCTGCGTGGCCGACGGGCACCTCCTGGACTTTATGGATACCATGGACATCTGCTCCATCTTCGGCAACGCCCTGGACAACGCCATCCAGTATGAGCAGACCCTGCCGGACCTGGAGCGGCGGTCCATCCGCCTCTCCGTGTCCCAGCAGAAGCAGTTCGTGCTGATTCACATTGCCAACTTCTTCGAGGGGACGCTGGACTTTGAGGACGGCATCCCCCAGACCACCAAGGGCGACCGGGCCTTCCACGGCTACGGGGTGAAGAGCATCCGCGCCGCCGCCGAGAAGTACCGCGGCTCCTGCTCCGTGGAGGTGGAGCAGAGCAGCTTCTGCCTGAAGCTGCTCATCCCCCTGCCCCAGGGGGCCGATTCATAAACTGTTCATTTTTTGAGTGCCCGCTTTTGACGATTTCAACAAAAAGCGGGTGCACTTTTTTTGCGCTTTGCACAATATGAATGCAAGTTGTGCCAAATAATTGCAATTTGTGCCGCATCGCCCATTTTCGCAAAACAATCTGCTATAATGACGATTACAAGCTGCGGAGGAGGGAAGCACTCCGCAGTGAGTTACGGGCCGCAGGGAAGGGAAGCCCCTGCGGCCCCCTATGGCAGGCCCTGCCCCGCTGCCGCAGGGCGCTGCCGCTTTTCTGGCATTCGGCAGCAGAATGTTACTAAGGAGGAAATGTAAATGTTAGCTATCAACTGGGATGACGTTTGGAATGTAGTCAGTCTGGTTATCCCCCACCTGATTGCCATTGTCGCGGCCATTGTCGTGGCAATCGTCGTCATCGTCCTCGTCAAGAAGCTGGCCAAGCCGGTCAAGCGTCTGGTGCGGGGGGAAGCCTGCATCGCCATGATTCTGGTGATCCTAATCGCCGTGAACATGATGTGCACCGGCCCCCTGTCCAGCCTGTTGACCCAGGTGGCGGGCACCCCCGTCAGCTATGTCAGCGATGAAACCGCCGACGAGGCCATGGATCTCATCACGGAAATCTCTGAGGAGGGCATCACCCTGCTGGAGAACGAGGACAGCATCCTGCCCCTGACCGATACCAAAGTGAACGTATTCGGCTGGTCCGCCACCAACCCCTGCTATGGCGGCACCGGTTCCGGCGCTCTGAACGACGCCTATGATACTACCACCTTCCTGGATGGCCTGACCAACGCCGGTATTGAGTACAACACCGACCTGATCGACTTCTACACCGAGTATCACGACACCAGCCTGCCCAACGTGGGTATGTGGAGTCAGGATTGGACGCTTCCCCAGCCCTATGCGGATGACTATTCTGATGACCTGATCTCCGGCGCGCAGGAGTATTCCGACACCGCCATCATCTTCATCTCCCGCGTGGGCGGCGAAGGTGCTGACCTGCCCACCGACATGACCGCGGTTGTGGACGGCACCTGGGCCGAGCAGAACGGTAGCTCCGGCTACTATGCCGGTACCTATGACGACACCGTCAACGACGGTACCGACTGGGACGAGGGCGACCACTATCTCCAGCTCAGCAACCCTGAGGAGGAAATGGTGGAGCTGGTCTGCTCCAACTTCGACAACGTCATCGTCATCTACAACGGCGCCAACGCCTTTGAGCTGGGCTTCGTGGACGACTATGACTCCATCAAGGGCGTCATCTGGTGCGCAGGCACCGGCCAGTCCGGCTTTGACGCTCTGGGTGAGATTCTAACCGGCGCGGTGAACCCCTCCGGCAGACTGGTTGACACCTATGTGTACGACCTGACCGCCACCCCCACCTGGAACAACGCCGGGAACTTCGAGTATGACAACATGGATGAATACATTGAGGACACGAGCTATTACACGTTCTCTACAAGCACCAACGGTCAGAGTGTTACCTTTGTGAACTATGTGGAGAGCATTTATGTGGGCTACAAGTTCTACACTACAGCCGCGGCGGAGGGACTGATCGACTACGATGAGACAGTTCAGTATTCCTTCGGCTATGGCCTGAGCTATACTGAGTTCACCCAGGAAATCAGCAACTTCTCCAGCGATGGCACCAACATCACCTTCGATGTCACCGTCACCAACGCCGGCACAGTCGCCGGTAAGGACGTGGTGGAAATCTACTTCAACCCGCCTTACACCAACGGCGGCATTGAGAAGGCCACCGCCAACCTGCTGGACTTCGAGAAAACCGACACCCTGGGCGCTGGCGAGTCCCAGACCATCAGCTTCTCCATCCCCATCGAGCAGATGGCCTCCTATGACACCTACGGCTATGGCTGCTATGTGCTGGAGCAGGGCGACTACATCATCTCCATCAACTCCGATGCCAACACCATCATTGACTCCGTCACCTACACCGTGGATGAGACCATCGTCTATGACGAGGATAACCCCCGCGACAGCGACGAAGTCGCCGCCACCAATCAGTTTGACTATGCCGAGGGTGATGTGACCTATCTGTCCCGCGCTGACGGCTTCGCCAACTATGATGAGGCCACCGCCGCCCCCACCAGCTACAGCATGAGCGACGAGGCTAAGGAAGGCTTCTACAATGTCACCAACTACCTGACCGCTGAGGCTACTGCTGCCGACGAGGACGCAGATGCGGAATATCCCACCTGGGGCGCTGACAACGGCGTGGAGCTGGTCGACCTCCGGGGCCTGGACTATGACGATGAGCTGTGGGACGACCTGCTGGACGAGCTGACCCTGGAGGATGCGGTCGAGCTGATTTCCCTGGGCGGCTACCAGACCGCTGCAATTGACAGCATCGGCAAGTACCGCACCAACGACTGCGACGGCCCCGCCTCCATCAACAACAACTTCACCGGCGCCGGATCCCCCGGCTTCCCCGCTGCTGTTATGATCGCCGCCACCTGGAATGACGACATGGCGCTGGCCTTCGGCGAGAGCATCGGTAAGATGGCCGACGAGATGGACACCTCCGGCTGGTACGCTCCCGCCATGAACATCCACCGCACCGCTTTCGCAGGCCGCAACTTCGAGTATTACTCCGAGGATGCCGTCCTGTCCGGCTCCATGGCGGCCAACGCCACCATCGGCGCAGAGGAGTATGGCGTCTATGCCTACATCAAGCACTTCGCCCTGAACGACCAGGAGGCCAATCGTCTCTCCATGCTCTGCACCTGGTGCACTGAGCAGGCCATGCGTGAGAACTACCTCCGGGCCTTTGAAATCGCCGTGAAGGAAGGCGGCGCCAAGGCTGTTATGTCCTCCTTCAACTACATCGGCAACCGCTGGGCCGGTGGCAACTCCGAGCTGCTCCAGACTGTACTCCGTGACGAATGGGGCTTCGAGGGCATGGTGCTGACGGACTACTTCGGCGTCTACGGCTACATGAGCGCTGACCAGGCCGTCCGGAACGGCACAGACTTCGTGCTGGTCAACTATGCCACTTCCACCAGCACCATGCAGTATACCGAATCTGCAGGTGCGCAGCAGGCCATCCGCACCGCCCTGCACAACATCCTGTATGTCACGGTCAACAGCCGCACCTACAGCGAGGAGGGCATTGAGCTGGCCACCCAGAACAACATCTGGGAGAACATCCTGCTCGGCGTCAACATCGCCGTGGCTGTCATCCTGGTAGCTTGGGAGGTCTTCCTGATTTACAGCTTCATGAAGAAGCGGAAGGCCGGCCAGCAGTAAGCTTCCCCATGTACTCTGCGCTTCCCTAGAACCAACCACACCGGCCTCCCCCCTGTGGGGAGGCCGGTCACCGGCACCCTGCCCTCAGGTAAGGCAAGACCCGGCAGCTCAGCGGTGCTGAGC
>JAJPXL010000086.1:11195-17235 GCA_021205455.1 Clostridiales bacterium
CACCGGCACCCTGCCCTCAGGTAAGGCAAGACCCGGCAGCTCAGCGGTGCTGAGCTGTGCGGTGTTGTCTTAGCTGCAACTAATGATCGGAAAAACGGGACCTCCGTTTGACCTATTTTTTAGAGGAAAGGAAAGATACTATGAAACATCAGGACATCATCTCCAAAATGACTCTGGAACAGAAGTGCTACCTGCTGTCCGGCCGCGACTTCTGGTCCACCCGTCCCACCGCCAGCGCCGGCGTCCCCAGCATCAGCCTGTCCGACGGTCCCCACGGCCTCCGCAAACAGGAAGGCGCAGGCGACCAGCTGGGTCTGAATGGCTCCGTCCCCGCCACCTGCTTCCCCACCGCCGCCACCATGGCCAACAGCTGGGACCCGGCCCTGGGCGAGGAAATGGGCCAGTACCTGGGCGAGGAGGCCGCCGTGCAGGACGTATCCGTCCTTCTCGGCCCCGGCCTGAACATCAAACGCTCCCCCCTGTGCGGCCGGAACTTTGAGTATTTCAGCGAGGACCCCTACCTGGCCGGCAAGATGGCCGCCGGTTACATCCGGGGCATCCAGTCCAAGGGCGTATCCGCCTGCCCCAAGCACTTCGCCGCCAACAACACCGAGCTGCGCCGAATGGCCTCCGACTCCGTGGTGGATGAGCGCACTCTGCGGGAGATTTACCTGACCGGCTTTGAAATCGCCGTGAAGGAAGGCAAGGCCCGGAGCATCATGTCCTCCTACAACATGGTGAACGGCGTCTACGCCAACGAGAACTATCACCTCCTCCAGGAGATCCTCCGGGACGAGTGGGGCTTCGATGGCTTCGTGGTGTCCGACTGGGGCGCTTCCAACGACCATGTGGCGGGCGTCCGCGCCGGTTCCCATCTGGAAATGCCCACCACCGGCGGTGACTCCGATGAGGAGCTGATTCAGGCCGTCAAGGATGGCCGCATCTCTGAGGAGATCGTGGACACCCGTGTGGACGAATTCCTGGACGTTATTCTGCCCACCCGCGCCGCCTGCGACGCCGCCAAGGGCACCAGCTTTGACGTGGAGGCCCATCACGCCATGGCGGAGAAGGCCAGCGAGCAGTCCATTGTCCTGCTGAAGAACGACGAGAACATCCTGCCGCTGAGCAAGGGCACCAAGGTGGCCATCATTGGCGAGTTTGCCCAGAAGGCCCGCTATCAGGGCGCAGGCTCCTCTGTGGTGAACTGCACCAAGCTGGACCACGCCATGGATGTCATCGGCAACTTTGACCTGGATGTGGTGGGCTTTGAGGCCGGTTATCCCCGCACCGGCGCAGGCGACCCCGCCATGGAGAAGAAGGCGGTGGAGCTGGCCCAGAAGGCGGACGTGGTGCTGCTGTACATCGGCCTGGACGAGATTTCCGAGTCCGAGGGCCTTGACCGCTCCCATATGCGGCTGCCCCAGAGTCAGATCAGCCTGATTCACGCCGTCAGCAAGGTGAACGCCAATGTGGTGGCGGTGATGAGTGCCGGTTCCGCGGTGGAGATGCCCTGGCTGAACGAGTGCAAGGCTCTGATTCACGGCTACCTGTGCGGCCAGGCCGGCGCGTCCGCCGTGTTGAAGGCCATTATGGGCGAGGTGAATCCCTCCGGCAAGCTGTCCGAGAGCTACCCCCTGGAGTATTCCGACACCCCCTCCGCCCCCTACTTCCCCGCCAAGGAGCGCACGGTGGAGTACCGCGAGAGCCTGTATGTGGGCTACCGCTACTTTGAGACGGCGGGCGTCCCCGTCCTCTTCCCCTTCGGTTACGGCCTGAGCTACACCACCTTCGCTTACAGCGACCTGACCGTCTCCGACAAGGAGGCCACCTTCACCCTGACCAACACCGGCGACCGGGACGGCGCAGAGGTGGCTCAGCTGTACGTCAGCGCCAAGTGCAAAGGCGTGTTCCGCCCCGTCAAGGAGCTGAAGGGCTTCCAGAAGGTGTTCCTGAAGGCCGGGGAGAGCAAAACCGTCACCATCCCTCTGGACGATAAGGCGTTCCGTTACTTCAACGTCAAGACCAACCAGTTCGAGGTGGAGTCCGGCGAGTATGACATCCTGATTGGCGCCAGCGTGGCCGACATCAAGCTCAGCGGCACCGTCACCGTCCAGGGCACCGACGCGGAGCTGCCCTACGACATGAGCAAGCTGCCCAGCTACGCCTCCGGCAAGATCACCAAGGTCTCCGACCAGGAGTTCGAGACCCTGCTGGGCCGTCCCATCCCCGACGGGCACTGGAGCGGCACCCTGCAGATGAACGACGCCATCTGCCAGCTGTACTACGCCAAGAGCCTGAAGGCCCGCCTGGTCTACAAAATCCTGACCTCTATGCTGAACAAGAGCATCGAGAAGGGCCAGCCCGACCTGAACATCACCTTCATCTACAATATGCCCTTCCGCGCCATCGGCAAGATGGCAGGCGGCATGTGCTCCCAGGCCATGTGTGAGGGCATCCTGACCATCGTCAACGGCCACGCCATCGCATTCTTCAAGGGCCTCGGCAAAATCATCGGCGGATTCTTCCACCAGCTGAGCGTTAAGAAGAAAGCGGACAACATGAGCTAATTTTAAAGGAGGAAACGTCAATGAAAGACAAACTAATGGGTATCTGGAGCAGCTTTGAAGAGAAGCATCCTTCCGGCGCCAAATGGTTCCGCGAGGGCGGAATGTTTATCATCATCAGCTATCTGATTACGTTCCTGAAGTATCTGATGCTGCTGTTCCTGCCCGGGCTGTTCAGCGCCTATGCCGATGTGGAATGGGGCTGGCCCGCCATCGAGGGCAATCTGTTCGGCGTTACCTTCACCTTCAACGTGCTGGGCTATGCCGTGGCGGACGGCGGCCTGGGCTACTTCTTCGCCAACCTGATTTCCAGCCTGGTCGGTGAGTGCATCAACTTCCCCCTCCAGAGAAAGTACACCTTCCGCAGCAACGGCAATCTGGCCCTCCAGATTCCCATCTACGCTGTTGGCTGGGTCGTGGTGACCCTGGTGGTCAACGCCATCAACAGCGTGTGGGTTGGCGTAGCCAGCGTGCTGGTGCCCGCAGCGGTTTACAACATCGTTACCACGATCCTGACCGGCGGTGTGGCTATGGTGGTGTTCTTCGTCGTGGACAAGATCATCTTCGCGCCTGACTTCGGCAGACCCAAGGCGGACAAGTAAGATTATACGCATTCCGATGCGCACGGGCTGGCAGCAGCCCATAGAAAGGCGGTGAGCCTCCATGCAGGAGGCTCACCGCTTTTTGCGCAGCCGGTACAAAACGGAACGCAGCGCCGGAACCCCTGAGCGGCTCCGGCGCTGCGGCAAGCGATGCGGTTCTTCCGAATGGCAGTTTACAGGGACTTCAGCTTTTCCAGGCAAGCCCGGCAAATCGTCTTCCCTTCAAACGTGACTACGTTCTCCGAACTGTCACAAAAGAGGCAGGACGGCAGATATTTCCGCAGTACGATTGAAGCGCCATCTACATAAATCTCCAGCGCATCCCGTTCGGCAATGTCTAACGTTCTGCGCAGTTCGATTGGCAACACGATTCGGCCCAATTCATCCACTTTGCGCACAATACCTGTTGATTTCATGCTTCCCCCTCCATTCATCAAGAATTTTCTTGTAATATTGCTAGTTGTATTGTACATGATTTCCCATGGAAAGTCAAGAAAAATCGCGAAATATCGTTTGATGTTCTGAAAAAAGTTGCATCTCCGGCGGCATGAATCTCACCTCCGGCGCATAGGGTGGACAGGGTGATGAAACGATGGCAATGACGGTTCTTTGGACGGCGATGATCGCGCTCAGCCTCCTGTGCGGTGGAGTCACCGGCTCTCTTGGGGAAGTCTCCGCAGCTGCGGCGGAGGGGGCCCAGGCCGCCGTGGAGCTGTGCCTTTCCATGGCGGGGATGCTGTGCCTGTGGATGGGGGTAATGGAGGTCATGCGCCGGTGCGGGATGCTGGAGGGGCTGCAAAAGCTGCTCCGTCCGGCGCTGGAGCGGCTCTTCCCGGAGGTGCGCCGGGACAGGGAGACGATGGAGCTGATTGCCGCCAACGTCTCCGCCAACCTGCTGGGGCTGGGCAACGCCGCCACCCCGCTGGGGATTCAGGCCGCCCAACGGATGGCCCGCAGCAGCCCCGGCGTGGCCTCCGACAGCCTGTGCCTCTTCGTGGTGTGCAATACCGCCTCCATTCAGCTGATTCCTACCACCATCGCGGCGGTGCGGAGCGCCGCCGGGTGCGAGACGCCCTTTGACATCCTGCCCTGCGTCTGGCTGACCTCCCTGGCGGCCCTGTGCGCGGGGATAGGTGCGGCGAAGCTGTTCCGGCGGATGGGAAGGAGGGGCCCATGACGCTGGCGACCGCCCTGCTGGTGCCCTGCCTCCTGCTGGCCGTGGCGGTGGCCGGCCTTGCGAAGGGGGTGGATGTCTACGGCGCCCTGGGGGACGGGGCCATGGAGGGGCTAAAGGTGCTGCTCCGCATCGTGCCGCCCCTGGTGGGGCTGATGACCGCCATCTATATGCTTCGGGCCTCCGGCGCCTTCGACCTGGCGGCGGAGGCTCTGCGGCCCGCCCTGAATGTGCTGGGCATTCCGGCGGAGACCATTGCCCTGGTGCTGCTGCGGCCCATCAGCGGCAGCGGGGCCCTGGGGGTGGGGGCGGAGCTGATTGCCGCCTACGGCCCCAACTCCCAGATCGGCCGCACGGCGGCGGTGATGATGGGCAGCACCGAGACCACCTTCTACACTGTGGCCGTCTACTTCGGCTCCGCCGGGATTCGAAAGACCCGCTACGCCATCCCCGCCGCCCTGTGCGCCGACCTGACCGGATTTGTGGTGGCCAGCTGGACAGTGCGCATATTTTTCTGAAAAACGGCTCATACTCTCCCTATCTGAAGGATACGGAGGAATCTCTATGACCAATCAGGAATACGGCGAGCTGGTCAACAGTATGTCGCCCCCGTCCGCTCTGGGCAAGGACCTGGTGTGGGCTTTCTGCGTGGGAGGCGGCATCTGCTGCGTGGGGCAGGCGCTCCAGATGATGTACGCGCACTTTGGGCTGGGCAGACAGGACGCAGGCACCGCCACGTCCATCTCTCTCATTTTTCTGGCGGCGCTGTTCACCGGTTTGAAGGTGTATGACCGCCTGGCCAAGCACGCCGGGGCGGGGACGCTGGTGCCGGTGACTGGCTTCGCCAACTCCATCGTCTCCCCGGCGATGGAGTTCAAGAGCGAGGGCTTCGTCACCGGCATGGCGGCGAAGATGTTCCAAATCGCCGGGCCGGTGCTGGTGTTCGGCATTGGCAGCAGCGTGATTTACGGGCTGATTCTGTGCCTGCTCAGGGGGTGATGGGATGGAACAGGCGCTCCACGAAATGCCGTTGGGCTTCTCCATGAACTTGGCCATGGACGCCGAGGCCCTGGCCGCCTTCGGCCGGCTGCCCCGCTCGGAGCAGAACGCCGTCATCGAGCGCAGCCGCCGCATCACCGATAAGGACGAGATGAAGCGGCTCATCCGCTCGCTCTGCCGCTGAGCAGCCCAGCGCCGGGGAGGCAACGGCGCAAGGCATCTGCTCCGAGGCTCCTGCCCCCTTTCTGCGTAGGCTCCGGCTGACCGTCAGCGGCGCCTGCGCTGTAGTTTGCCTGGGCGCTGCCCGCCCCTCCCGGCATGGCAAAGATTGACAATCGCCCCCGACAGGGCTATACTAATTCTATCAGGAAACAACTGAATCCAGAGGCGGGGCGACCCGCCTCTGTTCCAGCCATGCTCTTTTACGGCAGAATTTACAGAAAGGGACGATGGTAATATATGACATTGCGGGACCTGGAAGTCGGGGCCTCCGCCACCATTTTGACGGTGGGCGGAGAAGGCGCCCTGCGGCAGCACTTTTTGGATATGGGCCTCATCCCCGGCACAGAGGTGACGGTGGTGAAGTACGCCCCCATGGGCGACCCGGTGGAGCTGCGGCTTCACGGCTACGAGCTGACCCTCCGGGTGGCGGACGCGGAGAAGATTCAGGTGGCAGAAGGCAAGCCCAGCCCCACCCGCAC
>JAJPXL010000089.1 GCA_021205455.1 Clostridiales bacterium
CCCTTAATCCCGATGCAGCTTTGTCTATCCTTTTGGGCTAATTTTAAATGCTGTTGCCCTGAAGCCCAAAAGCCCAATCGCAGGAATCCATTTTTAAGCGTTTAATTAAGCGTCGCATTGTCAATTATAAATACTGATGCGGCAAACTTGATGAAGCTACACATAGCAAAAACAACGTCTGAACATAAGACAGCAACGCACCTGTTCGACATATATTATTTCTTAAAAATATTCCCGTATTTACCTGTTGGTATCCGTTGCAATTAATCTCAAAAGAGTTTATACTGAACAGGTAAACTGGATTTAATACATCCAGTCTTTTTAAAACGCAAGGGCGCATTTTTATCACAGACGCTGATGTAGGGGGGATTCCATGAAGCTGTTTGAAGTGATTCCTGATGAACTGTTTTCCGTGTTGGCATCCCCCAACCGCGAGCTATATGCGGATGCCCTGGATGTACTCTACGCTGCTTATGGGGAAACCCTGAAAATACCAGAGGAGACGCTGTACTCCATGCTGCGCAGCAAGCTGGAACAGCAACTGGCAGACGCTACTTTTGAAGACGAGGATATTGATGAGGAGGAGAAGCGGGATATTTCCGGGCGGGCCAGATTTCTAATTCGCAAGCTCCATAGCAAGGGATGGTTTGAACGGGAGCGAGGAACGGATTTCGAGGAATATATCACTGTCCCCGCTTACAGCAGCCGCCTGCTGGCGTTATTCCACCAACTGCGGGATGACAGTCCCGTCCGTGGTTACTCCTATGTGTTCGGCACATATTCCACGCTGAAGGTTGCAAACGAAGGGGACAGCGTGTATGATAGGATGGCTGCCGTTTACAGCGCCTATGACAACACGCACGCTCTCATCAATCTGCTGCAAATGATCTATCACGATGTGAAACACTTCTTTAAAATCCAGATGGAGCTGAACGATGTCAACCGGGTTTTGGCCTCCCATTTCGATGATTTCGGGCAGAAGGTGGTGGAAGCGTATATCCGCCCGCTGAAAATCAGGGACTCCGTCCCAAAGTACCGGGGCCCGATTCAGACGATTTTATCATCCTGGGTGGAGGATGACGCATTGCTTGTGGCAATGACCAACGCCGCTCTCCAGGACCGGCGGGGGCATACGGCTGCGGAATGCCGTTCTGATCTGCTGCAAAAAATCTTCTGGATCAAAGAACGGTATGACTGCATAGAACGGGACTATTTGGACGAAATTGACCAGCAGGTGCGCCGCTATACCAGGGCTGCGACGCAGAAAGTCGAAAACCTGACCAACCGTGACCAAAACGTCCGGGGCAATCTGAACTATCTTCTGCAAGCGCTGTCCCGGAATCGGAGGGCTGCTGAACTTGTGGAACAGATTCAACCTGCATTCCAGCTATATGAGCAGACCTTCCTTTCTGATAAGAGCCTCTGGTATCGAAAGCGTCCGGTCAAGCGCACGAAAAACGCCTCTGTGCTGATTGCGGAACAGAATATCAGTCCGGAGGCAGCGCAGGAGGCTGAACAACTGCTCCATTCGGAGTATGATAAGGCCGCCGTATCTGCCTATATTGAGCATTGGCTGGGGGAATCTGGCATTTGTTGCTCTGAAGATATGAACTTGACGGATGACAAAGCCTACATTATGAGCCTGCTGGCTGTGCTTGCCAGCAGCGACACTGCCGCAGCCTATACAGTTCAGACGTTGGAGGGTTCCTTCACGGAAAACGGATACGCAATCCCACGGATGCAGCTTACCCGCAAGGAGGGAAAGAAGTGAATGTAGATTGGATCAACGGCGCAACGCAGAAGGAGCTTGAGCAGTTCAAAGCGATCTGCAATCAGCTGCTGAGCCGCACCTATGTGGTCAGAACGCTGTATAAACCGGAGAAGGGGCGGATCAACAATCCGGACTATACCTTTCTATCTATCCATTATGAGGAGGTACAGGAGTACCTTTCTCTGCTGGATTGGGATTTACGCAAGGACGATTTGAACGGCTACTTTTATGTGCGCAATTCTGATGAAGCTAACCGCTGTGACCTAGACAAACGGGAGACGGCCATTCTTCTGGCAATTCGGATGATTTATGATGAAAACCAGGATGAACTGGGTATGGAGCAGGACGCAATCTGCACCGTGCGGGACTTGTTGGAAAAGGTGGTGACGGATTACGCGATTCTCCCCGCCAAGCCGAATATGGAAGATGTGAAACGGGCGCTGACCCGTCTGGAGCATCATTCCGTGATTCAGCGGATTGAAGGAAAGTATAACCAGGGCAGCTGTAAATTCGCGATTTTGCCCACAGTGCTTTCTGCGGTGCCCGATGAAAAGCTGAACGCTATTGTGTCCGTGCTGAGAAAGGAGGAGGACGATGAAGAGCCTGAAGAAGATCCTGTTGGTTAACTGGCTATATTTTTCCAGGCAGCTGATTGAGGTGGGGGACATCAATTTCCTGACCGGGAAGAATGGCGCCGGAAAATCCACCGTCATTGACGCGCTTCAAATCGTCCTTCTTGGGGAGACCAATGTCAGAAATTTCAATCAGGCGGCCAATGAAAAATCTCAACGCACACTGGATGGCTATCTGCGGGCGGATATGGATGACAATAATCCCTACTCCCGGAGGGGCAAAGATTTCTCCAGCTACATTGCCTGCGAGTTTTGGGATGATATAGAGGGCACACGGTTCGTGACTGGCATTGTATTCGATTGTCGCAGCGACAGCAGCCGCCAGGAGCGTTTTTTCCTCTACGATGGCGTGATTCCTGAAAATTGCTTCATCGAGCGAGACGAGGCCATCGACATTCCCACCCTCCGCACCTTTTTGAAGCAGCAGTATGGCACCCGCGCCAAGCTGTATGACAGTCAAAAGCAGTATCGGACGGATATGTTGGCCAAGTGGAACGTACACAATGAGCAGGTTACCCGAATGATGAAGAAGGCGGTATCCTTCCGCCCGATTGTGGATATTCAAAAGTTTATCACGGAAAATATCTGCGATATTCCGGAACGCCCTGACATTGAGGCTATGCAGCAGAACATCCGGGATTACAAGCGGCATGAGCAGCTGGCCCAGCGCCAGGAGGAAAAACTGGCAGCCTTACAGGAGATTGGCAGGCTTTACCGGGAGGCACAGCAGGCCATCGACCGCTGGCAGCAGCATTCCTTCCTCGTTCTGTGGGCGCAGAAGGAGGACCTGGACGGAGAGTATAACCGGCTCACCCTGGAGCGGCAGGACTGCGCATTGGGCATTGAGAAGGAGGCGGCGGAGTTTGACGCTGTCGCTGCAAGGATAGACGAGAAGGAGCGGCGGCGCACAGAGCTGCGCATTGCCTGCGCGCAAAGCGACGTATCCCGCGAAGAAGACCGGCTCCGATCCAGTAAGGAGCGCCTGCTGCAGGAGCAGCAGACGTTGCTGACCGGCCTGCAAAAGGATGCCTTGGAGATACGTCGGGAAGCTGAGCTGCTGTGCAATTTGTGCTGCACCGTTCTGGACTGGCCCGACTGTGAGGAGGTCAAGGCTGTGCAGGCTGCCGCCTGTGCTGTGGAGCAGGCGTATGCCGCATTTGCCGGCTGTGATTACCAAATTTTTGCCCAACCGCTGGATCTGTTTGAGCGGGCGCAGCAGGCGGCAGCCGATTTTTCCGCTGCTGTACGGGATGCCGCATACCAAATCAAGGTCCTGATGGATGACCTGAGGGGTGAGCTGGACCAGAAGACCACCGCGCTGGCAAATCTGCGGAAAAACATCAAGGATTATCCTAGAGGGCTGCTCCGGCTGAAAGCCCGCCTCGCATCCGAACTGGAGAAGGACATTGGGCATCCGGTGCAAATCGACATTCTTGCGGATGTTCTGGAAATCCCTGCATCTGAGGAGCTGTGGCGCAGGGCAGTGGAGGGGTATCTGAACACTCAAAAGTTCTACCTCTTGATTGACCCGGCCTGTTATCAGGACGCTTTGCAGATTTATGACCGCATCAAGCGGGAGTTTAACGACTATTCCTTCGGGTTGGTGGACGTAGGCAAGCTGCGGGAGAAGGAACCCATTGCGCCTTGTGATGATAGCCTCGCCAAGAAAATCGAAACCGACCATGCCCTTGCCCGCAGCTATATCGACTATCTATTGGGTCGGGTGGTATGTTGTACCGATGTGAAGCAGCTGCGGAAGCATCGCACCGCCATCACGTCTGACGGCATGGTATATCAGGGATATGTGGCAAGGCCGCTTCGGAGAGAGCTGATGGAGGATGCCTTCATTGGCCGCCGGGCCGTTGCACTGAGAATCACCCGGCTGGAATCGGAGCTGACCGGGCTGCAGGCTGAGCTTCAACGTTGGCAGCCTGTCTATAAAACGCTCTCTGCCCAGCAAAACCACGCCGACCTGTTCTCCAGATACTTTGTGCAGAGCATCGTTACCCAGCGGCAGACGGATTACCTGCGGGGTATGACCATCTCCAGAGAACTGGAACAGGTGGAAACCCAGCTGTCGGCGCTGGATTTATTCTGGCTGGAGGAGCAAAAGCGCAAAATCCAACAGATGGGGGATGAAATCGATGCGTTAAAGAAGGCAATGCTTCATCACAGCAATGAAAAGACCCGCCTGGAGGAGCGGGCAAGTCAGCTGGACCGCGAGATTCTTCCGAATCTGCAACAGCGGCTGTCCAGCCAAAACGAACGCATTTCGGAGGATTTCACACCGGAGTTTATTGAGGGAACCGGGATTCCCCGCTACTGTCAGGAGCTCAAGCGCCTGACAAAGCCTGCCATTGTCTACAGGAATTTCAGCGACCGGCTGAATCAAACCACCCGTGAGCGGGAGATTAGCTGGCAAAAGCTGCTTCTGGCGAGGCGCAATTATGTGGACCAGTTTAGGCCCTGTTCCTTCCAGTGCGATGGGATGGATAATGAGGAGTTTGAGGCGGAACGGAAGCTGCTGGAAGAAAGCGAGTTGCCCCGCTATCGCGCCAAAATCAAAGCGGCCCGGGAAAGCGCCATGGAGCAGCTCCAAAACGACTTTCTGGCAAAGCTGAAGTCCAGCATTGACCAGGTGCTGGATCAGGTCAAAAGCCTCAACAAAGCATTGAAGCAGGCACAGTTTGGTACGGACAGCTACCTGTTTCGGGTGGACCGGAATCCAGACTACGGGGAGTACTATGATATGATTATGGCGCCGGAGCTGATGGAAGGAGACGTGGGCCTGTTTGCCCTGCCATTTCAGCAGAAATACGGCAAACTCATGGAGGATTTGTTCAGCCGCATCGCCATGTCTGACGATACGCAGGTCAACGCCAGAAAGCAGAGCGAGTTGCAGCAGAACATTGCACGATTTACGGATTTTCGCACCTACCTGAAATTTGACCTGGAAACAACGGACCAAAACGGTTCCAAACAGCTCCTGTCCCAGACGCTGAACACCAAATCCGGCGGGGAGACCCAGACGCCGTTCTATATTGCGGTGCTGGCCTCTTTCGCGCAGCTCTATCAGGTCAATAATCTGTCCGGGCTGGCCAACAATACTGTCCGCCTGGTAGTGTTCGACGAGGCGTTTAACAAGATGGATAGCGAGCGGATCGTGGAAAGCGTCCGCCTGCTCCGTAAGATGGGGCTGCAAGCCATCATCTGCACACCGCCGGACAAGTTGCCTGACATCATGCCGCTGACGGACCGCACCCTCCTGGTCGCCAAGGACGGGTACCAGATGTACATTCTGCCCTACAGTAAGGAGAATGCCCATGTGTGAGACCGAGGTTATCCTGTCCCGGCTGTTGGACAAGTATGAAAAGAGCAAGCATTTGACCGCGCCCGGAACCTCCAACCGAAGGGTAATGCTGCGGGTGGACAGGAAGGAGCTTCCCGAATATTGTTACGAGGACGCGTCCGTACGGGACGCCTTCAATGACGCCGCTGCCCGGCTGGTGCAGCAGGGGCTGATTTCCGTAGCGTGGTTGAAGGACAGGCCGGTGCTTTCCTGCGTGAGCCTCAATTTGGACCGTGTGTCGGAGTGCTACCGCCTGATCGGCCGGATGCACCCCAGGGAACGGGCCGCTGCCGTGGAAGCGATGCTGACTCAGTCGCTCGGGCAAAGTTCTTCGGAGTGGATTTCAGCCTGGCGGGAGGATGTGCAGACCGAAGCGCACACCCATTACAGGGTGCCTTCCTATTGCAGACAGGAGCTTTCCTTCTTTGCCGACCTGCTGACTGCGTTTCACGCATACGATGCGCTGCAGGGTGAAGCCATCACGATGCGCGCGTTCAGCAGCAAATGCTACCACGACACAAAATATTTTGAGCATAGAATTCGGGATACCTTTCTGCGTATTGCGTTGAAGTACCATACAGGGCTGGCGGCAATCTGCACACAGGGGGAGGTGGGCGTCCGGGAGCAGCTGGCATTTTTGGGCATTTATGCGCGCCCGGAATTGTACGAGTTTTCAGGGAACTGCGGAATCATCACGAAGACCGGCGTCATAGATGCTGCCGCTGCGGTGCCCTATGGCCTTGCCCTGCCCAGCACCGGAGTGGATGCGATTCTGTCCGTAGACCTCCGGGACATTCGCCGAATCATTTTGATTGAGAACAAGACCAATTATGATGAGTATCTTTTGACAGAACAAACTCCGGAGGAATTGGTTGTGTATCACGGCGGTTTTCTCAGCCCCCAAAAGCGGAAATGGCTTTCCAAGCTTGCGGACGCACGCGTGCCGGACGTAGAGGCTTACTTTTGGGCAGACATTGACCTGGGAGGCTTTCAAATGTTTGCTCACCTCGAAACCATCCTGCCGGGACTGCGGCCCATGCGAATGTCCGGCGCAGAGGTTACCGCATACCGGAGCAGGGGGCTGAAACGGTCGGAGGACTATCTCTCCGCCCTGCGCGCCGCCCTGGAAGCGGGGGAGTATCCGCTGTTTTGCGGCGCAATCGAGCGCATTCTGGAATACGGCGTCACCATTGAACAGGAGGCGTTCCTCTCCACATAATCTGCCAGTCCAGGCACACAAACACGAATAACGCAACAGCCAAAAGGAAGACCTCTGCCTTATCGCAGAGGTCTTCCTTATAAAGAGTGTCTATTCGCTTGTACAGGTTTGGCCCGCCGGAAAACTGCCGCATTGTCAGTGATTCTTCTTGCCGTGGATGGACTTCATCCGCAAGTCGTTGGAAAGGATGCTCTTGCGCAGACGCAGGAAGTGGGGCGTTACTTCCAGCAGCTCATCGTCCGCCAGGAACTCCAGGCACTGCTCCAGGCTCATCTGTCTGGGCGGAATGAGGTGCAGCGCATCGTCCGAACCGGCGGCGCGGGTGTTGGTCAGCTGCTTCTTCTTGCAGACGTTGATGGTGATGTCCTCATCCTTGGGGTTCATGCCGATGACCATGCCCTCATACACGTCCACGCCTGCGCCGATGAACAGGGTGCCCCGCTGCTGGGCGTTGTACAGGCCGTAGGTGATGCTGACGCCGGTCTCCGAGGCCACCAGAGAGCCGGTGTTGCGGCGCTCCAAGTCTCCGGCGTAGGGCTGGTAGGAATCAAAGACGGAGGCCATAATGCCCTCGCCCTTGGTGGCGGTCAGGAACTCATTGCGATAGCCAAAGAGACCGCGGGAGGGCACCAGGAACTCGATTTTCATACGTTCGCCCACCGGGCTCATGTCCAGCATGGTGCCCTTGCGATAGCCCAGCTGCTCAATGACGGTGCCCATGTAGTCAGAGGGCACGTCGATGACCACCCGCTCCACCGGTTCGCACTTGACGCCGTCGATGGTGCGGAACAGCACACGGGGCGGGGAGACCTGGAACTCATAGCCCTCCCGGCGCATGGTCTCGATCAGGATGCCCAGGTGCATTTCACCGCGCCCGGCCACATTGAAGGAGTCCGTGGTATCCGGCACCTCCGTGACCCGGAGGGACACGTCCTTCAGCGTTTCCCGGAACAGGCGCTCCCGAATCTGGCGGGAGGTGACGAATTTGCCGTCCCGACCCGCAAAGGGGGAGTCGTTGACGGAGAAGGTGATTTCCATCGTGGGGGCGGACACCTTGACAAACTCCAGCGGCTCAATGGCCTCCGGCGCGCAGATGGTGTCGCCAATGGTGATGTCCCCAATGCCGGACATGGCGATGATATTGCCTGCCTCAGCCCTGTGGCAGGGGACACGGCTCAGGCCGTTGAACTCAAAGAGGGCGGACGCCTTGAACTTCTTGGAGACGACCTCCGGGTCGTGGTAGTTGCAGACCTGGATTTCCTCGTTCTGCTCCAGCACGCCACGCTCGATGCGGCCAATGGCGATGCGGCCCACAAACTCATTATAGTCAATAGAGGACACCAGCATCTGGAAGGGGGCGTCCAGATCCACCTCCGGCGCGGGAATATGCTCCAGAATGGTGTGGAACAGCGGCTCCAGGTCGGTCCCCCGCACGTCCGGGTCGGTGGAGCAGATGCCTTCCCTGGCGGAGCAGTACAGAAAGGGGGAGTCTAGCTGTTCATCTGTAGCGTTCAAATCCATCAGCAGCTCCAGCGTCTCGTCCACAACCTCCCGCACCCGCTGGTCAGGCCGGTCGATTTTGTTCACCACGATGATGACCTTATGGCCCAGCTCCAGCGCACGGGACAGCACGAAACGGGTCTGAGGCATGGGGCCTTCCGCCGCATCCACCAGGAGGATGACGCCGTTGACCATTTTCAGGATGCGCTCCACCTCACCGCCAAAGTCGGCGTGCCCCGGCGTGTCCACAATGTTGATCTTCGTGTCCCCATAGGTGACGGCGGTGTTTTTCGCCAGAATGGTAATGCCACGTTCCCGCTCCAGATCGCCGGAGTCCATGACCCGTTCCACGACCTCCTGATTCTTCCGGTAAACGCCGCTCTGCTGGAGCATGGCGTCCACCAGAGTGGTCTTGCCGTGGTCAACGTGGGCAATAATCGCAACATTTCTCAGTTTCGCCTGTACCATGTAGTTCTGCCTCTCTTTTGTCGTTCACACATCAATGCAAAGGTAAAATTCTATCCGCGAAAAAGCGGAAGCTGCGTTTCAATTTCCGGAACTACAGCATTCTATATTATATACCTCTGCCGAAAAATAGCAACCCCATTTTTTCACAATTTCGCGGCTTTATAAGGCCAAATGATGCACCTTTCTTATGGAAACTGTCACAATGACGCTGCCTAGCGCCCAACCGTCCGCAAGGGGTGGCTGGGCATTTTTGCTGCTGCGGATGATTTGCAGGCGAAGGAGGACCAAAATCAGGGCATCACCGGCGCCGGTGAAGGAGAAACCGAGCCGTGGAAGCCCTTTCTGCTCCTGGTGCGCTTGAAGAAATCACATTATGATGTATCAAGCAGGCTGCCCGCACACCAATCCCTATAAAAGTCTGGATTGCTATCATTTTACTCCATCTTAGTCTGTATATTACCCATAATTTTGAATATTTGCCTATAAAACTTGCCAAATTGTGTTAGGGTAATTGCAGGCGAATGAAACGCCGGTGGTCAAAACCGTGGCTGGAAATTTGACCACATATTTTTTAGAAAGCGAGGCCAAAATTATGGGTAAACGCGGGGAGAACATCAGGAAACGTGCGGACGGAAGATGGGAGGCCAGAGCCATCCTGGGGAAGTCTGCCGGAGGGAAAACAAGGTACAAATATTTTTACGGCGCGTCCTATCAGGAGGTGCGTCAGAAGAAGAAAACCTTCCTGGAGGAGGACGGCACAGCCCCTGTGCCGCAGCCGCTGCCGCCCCTGCCGCCACCGCCTGAGGAGAGTAGCCAGGGAGGCGTGCTGTTTCGTGACATCGCCGCGGAGTGGCTGGATACCAAGCAGAACGCAGTCAAGGAATCCACCTACGTCTGCTACGCGATGGCATTAGAGAAGCATATTTTTCCCGCCTTGGGAGATCTGCCTGTAAGGGCGATTGACCGTTCAGTGTTGGAGGAATTTCTGACGGGCATGAAATCGTGCGGGCGGCTGAGCGGCGGTGCGCTGTCCTATAAGTCAGTTGCGGATATGAAATCGATTGTGATGCAAATCCTGCGCTACGCCGGAAAATGTGGGGTGATCGGCGTCGTGCCGGACTGTCCCGCCGCGGGAAGCCGCCAACCGGAGATCTGCGTTCTGACAAAGCAGGAGCAGGAAAAGCTGGAGGAAACCGCCATCCGGGAAGGTACGCCGTTTTGCATGGGGGTGCTGCTTTCCCTCTACGGCGGTCTGCGCATCGGCGAGGTCTGCGGCCTGCGCTGGGCGGACTTTGACCTGGTGAATGGGACGGTCAGCATCAACAGGACGGTGTCTCGTATTATGAATATGGACGGGCGGCCCGGTCAAAAGACGAAAGTGATTATCAGCGCCCCCAAGACGATCTGCTCCCTCCGGACCATTCCTCTGCCGGAACCGGTTTTTCAATTGCTGCTCCGGCACCGTCAGCCGGACGAAATGTATGTTGCGACGGGAACCGGGCAGTATATGGAGCCGAGAGTCCTCCTTGCCCGCTACAAGCGGCTGCTCCGCAGGGCCGGCGTGTCTGACCACACCTTCCACACGCTCCGGCACACCTTTGCGACCAGGTGTGTGGAATGCGGCGTGGACATCAAATCCCTCAGCGAAATCATGGGGCACTCCGATGTCAAAATCACCTTGCAGCGCTATGTTCACCCCTCCATAGACGCGAAAAGACTCCAAATCAACAAGCTGCCCTGCTTCAGAACCGGCGGCCAGAGCTGTGGTCAGGATTATAAGGAAAGCGCCTGATGTTCGGCAGTTTCCTGCCGGTTCCTGAAACCCCGCTGACAGCATTTTAAACAGCGGTAGCAGGTAAAGCAGGGCAGGGAAGGGAAGGAAACAGGAAAAGAATGCAAAAGGGCAGCGCTGCGAAGGCGGCACTGCCTTTCCCGAATGATTGAACCAGGTTCGGCGCTTATCGTTTTCCGGTTGACATTTTGGGAAACGGCGCTATAATGAACCAAGAAAATGCCGCGTGTTATGCTTTGCAGATGGGAGGGACAGGATGTTTTTCGTCACCGGAGATACGCACGGCAGCTTTGACCTTGAAAAGCTGTCGGCGAAGAACTTCCCGGAAGGGAAGACGCTGACCCGCTCGGATTACGTCATCGTCTGCGGAGACTTTGGCTTTCCGTTCCTCCCTTCGGACGTGTACCCTGATACGGAGTTCATCCCGGACAAGCACGCCAGGGCGTCCAGGAGCCGGTATCTCAAATGGATGCGCTGGCTAAGCGAAAAGACGTTTACCGTTCTTTGGCTGGACGGCAACCATGATAACCACCCGTTTTGGGACGGCCAGCCTGTGACAGCGTGGAACGGCGGCCTGGTGAATCTCCATCCGCTTGCGGAGAATGTGATTCACCTCAGGCGCGGCGAGTATTACACCATCGACGGCACGACCTTCTGGGTCATGGGCGGCGCCGCCTCCCATGACAGAGAAGGCCGCATTGAGGGCTACAACTGGTGGCCGGAGGAGATTCCCAGCTATCAGGAGCGGATGCACGGCCTTGCCACGCTGGAGGCCCGCGGGAACCGGGTGGATTACATCCTGACCCATACGCTGCCCCAGTCGATGATGGCTGCGGTTTGCGGAAAAGCATATGCACCCGAGCCGACGCAGAGCTATTTGGATCAAATTTACGCCAACACGGAGTTCCGATACTGGTTCTGCGGACATATGCACCTGCACAGTGACAAGCCGGGCTATCGCATCCGTGTGCTGTTCGATGATGTCGTCAAACTGGAGGAGGCTGAACGTGGCCTTGCATGAGACAGATCAAAAGGCCGTCCTGTTGATGGCGCTGCTCAACGGCCCGAAGCCGTCTGACGGGTTTTCAGAGCTGCTGAACAGTGGAAAGCTCGGCGCGTGGTATCCGGAGCTGCAGGCGCTGGCAGGCGTAGCTCAAAGCCCGCTGCACCACCCGGAAGGGGATGTGTGGACCCATACCATGCTGGTCATCGACTATGCCAGCACAATCAAGGGCCGGGCGCAGAATCCGGCGTGCTTCCTGCTTGCGGCGCTGTGCCATGACCTTGGAAAACCCGCAACGACAACGACGGATGATCGCGGCCAGATTCACGCTTACGGCCACGATGAGGTCGGCGTGGGGATTGCGCGCACCTTCCTGACCCGCATCGGCGTGGACGAGGAACCAATCAAATACGTCGAAAACATGGTGGCGCTTCATATGCAGCCCAACCAAAAGGCCAGGGCAAATGCGAAGGTCAAGTCCACGAACCAGATGTTTGATAAGTCGGTTTGCCCGGAGGACCTGCTCCTCCTCGCGGAAGCAGACTATTGCGGGAAGGGCGGCCACGAATCCTATGAGGAAACCAGGGCTTGGCTGCGGCAGCGGCTTCAGCTGTACCGGGAGACGATGGCGGCGCCCCATGTGACCGAGCAGGACCTGACCGGGCTTGGCATTCCGCCTGGCGCTGAAATGGAGGCCATGCTTTTGCTGGCGCACAAGCTCCAGCTCTCCGGAAACAGCAGGGATGCCGTGCTGAAACAGATCTATGCCATGACACGCAAAAGCGGCAGAATGAGGAGGTCCGGCTGAGCGGCGGGCGAATGTACTGCCGCTGCCACAGCGCAGCTATTTTGACCTGAACCGTTCCGCGGCAGGCGCACAAACAGGGCTAGCCTTTTGCAAGGCTGGCCCTGTTTCAATTTTGGCATCAATCGTTGCAACTGAACACGATTCGGTTTGATGTCCAGTAGTTGGTCAGGTATTCGACCTCGACAACGGCGGCATCGTCAGGGACTTCAAACGTGACCGTTCCCTGGGCCTTGTGCCCGGAAGAAATGGTTGCGCTGAGCGCATCCTCCCGATAGTATTTCTGCGTGCAGGTCAGCCCATCGGCGTAGCAGTCAAAGTCATATATGCTGATATATTCATCACTGTCGCCTGTATTCTCAAATTCAAACGTGCAAGTGATGTAGTGGTATCCGCCTGTGGGCTGGTCGTAGTCGCTGTCGCTGGTGTCCACTTCACAGGAGAGGTAGGTGATGGTCAGGCCGCCCGCTTCTATGATGTCGCCCACCGCAAAGGCGTCCGCTGTGGCCTCTGTGGTGCCCTCCAGGACATACCCGGAGTCCTGCTCGCCTTCGTACAGGAAGGTGATTTTATCCTCCGTGAAGTAATTGGTCGTGTACTCCACCTCAATCTCCTGTGCGTCTTCCGGCACCGTGAAGTAGATATAGCCGGAGGTGGAACGCCCTGCGGAGAGCGTCGCGGATAAATCATCATCCCCGCCGTAGTACATATCGACACTGTAGCCGTCAGCGTAACCGTCAAAGCTGTAATAGCTGACAGACGCATCGTCCGTATTGGACTGGTTTTCAAATGCAAACTGGAGATAGATATACTGGTAGCCCTCCTCAGGCTGCAAATACTCATTGTCCTCTGAATAAATCCCACTGGACATATAGACGATTTTCATATCGCCGTCCATCAAAATGTCGCCTACATGGTATTCTGTCTGCACTTCCGCCGCAGCGCCCTCGGAAGCGGCGCTTTCACTGGCAGCAGCATCCTCCGCTTCGCTTGCCTCTGACGAAACAGACGATGCAGCGTCACCGACCGTCCCCACCTTCGTGACGGAGCCGCCGCTGTCCCCATCGCTGCCAGAAGAGACAATCATCATCAGAAGAACGATGACGATAATCGCGATGACGATCCATTTCGCCATCCCTCCCTTGACCCGTTTCCTACAGTTGGGGCACACCTTTGCATCATAGGGAATTTCTGTTTTGCAGTGCTTGCATAGCTTTGTCTCTGGTTTTTTCTTTGCCACAGTTTTCTCCTCCTTGCGCCCTGCAGCGTGCCGCAGGGCGAATAAATTATGGAGAAATTGTAGCATTCGGTATTTACAATAGCAACCCCCCAAAACGGTGGAAAAAGGCGATAACCGCGCTTATCCGACGTAGGAAACGCTCTTCAGCGGGGGCATATCATGGTCAGCCAGCAGGGCGTTGACCGCATCGATTTCATACAGCTCACGATTGAACGCAATCATCAGCACTGCGTCCCTCGGAACCTTTGCGTACAGCTCCGACATCCCGTATAGCTTTAGCGCCCGCTGCGTCTCCTGCAAAGTGAGCTTTGCGCCAAAGCAGAGCCGGAGAATGTAATCCCGCTGCCTGGTGTTCTTTTCCTGGGTCAGAAGCCGGTAGCCGTATCGGTCCGACAGGTCGGCCCGTTCAAAGACCTCCCGCTGGGTCAGCCCCTTTTCCCGGATAAGCGTCCGCATATAGCGGGAGAAGGGATACTCCTCGTGGACGAGGCTGTCCGTATAGGTATCCAGGTAGGCGTTGATTTCATCCGGCTCCAGCTGCTGCAGCACGCTGTCCAGGGCATCTGTGGAGTTCTGATTGATGGGTTCCAAGGCGGTTTCCTCTTTTCTCTTTGGGATAAACGTGATATAATGCAGAAAAACGGGCAGTAGGGGAGAGGTGCTGCAAATGATGCTCTCAGACGAATTGGCGTTGTCCTATTATAAGGTCGTGGCAGACATCAATGCCGCGCATTCCGTCCAGCTGGTTCAGCATACGGAAACGAAGAAGTTCTTTGTCAGGAAGCGGCTTTCCATATACCATTTGGAGGTTTACCGGTCGCTGCAGGCGGCGCCGGTGCGCAATGTTCCCCATATCGAGCTTCTTGTGGAGGACGAGTCTGGGCTAACGATTATTGAGGAGTACATTCATGGTGATACGCTGGAAGAGCTGATGGAACGCAACGGCCCCATGCCGGAGGAGCTGGTGATCAATTGCGCCCTCCAGCTGTGTCAAATCGTTTCCGAGCTGCACCACCGGACGCCGCCTATCATCCATCGGGACATCAAGCCGTCCAACGTCATTGTGTCCCCGGACGGAGTGGTAAAGCTGCTGGACATGAATGCGGCAAAATACGAGACGCCAAATCAGTCCCGTGATACCACGCTATTGGGGACGGCGGGCTTTGCCGCGCCGGAGCAGTATGGGTTTGCGCCGTCCGGCACCCAGAGCGACCTGTTCGCCATTGGTGTGCTGATCAATGTGCTGGCGACAGGGAAACTGCCTACTGAGGTGACTGTCCAGGGGAAGCTGGGGCATATCGTCCAAAAATGTACGGAGCTTGACCCGGCCAACCGGTATGCCAACGTGGACGAGCTGATACACGAGCTCAGATGTGCGCAGGCAGGCGCTTCCGAAGTGTCAGGCGAAGAACCCGCACAGACATGGCGGCGCTATCTGCCTCCGGGATTCCGCAGCGGCTCCGTTCCGCACATGATAGTTGCAACTGTGGGCTATGTCCTCCTTTTCGCGGTGGCACTGTCCATGGAACTGGAGGCGGCAACGCCCCTGGCGCTGGCGATGAATCGGGTCACGGTACTACTGATTGGCCTTGCGGTGATTTTCTTCTCCGCAGATTATTGCGGCGTCCAGGCCCGTATGCCGCTGACCAACAGCAGGAATCCGTTCATACGGTGGATCTGCATCATCGTGTATGACATCCTGATTGCGTTTCTGCTTATGCTGATTCTGGTCCTGATCGAGCCGACGGCTGCCTAGCCGCCCGCGCATTCTCGCTACACGGAGAACCGGTCACTGGAGGAAGCGGCGCAGCGCTTTCTCCGAAGCGTCCGGCAAAAGCCTGCGCAGATGCGTCAGCAACCGCTGATAGGAGTCCGCCGGTGGACGCTGATAGACCGCGGAGGTAAACGAGCCGCCGAAGAACTTCTCCGGCGTGGAATACTCCGCTACGCCCCAGCCGTACTCGTTTCCGTGTCGGTCTTTCAGATAGACGAAGTTGCTGATGACTGCATAGCCCTGAGCCTGTAAGCGGTTCATGGAGGCGTCAAAGCCTGTCGTGCCGCCCTTTCTGTAGTTGCCCTCCCGTTTCAGCGTTTTGGACAGCACAGGCGCACGGGCGTCCAGCAGGTCGTAAAGCTGCTTGTCCTTGTAGGTGGCCAGCCCGTCATCATATCGGGCATCGAAGTCGTACCCATCCCGGCGGTAGTTGGCAAAGTCGGGAAACCACTCAGCGCTGACAAATGCCGCCTTGCGCTCGAAGAATTTCCCATAGGCGCAGCCCGCCTCCTGGATGACCGGGCCCTTCCACTCCCACACGCCCGGCTCTGAGGAGAACCATGCCGAGGGCGCAGTATGCTCCTCCACAGAGAACCCCGGGAGGGAGTTGCAGAACAAGGGCAGGATACCGATTGTTTGAACCGCGTCAATCAGGTCCTGCTTTGTCTCTATTGTAAAATCCAATGGTTCCGTCAAGGCGGGTTCTCCCTTCCTCTGAGTTTGGGTTGCCGGCCTGCGAAGCGGACACCGGGAGGGGGTACGTTTGCCGTCTGCCCGCTTTGCGGCAGACGCTTTTCAATCCTCACGACTGCTTTGCCGCAGTGGCCTCCTGGTAAGTCTCCGGGGACAGCTCCTTTATCTTCTCCCGGATGCCGATGAGGTCGTCAAAGGTTTCCGGGCGCTTGTTCACGTCCCGCAGCAGGGCGGAGGGGTGGTAGATGGCCGTCATCCAGAACTGGCCCTTCTGCACCCATTGGCCGTGTTCCCGGGTGATGCGGTAGCTGGGGTCGATCAGCCGCTGGGCGGCGATGCGGCCCAGGCAGACAATCATTTTGGGCCGCACCAGCCGCACCTGGGCGCGGAGATAGGGGATGCAGGCGTCCTGCTCAATGTTCTGCGGGTCGCGGTTCCTGGGGGGACGGCACTTGACGATATTGACAATATAATACTGAGTGCGGTCCAGGTCAATGATGGCCAGCATCTGATCCAGCAGCTGCCCCGCCGCCCCCACAAAGGGGATGCCGGTCAGGTCCTCCTGCTCGCCGGGGCCTTCCCCCACGAACATAATGTCCGCATTGGGGTTGCCGTCGCCAAACACCACGTTATGGCGGGTGTCGGCTAGGCTGCACTTTTGGCACTGGCCGCACATCGCCTGTAGCTGTTCCCAAGTTACCATAGCGGATTCTCGCTCCTTCCTTCGGCAAGGTTCGCGTTCGTTATCCTTTAGTATAACACGGCTTCGCCGGAAAGGGAAGTCTGCCTGCCGCCGTTTTTCCCGGAAATTGCCGTTGCGCCGCGATATTATTCTCCCTGAAATTGTTGCGAAGCCCCACAAAATGTGCTAAACTAAGATGGAGTATCCCTCTCCTGACCGCCTGCTCTGCAGTGAGGAGAGTCCCTACCATGAAACACAAGGAAGGTGCCTTATGGCAAAACCAATGATTGCAATCGTGGGCAGGCCCAACGTGGGCAAGTCCATGCTTTTTAACCGGCTGGTCGGGAAGCGGCTGTCCATCGTGGAGGATACCCCCGGCGTCACCCGGGACAGGCTGTATGCCGACTGCGAATGGCTGGGCCGGGCGTTCACCGTGGTGGACACCGGCGGCATTGAGCCCCGCAATGACAACGAAATTCTGAACTTCATGCGGGAGCAGGCGGAAATCGCCATTCAGAACGCCACCGTCATCGTCTTTGTCTGTGACATCAGGACCGGTATCACCGCCAACGATGAGGCGGTGGCCTCCATCCTACAGCGCTCCCACAAGCCCATCGTGCTGGCGGTCAACAAGTGTGACAGCACCGGCCAGGCCGCCCTGAACAACACCGACATCTATGAGTTTTACAACCTGGGCCTGGGCGACCCCATCGCCGTCTCCGCCGTCCACGGCATCGGCATCGACGAGATGCTGGAGGCCTGCTTCTCCTACTTCCCGAAGGAGGAGGAAGAAGGGGAGGAGGACGACATCATTAAGGTAGCCATCATCGGCAAGCCGAACGTGGGCAAATCCTCCCTGACAAACAAGATTCTAGGGGAGGAGCGGGTCATCGTCTCCGATGTGGCAGGCACCACCCGGGACGCGGTGGACAGCTACTTTGAGAATCCGTACGGCAAATATTGCTTTATCGACACGGCCGGAATGCGGAAAAAGAGCCGCGTCACCGACCGGGTGGAGCAGTTCTCTGTCCTTCGGGCCACCATGGCCATTGACCGGGCGGATGTCTGCCTGATTCTGATCGACGCCCACGAAGGCGTCACCGAGCAGGACACCAAGGTGGCCGGGCTGGCCCACGAGGCAGGGAAGGCGTCCATCATTGTGGTCAACAAATGGGACGATATTGAAAAGGATGACAAGACCATGGACAGGTTTAAGGAGGATATCCGCCGCGACCTGTCCTATATGCCCTATGCGCCCATGGCCTTTATCTCTGCCAAGACCGGGCAGAGGGTGAACACGCTGTTCACCCTCATCAATCAGGTCTATGAAGCCTCGCTGATGCGCATTACCACCGGTGTGCTGAACTCCGTGCTGGCGGACGCCACCACACGGGTGCAGCCGCCCACCGACCGGGGCCGCCGACTGAAGATTTACTATATGACGCAGGTCAGCGTAGCGCCTCCCACCTTTGTGGTGTTCTGCAACGAGAAGAAGCTGTTCCACTTTTCCTATCAGCGCTATCTTGAAAACCAGATTCGGGGCACCTTTGGGTTGGACGGCACACCGATTCGCCTGATTATCCGGGAAAAAGGAGACAAGGAGGAGAATTTCTGATGTTTGAATCATTACCAATGACCATTGGCCTGACCGCCCTGGTGGCGGTGGTCGCCTATCTGCTGGGCTGCTGCAACTCGGCGCTGATTATATCCAAATATATCCTTCACGATGACGTGCGCGACCACGGCAGCGGAAACGCCGGCCTGACCAACTTCTATCGGGTATTTGGCAAGAAGATGGTGGTCTGGGTGGTCATTGGCGACCTGGCCAAGGCCATCCTCGCCTGCGCCTTCGGCGGCTGGATTTTCGGAACGATGATGGACTACGCCGTTGCTGGCAAGCTGGTTGGCGGCATTTTCTGCATTCTGGGGCACTCCTTCCCCTTTATGTTCGGTTTTAAGGGCGGCAAGGGCGTCCTGGCCGGAGCCGGGGTCATCCTCAGCATGGACTGGCGCATTGCGCTGATATGCCTGGGTGTGTTCGCCCTGCTGGTGGCCTGCACAAGGATGGTCTCTCTCGGCTCCATGGTTGCGGCGGCGCTGTTCCCCATCACCTGCTGGACCATCTACCATGACGGCCTTGTGGTGGTGCTGGCCTGTATCGCCAGTGTGCTGATTGTCGTGCGCCACAAGGACAACGCCAAGCGCATCGCCCACGGCGAGGAAAACAAGTTCGAGTTTAAAAAGGAGTAACCGATATGAAAAAGATTGTTGTATTGGGCTCCGGCGCCTGGGGGACAGCGCTGGCGCTGCTGCTGCTGGAAAACGGCAACGATGTGACCATGTGGAGCTTCTTCCAAAGCGAATGTGATACCCTGCGGACGACCCGCGAAAACCCCATGCTCCAGGGCGTGCCCATCCCGGAGGAGCTGGGCCTGACCGCTGACATGAGCTGCGCCGGGGAGGCGGATGTGGTGGTGCTGGCGACCCCCTCCTTTGCCTACCGTTCCACCACGGCCCAGCTGAAAACCATCGTCCGCCCCGGTACGATTATCGTCAGCGTGGGCAAGGGGTTTGAGCAGAAGTCCTCGCTGCGGCTCAGCGAGGTCATTGAGTCAGAGCTCGGCCCGGACTGCCCCATCGTGGTGCTGTGCGGCCCCACCCACGCGGAGGAGGTGGGGCGGCACGTGCCCACCGCCATTGTGGCGGCCTCCAAGTCCAGGGATGCGGCTGAACTGGTGCAGGACCTCTTTATGAACCAGCGGTTCCGGGTGTACACCTCCTCTGACGTGGTGGGCTGCGAGGTCGGCGCCGCGCTGAAAAACGTGATGGCGCTGTGCGCCGGCGTCATTGACGGCATGGGATATGGCGACAACACCCGCGCCATGATGATGACCCGTGGGCTGACGGAGATGGCCCGGCTGGGTACCGCCATGGGTGGCTATCAATCCACCTTTGCCGGGCTGACCGGCGTGGGGGATTTGATCGTCACCTGCACCAGCACCCACTCCCGGAATCACACCGCCGGTGTGCTGATTGGGCAGGGCAAGACGCCCCAGGAGGCGCTGGACGCCATGGGCGGCAAGGTGGTGGAGGGCTACTATGCCGCCGCCATCGGTGTGGAGCTGGCGAAGAAATGGAACGTGGAGTTGCCCATCACCCAGGCGGCCTACGCCGTGCTGTATGAGGGCGAGCGGGTGGAGGATATGTTCCACTCGCTGATGACCCGCAAAAAAAACCATGAGGTAGAGGACGCCTGGGTCAGGTAGCCGCTTTGGAGACAGTTATCATTTATGAAGTACCGGACGATTTTATTTGACCTGGACGGCACCCTTTTGAATACGCTGGACGACCTGCACACGGCCTGCAACTATGCGCTGGCTGCGGTGGGGGAGCCGGCCCGCAGCAGGGAAGAGGTGCGTCAGTTTGTGGGCAACGGCTTAGGGAAGCTGCTGGAGCGGGCGATTCCCGGAGGCGCTGCCCATCCCCGGTTTGGGGAGGCGCTGGCCCTGCTGCGAAGCTACTATCAGGCCCACGATCGGGTAAAAACCGCCCCTTATGAAGGGGTGCTGCCCCTGCTGGATGCGCTGGCGGAACAGGGATACCGCCTGGGCGTGGTCTCCAACAAACCGGACGGACCGGTAAAGGCCCTGTGCAGCGCCTATTTTGGGGACCGAATCTCGGTTGCCATCGGGGAACGGTCGGGCATCCGCCGGAAACCGGCTCCGGATACGGCGCTGGAAGCGCTGCGGGTGCTGGGGGCAGACCCCGCCTTTGCCCTCTATGTGGGGGACAGCGAGGTGGACATCGCCACAGCGCGGAATGCCGGATTGCCCTGCCTTTCGGTGACCTGGGGTTTCCGCGACAGGGACGCGCTCATAGCGGCCGGTGCGACGGCTCTGGCAGACAGCCCTCAGGCGGTGCTGTACTTTTTGCAGAAGGAGGAGCCATGCGGGTGCTGATTGACGGCGACGGCTGCCCTGTGGTGAACGATGCGGCGGAGCTGTGCCGCCAGTTTGGGGTGCCCTGCCTCATTTTCTGCGACACCGCCCATGAGCTGCAGCGGGAAGACGCGGAGACAGTCGTGGTGCCCAAAGGGGCGGACAGCGCCGATTTTGCCCTGGTGAACCGGGTGGAGCCGGGGGATATCGTGGTGACGCAGGATTACGGTCTGGCGGCCATGTGCCTGAGCCGCCGGGCCGTGGTGCTGAACCAGGACGGCAGGCGTTACACGGAGGATACGATTGACGGCCTGCTCTACACCCGTTACCTCGGCGGCAAGGTGCGCCGGAGTGGCGGGCGGCTCAAGGGCCCGCCCAAGCGGAAACGGTCACAGACAGATGCCTTCCGCGCCGCGCTTCACCGGCTGTTGGCGCAGCAAGGCTGAACCGTTTCCATTGTCAGAATCGGCAGAGAAAGCCGCCATAAGCGGATGATTTTCAGAAATATGCTGAAAATAGAGCTGCTATCTTGTCAAAGAAGAGTGAAATATTGTATAATAATAGTCCCGGATAACGTGTGCAAAGCGCGAGAAGGAAAAAGGAGGAACCTTTCCATATGAATGAAAAAAACGCATCCGTGCAAGACAACAAAATGGGTGTATTGCCTGTCAACAGGCTGCTGATCAGCATGGCTCTGCCGCTGATTATCTCCATGTTGGTGCAGGCGGCATATAACATTGTAGACAGTGTGTTCGTCTCCATGGTCAGTGAGGACGCCCTGACGGCGGTCTCTCTGGCCTTCCCGATTCAGACGGTGATGATTGCCGTAGCCAATGGCACCGGCGTCGGCGTGAACTCCATCCTGTCCAAGGCGCTGGGGGAGAAGAAGCATGACGAGGCCACCCAGATGGCAAATCACGGCGTCTTCCTGGCGTTCTGCTCGTTCCTGGCCTTTGTGCTGGTGGGCGCTTTCGTCAGCGCACCGTTCTATCACAGCCAGGTCAGTGCGGACAGCGAAATTGCCATCGGCGGCATTCAGTACATGAGCATCTGCTGCTGCTTCAGTTTCGGCCTTTTCATACAGAATATGATGGAGCGCCTGCTCCAGTCCACCGGGCACACTGTTCAGACCATGATCAGCCAGTCCACCGGTGCCATCATCAACATCATTTTGGACCCGATGCTGATTTTTGGCGTGGGTATTTTCCCGGAAATGGGAGTGGTCGGCGCTGCCGTCGCCACGGTGATTGGCCAGCATGTGGCGGCCTGCATCGCCTTCTTTATGAACATCAGGTACAATACGGAGATCAAGCTGTCTTTCCGTGAGATTTTCCGGCCCAAACTGCCCATCATCAAGCGCATTTATGTGGTGGGCCTGCCGACCATCATTATGCAGTCCATCGGTTCGGTGACGACCTACGGCATGAACCTGATTCTGGTCTCCTTCACCACCACCGCCACCACGGTCTACGGCGTCTATTACAAGCTGCAATCCATATTCTTTATGCCGGTGTTTGGGCTGACCAGCGCCATGGTGCCTATCATCGCCTTCAACTACGGCGCCCAAAAGCGCAGCCGCCTGGTGCAGACCATTAAGCTGGGCGTCTGTTATGCGTTGGGCTTTATGGCCCTGGGTATTGTGCTGTTCCAGCTGTTCCCGGCGCAGCTCCTGAGCATCTTCAGCGCGTCGGAGAGTATGCTGGAGATCGGCGTACCCGCCCTACGGACGCTTTCCCTGAGCTATATCTTTGCTGGGGCCTGTATCGTGCTGGGCACCACCTTCCAGGCGCTGGGGAACGGCGTATACTCCATGCTGGTGTCCTTTGGGCGGCAAATCGTGGTGCTGCTGCCGGTGGCCTACCTCCTGTCCAGAGTGGGCGGGTTGGACGCCATCTGGTGGGCCTTCCCCATTGCAGAGCTGGTGAGTATGGGTCTGTCCATCTACTTTTTCGTCCGGATCTACCGCAGGGTTATCCGAAACGTGCCGGATGTAGCATAAGAACCGATTTTCCAGAAAAAGGTGTGAAGAAATTTCAGGTTTCTTCACACCTTTTTTACCGTTTTCCGTCAAACTGTGGTAGAATGACGGTATCACGATGTTTGGCGCGGAGGGATACGCAAATGAAGCAATGGATAAGGCGGGGCCTGATGTCCCTTTGCCTGCTGCTCTGCCTGGCGGTGCTGCTGGTCTGTTCGTCTGATTCCAACCTGGGGCGATGGACCTATTACCTGCCGGAGACGGTGGAGTTCAACGGGCAGGACATTGAGGTGGACAGCACCCTGGAGCGCAGCGCGCTGGAGGAGGACAGCTTCTCCCAGGACGAGGACGGGACGCTGTCCTACAGCGGGGAAGCCCTGTACGGTATCGACCTGTCCGCCCATCAGGGGGAGGTGGACTGGGCTGCGGTGGCGGAGTCCGGGGTGGATTTTGCCATGCTCCGGGCAGGCTATCGGGGATACGGCAGCGGCCAGATAGCGGAGGACAGCCAGTTTGCAAATAACCTCACCGGCGCGCAGGAGGCCGGGCTTCAGGTGGGCGTGTACTTCTTCTCCCAGGCGATTACGGTGGAGGAGGCTCAGGAAGAGGCCGCCTTTGTGCTGGAGCTGCTGGATGGCCAGCCGCTGGACTTACCCATCGCCTACGATTGGGAGTACATCACTTATGACGATGCCCGCACTGACAGCCTGGATGCGGAGACGGTGACGGCCTGCGCCGCGGCCTTTTGCGCCGTCATAGAGTCCGCAGGGTATGACGCCATGGTGTACTGCAACGGCGAGCTGGGCTATCTGAACTATGATTTGAGCCAGCTGCAGGACTATGAGGTGTGGTACGCCGAATACGCCGATTCCCCCAGCTTCGCCTATGCCATTGCCATGTGGCAGTATTCCAGCTCCGGCACAGTCAGCGGGATTGACGGCGAGGTGGATTTGGATATCTGGTTTCTCTCGGAGGAATCGGAGGCGGAGGAGAAATAGAACCAGATGCGGGAAACAGATTTGCGGAATGACAGGTCGAAAAGGCGAAAAAAAGGGTTCCGTCCCACCAAAAAATGATTGTTAAACTATTCACAAAAACATGGGATTGTGCTATAATAATTTAGTATTATGGAGCGGTGTGCGTGAGGGTATTGCGCGGCCCTTCTAACATCCATTTTGGGCTGACCAGTTGGCATGGATTTCTGAAAAAGAGAGCAGGAATCCGTGCCAACTGGCGCAGCAAATCGGATCGGATGCCAATAGGAAGGGACCTGTATCCTGCGCCCATGCGCCGAAAGAGAGAAGGCTGTGATTGTGAATTTGATACCCATCCTGATTCTGTTCCCGTTTCTGATGGCCGCAATCCTCGCGCTGGTAAAGGACGACAAAGCGCGGGGCATCTGTGTGTACATTGGTTCCGGCGTCACGATGGTGCTGGCCCTGGCCGTCAGCGCCTGGTGGCTATCCCATGGGCAGTCAGACCTGCTGCTGTTTGTGGAAACCTCGCTGGTGGATCATCTGATGATCGTCGGCGACCTGTTCCTGATGTGCCTGGTGATCTACATGAGCATCAAGCACAAGAAGTATCCCATCGTCCTGCTCAGCGCTGTCCAGACCATCGGCGTGCTGTGGGTGGAGCTGTTCGGCGGCTCCGTGGAGGAGACGCCCCATATCCTGGTGGACCGCCTCAGCATCATTCTGCTGCTGATTGTCGCCATCATCGGCGGCCTGATCGTTATCTACGCTGTGGGCTATATGCGGGGCTATGTGCATCACCACACGGAGTTTGCAGACCGGAGAGGGTTCTTCTTCCCCATGCTGTTCGTCTTTCTGGGGGCCATGTTCGGCCTGGTGCTGTCGGCGAGCATGACCTGGATGTATTTCTTCTGGGAAATCACCTCTGTCTGCTCCTTCCTCCTGATTGGCTATACCAGGACCGACGAAGCGGTACACAACAGCTTCCGCGCCCTGTGGATGAACCTGTTGGGCGGCCTGGGCTACGCGGTAGGCATCATCTGGTTTGCTGTCACCCATCATTCCTTCAGCCTGTCCGCGGTGGTGGACGCCGGGAAGGGCGGGGATATGGTGGCCGTTGCCTGTGTGGCGCTTCTGAGCTTTGCGGCGCTGACGAAGTCCGCCCAAATGCCGTTCAGCCAGTGGCTGCTGGGCGCCATGGTGGCCCCTACGCCCACCTCTGCCCTGCTTCACTCGGCTACCATGGTCAAGGCGGGCGTGTACCTGCTGCTGCGGCTGGCCCCTGCCCTGCAAAATAACTGGGCGGGCTACATGGTGGCCTTCATCGGCGGCTTCACCTTCTTTGTGGCCTCGCTGCTGGCAATTTCCCAGAGCGACGCCAAGAAGATTCTGGCCTATTCCACCATCTCCAACCTGGGTCTGATCACTGCCTGCGCCGGTATCGGCGCGTCGGAGACCTACTGGGCGGCGGTGTTCCTGATTATCTTCCACGCGGTATCCAAATCCATGCTGTTCCAGTCTGTCGGCGCGGTGGAGATTTCCACCGGCAGCCGTGACGTGGAAACCATGCACGGCCTGATGCTGCGGATGCCGAAGCTGGCCGTTGTTATGGTCATCGGTATCTGCGGTATGTTCCTGGCTCCCTTCGGTATGCTGGTCTCCAAGTGGGCCGCATTGAAGGCGTTTGTGGACGCAGGCGGCCTGCTGGGTACACTCATGCCGCTGTTCGTCTGCTTTGGCTCCGCCACCACCTGCCTGTACTGGTCGAAGTGGCTGTGCCGCCTGCTGGTGGTGGACCATATCCGCACGACGAAGGACCTCACCGGCAGGAATGAGTACGTCTCCCTGTTCTCCCACGCCGCGATTATGATTCTGCTGTGCCTCAGCTTCCCCACGCTGTCCACCAACCTGGTGCTGCCCATCGTCACCGAGCTTTACGGCGAAGTGGACCCCACCATCACTACCGGCAACCTGCTGTTCATGGTGGTGCTGCTGTTCTGTGTGTTCGTGATTCCCCTCCTGGTGTTCCTGGTGACCAGGCGCTCCCATCCCCATCCTGTTATGAGTTATGTGGCCGGTATCAACACCGGAGACAGCCAGCACTTTGTGGACTCCATGGGGGAGGAGAAGGAGATTGAGACAACCTCCTGGTACATGGAGGACTGGTTCGGCGAGAAACGGCTGATGTTCCCCAGCCTGGCGATTTCCAGCTTTATCATTGTGCTGTGTATGATTCTGCTGTTGGGAGGTGTAGTCGCATGATGTTGAGTGCGATCATTGGAATCGGATACATTCTGTTGGCTCCGCTAATCGGCGGAATGCTGGACGGTATGGGCCGCGTGGTTTCTGCCCGTATGCAGGGACGGAAGGGCCCGTCCGTGCTTCAGCCCTTCTGGGACCTGCAAAAGCTGATGAAAAAAGAACTGGTGACCGTCAGCCGTATGCAGCTGATTATGATTGGCTCCTACACGCTGTTTATCATTCTGTCCGGCACGCTGTTCTTCAGCGGCAATGACATTATGATGTGCTTCTTCTCTCTGACCACGGCGGATATGTTCCTGGTGGTGGCGGCCAGCTGCACCGGCTCCCCCTTCTCCACCATGGGTGCAAACCGTGAGCTGATTCAGATGGCTTCCTATGAGCCGATGCTGCTGCTCACCGGCGTGGGGTTCTATCTGGCGGACGACACCTTCCGGGTATCCACCATCGGCACCCATGAGGGCCTGCCTGCCATCGTCATGCTGCCCGGCTTTTTCATCGGGGTGGTGTTGATTCTGGTCATCAAGCTGCGCAAAAGCCCCTTTGATATCTCCACCTCCCACCACGCCCATCAGGAGATGGTGAAGGGGACCACAACGGAGCTGTCCGGCCCGTCCCTGGCCTGCTACACCATTGCGGATTGGTATGAGCAGGTCATGCTGATGGGCATCATCGGCATCTTCTTTGCCAACAACCGTTGGTGGTCCGTCGTGGTGGCACTGGTCTGCATTGTTCTGGTCTACTTCTTCGAAGTGCTGATTGACAACACCTGTGCCCGTGTTAAGTGGCAGCTCATGTTCAAGGTGGCATGGGGCGTTACCCTGGTGGCCGCCGGCACCAATCTGCTGCTCTTGCAGATGATTCGTTAAGGAGGGGTAGAAGATGAAATTATCCAGATCTCCCTGGCTGATTCACTACGATTGCTCCAGCTGCAACGGCTGTGATATTGAGGTTCTGGCGTCCACCATGCCCCGCTATGACCTGGAGCGCTTCGGCATTATCAACTCCGGCGACCCCATGCACGCGGACATCCTGCTGACCACCGGCGGCTGCAACGCGCAGAACGCTCCTGTGCTGAAGCAGATTTATGACCAGATGCCCGACCCCAAGGTGGTCGTTGCGGTGGGCACCTGCGCCTGCACCGGCGGCATCTTTAAGGGGTGCTATAATATCCAGGGCGGCACGGACACGGTGATTCCGGTGGATGTGTACGTCACCGGCTGCGCGGCCCGGCCTCAGTCCATCATCGACGGCGTGATGCAGGCCCTGGCTATCCTGGACAAAAAGTATGAGGCCTATACCGAAGATCCAAAGGAGGGCATCTGAGCATGGCAAAACTGACTTACAATGTGGATGACATCGACATTGGCGAGCTGATGCCCCGCTGCGCGGCCTATAAGGGCTACGGCTGGCGGCTGTGCCAAATCCACAGCGTTCGAACGAAAATCGGCTATGAGCTGACCTACTCTCTGGCCAAGGATTATGAGCTGCACAACTTCCGCGTCACCGTGGAGGAGACGGAGGAGGTGCCCAGCATCACCCCCATCTATGCCTGCGCATGGATGTATGAAAACGAGATTGCGGAGCTGTTCGGGGTCAATATTGAGAATATTCGTCTGAATTACGACCGGAAGCTGTACAAGCTGAACGTCCAGACGCCGTTTAAGTGATCGAGGTGTGCTGAGATGAGTAAAAAAAGTGTGGTACCGTTTGGCCCTCAGCATCCGGTCCTGCCGGAGCCGCTCCACCTGGATTTGGTTCTGGAGGATGAAAAGGTCGTGGATGTGATTCCGGAGATCGGCTTCATCCACAGAGGGCTGGAACATTTGGTGGACAAACGGGATTTTAAGGACTACGTCTATGTGGCGGAGCGCATCTGCGGCATTTGTTCCTTCATGCACGGCATGGGCTACTGCGAGTCCATCGAGTACGGCATGGGGATTGAGATCCCCAACCGGGCCAAATATTTGCGCACCATCTGGGCGGAGATGAGCCGGGTGCACTCCCATCTGCTGTGGCTGGGCCTGCTGGCGGACGGCTTCGGCTTTGAGTCCCTTTTCAACGAGTGCTGGCGCATTCGGGAGGACGTGTTGGATATGCTGGAGGCGTCCACAGGCGGCCGCTGCATCTTCTCCGTCAACAACGTGGGCGGCGTCATCAAGGACATGGACAGCGCCATGCTCCACGGCTTTGTGGAAAAGTTTGACAAAATAGAGCGGGACCTTCACGACGTGGTGGACACCTTCCTGAACGACTATACGGTAAAGAGCCGTTTGGTGGGGGTCGGCTACCTGTCTGAGCAGGCCGCCTGGGGCCTGGGCGCCTGCGGCCCTATGGCCCGGGCCTCCGGCTGTAATCTGGATATGCGGATGCTGGGCTATGCCGCCTATGGCGATTTGGATGTTAAGATTGCGACCTCAACCGGCTGTGACTGCTACGCCCGCACAGAGGTCCGCATCCAGGAGATTTTTAACGCCATCGACCTGATTCGCCAGGCAGTGGACAAGATTCCGGCAGGGGATTTGATTGTCCCGGTGAAGGGGAACCCCACCGGCGAGTTTATGGTGCGCATGGAGCAGCCCCGCGGCGAGGCCTGCTACTTCACCAGGGGTAACGGCACCCCCTATCTGGACCGGTTCCGTGTGCGCACCCCGACCTTTGCCAACATTCCCGCTATGACTGAAATTATGAAAGGCTGCGACGTGGCGGATATTCCAATGATTATCCTGACCATTGACCCCTGCGTCAGCTGCACGGAGAGGTGATAGACCATGGGATTGATGACATTTGCCAAGGTTGCCGTGCGCAACCTGTTCTCCAAGCCGTACACCACCAATTACCCCTATGAACCGGCGTACTACCCGGAGCGCTCCCGCGGCCGCATTCTGCTGGACCACAGCAAGTGCGTCCTGTGCGGCTTGTGCAGCACCCATTGCCCGACGGACACCATCTTCATCGACCGGAAGGCCGGCACCTGGAACATGAACCGCTTTGACTGCGTCCAGTGCGGCAACTGCGTAAAGGTCTGCCCCAAGTCAGCCCTGTCCATCGTGCCCGGTTACTTCACCCCCAATGTGACGAAGCTGATTGAGACGAATCAAATCAAGGCTCCCGCCGCCTTCACCGGCAACACGACGGAGCCTGGTGCGATTCCTACCGGCCCGGCTATGGCTGTGCCTGTGGTCAACGACGCCTGTATCCTGTGCGGCGCCTGCGCGGCCCAGTGTCCTGCCGGAGCCATCACGGTGGAGGATGGCTGGTCCGTCAACGCGGAGGCCTGCCTGGGCTGTGAGGGCTGCATCTCTACCTGTCCGGAGAACGCCCTGAGCATGAAGAGCGCTGTTGCCCCCGGCCACGAGGCGGCCATGGCTGCCTCCGACAAGGAGTGGGGCGTGCAGCGGAAGCTGGGCCGTCGGCCCTATGTGCCCCAGTTCGACAAGGACGGGGAGGAAATTCCCGTTCCAGCCTGTACGCTGCCGGACTATGTGGATGAGTGGGCCGACCTGCCGGTGTCCACACCTGAGAACTGCGTGTACTGCGGCCTCTGCTCCAAGCAGTGCCCCAAGGGTGCCATCGTGGTTGACCGTAAGGAAAAGATCTGGGAAGTGGACAACGCCGAGTGCATCCGCTGTGGCATCTGCGTAGAGAACTGCCCGAAGCAGGCCCTGACCCTGCCCGATGTCACCAAGGATGTGCCGGTGGAAGAGGAATCGGACTTTATCATCGCCTGCCTGGAGCCGGGTTACAACGCCGAATTTACCGACCTGCCCAGGAAGGGCGACGAGTGTGTGTACTGCTCCCTCTGCGCGAAGAAGTGCCCTGTGAGCGCATTGACCGTGGACCGCAAGACCAAGACCTGGACGGTGGACAACGAGCTGTGCGTCCGCTGCGGCGTCTGCGCCGGCGTATGCCCCAAGAAGTGCATTGAGCTTTAACTGACTTCGTTCAGCCGCCGGTGGGTCTCCCACCGGCGGACTTTCCAATCGGGGAGGGATTCTATGGCCGCTGTGACGGAGCGCATTACCGTATATGGCATGGTGCAGGGCATTGGATTCCGCCCCTTCGTCGCCCGTCTGGCGGAGGAGATGGGGGTCGCCGGTACTGTGCGGAACAGCGGCGGCATTGTGGTAGCCGAGGTGACAGGGGAGCAGGCTGTGCTGAATCGCTTTGTGGAGCGGCTGGAAGGGGAGTGCCCCTTCGGGGGCCGCATCGACCGCGTTTCGCGGGAGCAGCTGCCCTTCAGGCAGGACAGCAGCTTTTCCATTGTGGAGAGCGAACCGGCTTCCGGGGAGCCGCCCCTGATTCCACCCGACCTGCCCACCTGTCCCCGCTGCGCCCGGGAGCTGCATGATAAAGGGAACCGCCGATACCGCTATCCCTTCATCAGCTGCGTGGCCTGCGGCCCCCGCTACAGCATCATCAAGGCGCTGCCCTATGACCGATGCAATATCACCATGGATATGTTTCCCATGTGTGAGGACTGCCAAAGGGACTATACGGCCAGGCAGGATGTGCGCCGCCACGCCCAGACCATCGCCTGCCACAGCTGCGGCCCGGTGCTGGCGCTGGACACCAGGACGGAGCATCTCAACCGGGAAGCGGCCCTCCGGCGCGGAGTGGAGCTGCTCAAAAACGGCAGCATTCTCGCCGTGAAGGACATCGGCGGCTATCATCTGGCCTGCAACCCCAATCGGGAGGATGCGAACCGCCGCCTGCGGCAGCTGAAGGGCCGGGAGAAGAAGCCCTTTGCGGTGCTGTTCCATGACGTAGAGGCGGTGCGGCGGTATTGTTACCTCTCCGACGCGGAGGAGCGGCTGCTGACCGCTGCACCCCGCCCCATTGTCCTGCTGAAAAAGCGGCCGGGCAAGGATTTCGCGCCCTCCTGCTGCGGCAGCAGCCTGGAAATCGGGGCCATGCTGCCCTGCAATCCGCTGCAAATCCTCCTGTCGGAGGCGTGCGGCCCCCTGGTGATGACCAGCGGCAACCGCTCCGGCCTGCCGATGATGACGGCGGACGGCCCCATGCTGGATTGGCTGCGGGAGAGCGACCTGCTGGACGGGGTGTTCTCCCACGGGCGGGAGATTCTGACCCCGCTGGACGATTCCGTGGTCCGCATCGTAGAGGGGGAGCCGCAGTTCTTTCGGCGGGCCAGAGGGTATGTGCCGGAGCCAATCATGCTGCAACAAAAGACAAACACCCCGTTCTTTGCAGCGGGGGGAGACTTGAAGGCCTGCTTTGGGCTGGTCAGTGGCGGGCGGGTTTACCTCAGCCAGCATTTTGGTGACCTGGAGGAGTGGGATGCCTTTCAGTCCTACCAGACTGCGGCAAAACGAATGGAGAACCTGTTCCAAATTGAGCCGGAGTTCGGCGTCTGCGACGGACACCCAGGGTATTTTTCCGGGAAATACGTCCGTCAGCGCTGCTCCAGCTGTTCCACCGTCCAGCATCACCACGCCCATATTGCCTCGGTCATGGCGGAGTATGGTTTGACGGGGCCTGTGCTGGGGGTGGCCTTTGATGGCACCGGGTATGGCACAGATGGCACAATCTGGGGCGGGGAATTTTTGCTCTGCACCGGCCCAGACATGGCTCGTGTGGGCCACATCGCCGCTGTTCCCTTATTGGGCGGCGATGAGAGCGCCAGAAACGCAGATGCCAGCCTGACGGGCTATTTGCTCCACGCCGGACTGAGCAGGGAAGGGGAGCGCAGCCAAACGGTGGAGGCGGCGCTCCGGCTGGGCGTCAACACAGTGCGCTCCTCCTCTATAGGGCGGCTGTTTGACGCTGCGGCGGCCCTGCTGGACATCTGCCACTACAATAGCTACGAAGGGGAATGCGCTATCCTCCTGGAGCAGGCGGCGGCAAAGGCAGAAGATGCCTACCCCTTGCCCATCCCAGTGCAGGAGCAGGACGGCTGCCTCGTGGGGGACAGCGCCGCCCTCCTGCAGGCCATGTGGGAAGGGCAGGAAAAAGGCGCGTCCCCTGCGTCGCTGGCCCTGGGCTTCCACCATGCCGTGGCGGAGCTGACCCTGACGATTTGCCAGCGCCAACGGGCGGCCGACGGCGTGAAGCAGGTGGCCCTGTCCGGCGGAACCTTTCAAAACCGCATCCTGTTGGAGCGTACCGCGGCGCTGCTGCGGGCGGACGGCTTCACCGTTTACTACAACCGTCAGGTGCCGCCGGGTGATGGCGGGCTTGCCCTTGGGCAGGCCTGGGTCACGATTTTGGCGCAGCAGAGCGACGGATCAGCAGACAATTCATAGGAGGAAGGACGTATGTGCGTTGCATTGCCAGGCAGAGTGACGGCGGTGGAAGGCCGCATCGCCACGGTGGATTTTAGCGGAAATATCGTTCGGGCTCAGGCGGGACTGGTGCCGGTGAAGGTGGGAGACTGGGTGCTGGTACACGCGGGCTGCATCCTACAGACAGTAGGCTCATCTGAAGCGGAGGAGCTGGTGGACATCTTCCGGGAGGTGGAGCAGCTTGGCGTTTGACTTGGATTCGGTCAAGGCCTATCTGGCCTCCTATGACGGGCCGCCTGTGCGGATTATGGAGGTGTGCGGCAGCCACACCGCTGCCATTTCCAAGCTGGGGATTCCCTCGATGCTCAGCGAAAAAATCCAGCTGATTTCCGGCCCAGGCTGCCCTGTCTGCGTCACGCCCACGGCCTATATCGACCGATTGATCGACCTGAGCCTGACCGAGGGCTGCGCAGTCTGCACCTTCGGCGATCTGATGCGGGTGCCGGGAAGCCGGGACAGGGAAGTGCGCACCCTGAACCTGGCGAAGGGGAGAGGGGGTAAAGTTTATATGCTTTACTCGCCAATGGAAATCCTCCTTTTGGCGGAACAGCACCCGGAATGGACCTGGTACTTTGCCGCCGTGGGCTTTGAAACCACCACGCCGGTTTATGCTTTACTGCTGCAAGCCTTAGAGGAAAAGGGAATCACCAACGTGAAGCTGGTGACGGCCCTGAAAACCATGCCTTCTGTGATTGCGCATTTGTGCGAAAATGGCGCGAATATTGACGCTTTTCTTGCGCCTGGTCATGTCAGCGTCGTAACAGGGAGCCAGGTGTTCCAACCGCTGGCGGAGCGGTATCAGCTGCCCTTTGTCGTGTCCGGCTTCCAGGGCGGCGAGCTGTTGGCTGCAATCTATGGGGCGGTGCGCTCCGTGGGGCAGGGCCGCGTGCTGAACCTGTATCCCTCCGTGGTAACAGAACAGGGAAACTGTGAAGCACAAACCCTTGTCAGCCACTATTTCCAGCCGTGCTCGGCTGTTTGGCGGGGCATGGGGGAAATCGTCGGCTCCGGCATGATGCTTTGCCCTGAGTTTTCCGCTTACGAAGGGGGCAGCGCCGGTTTGAACCGGGACAACGCCAATCCGGCCTGCTCCTGTGGTGCGGTTTTATCCGGCAGGCTGCGGCCCCAGGACTGTCCCCTCTTCGGCAGGGGATGCACCCCAATGAACCCCCAGGGGGCGTGCATGGTCTCCACCGAGGGGAGCTGCTTTCAGTATTTGACGAATCATCGTGACAGGTAGGTGTTCACCATGAAAATCACTATGGCCCACGGTGCCGGCGGCAGAGCCACCGGAGAATTGATTGGGCGAATTTTCGCCCGCCACTTCGATAACGAGATTTTGAACCAGATGGAGGACAGTGCCGTGGTGCCCGCCTCCGGGCACATCGCCCTGACCACAGACAGCTTCGTGGTGACGCCGCTGACCTTCCCCGGCGGGGATATTGGGCGGCTGTGCGTCTGCGGTACGGTGAACGATTTGGCCATGCGTGGCGCGATTCCCCAATACCTGACCTGCGGCTTTATCCTGGAGGAGGGGCTGGACAGCGCGCTGCTGGAAACCCTGGTGGCGAGCATGGCCGCCACGGCCCGAGAGGCCGGAGTGACCATTGTGGCCGGCGACACCAAGGTCGTGGAAGGCCAGGGCGGCCTCTATGTCAACACCGCCGGTGTGGGCTTTGTCCCGGACGGGGTGGAGATTTCCGCAACCTGCTGCACTCCGGGGGACGTTGTGCTGGTGTCCGGCGACTTGGGCGACCATCATGCCTGCATCCTCAGCCAGCGCATGGGGATTCAAACCGGCATTCAGAGTGATTGCGCCCCCCTCGGCGGGATGGTGCAGGAGCTGCTGGAGGCGGGCATCCAGGTGCACGCCCTCCGGGATGTGACCCGGGGCGGCCTTGCCACCGTCTTAAAGGAATTGGCTGAGGCATCCGGATGCAGCATCACCCTGGAGGAGGAAGCCCTTCCGGTGAACCCCCAGGTGCGGGATTTCTGCGGCCTGCTGGGGCTGGACCCGCTCTATATGGGCAACGAAGGTAAGCTGGTTGCTATCCTCCCGGCTGCCCAGGCCGAGGATGCCCTGGCGGTGCTTCGGCGGAACAGATACGGTGGCCACGCCGCCTGCATCGGCACAGTTGGAGACGAAGAACCTGGCCTCCTGACAATCAAGACCTCCATCGGCGGCAGGCGGGCGCTGGATGTGCTACAGGACGAAGGGTTGCCCAGAATCTGCTAATTTACTGTGTATAACAGCGTTTGGCGGCTATTTTGTGTCTTTTCTGACGCAAAATGGCCGCCAAATTTTTTACATAAAATAATAAGGAGAGGTTCCCTTCACTTTTTTTCACTTGCGGCCTGCACCGGATTGCCATATTCGTCCAGCGCCTTCCATTTGCGGACAAACTCCGGCACCAGCACCCCGTCGGTCGATGCCTGCCATTGGCAGTAGAGCGCCTTGGCAAAATCCACCCGTGTTTTGCTGTGAGGGAAGCGCAGATACCTGGGATTTAAGTCCCAGATGCGCACCCGATCCAGGCCGTCAGCGTCCTTTAAGAGCTTTGCCAGCAGGGTGCCCCGCGCCCTGTCCTGCACCTGGTATCGCTCCAGCATCTGGGGCAGAAGGGCATCGTCCCTGGCGTGAACGTCTACCGCTGCGCAAATCTCTGCCAGATCCTCCCCGGTGCGGCCGGTCAGCTCCCCCAGCCGCCGGGCAGAGCGTCGGCCATGCTCGGTGTCCTCCCGGTCGTTGATGCGGCCCACATCGTGGTAAGCGCAGGCGTCCAGCAGCAGACTGGTGTCCGCTTCGGTGCAGCCCTCCTCCATGGCCCCCATGGCTCCGTGGCAGATGGTGCGTACAATGTGGCCCACGCCGTGAAGGCTGCTCTCATAGAGGGCGTCCCGGTTCAGCCGGTTCAGCGCGTCGGCGCAGCAGACAGCGTAGGGGCTTTTCAGAAACCGGGTCACCAGAGGGGCGTCCGCGCCCCAATCCGCGCTGCGCAGGAGGGTCATCAGCCGTTCGCCGTCATCCATTTCGTTCACTCCTTCCGCTTCATGTGCTGCACGGCCGCCTTCAGCATCAGCCGTTTCGTGCCCACTGTGTCGAAGGCGATTTCCACCAGCGCATCGCCGCCCATGGGCAGCACGCTGACAATCATGCCACGGCCAAAGGCGGTGTGCTCCACCACGGTGCCCTTCTGGTACTGGCTGAGCAGTTGGAAGGACGCCTGCACCGCCCGCTGACCAGTGGGCTTCGCGTCGTGGTGAATGCTGATGCCGCCGCCCATGGGGCCGCGGCTCCTCTGGGATTGGTGCGACTGCCTGCCATAGCGGCTGCCCTGCCCATGCTCGGCGTTTTCCTGGCTGGCCTGGGGCTGGTCGCTGTCCTTCCAGCGGCCCCCGTACTCCCGCTTGTCGGCCTCATAGGCCCGACCACTTTTCTCCAAATATTCTTCGGGAATTTCCTCAATAAAGCGGGAGGGGCGGTTGGAGTTGGTGCGTCCGAACAGCATCCGCTGAGTGGCGGAGGTCAGGAACAGCCGCTCCTTGGCCCTGGTCATGGCCACATAGCACAGCCGCCGTTCCTCCTCCATCTCCTCATGCTCGCCAATGGAGCGCAGGCCCGGGAAGATGCCTTCCTCCACCCCGGCCACAAAGACCCAAGGGAATTCCAGCCCCTTGGCGGCGTGCATGGTCATCATCAGGACGCAGTTGTCGCTGTCCTGGGCGCTGTCCAGGTCGGTGTAAAGGGCCACTTCGTCCAGGAAACCCGCCAGGGTTGGTTGGACGGCGTTCTCCACATAGGATTGAATGTTGGACCGCAGCTCCCTGACGTTCTCAATACGATTCCGGTTTTCAAAGGTGTTCTTGGCTTCCAGCGCCGCCACATAGCCGGTGGCGGTCACCACCTCATCGTAGAAGTCGCAGAGGTCCATCAACTCCGATTTCCGGCGCAAATCGTCGATCATGGCGAGGAATGCGTCCAGCTTGGCGCTGCTCTTAGCCAGCGCCGGGTAGGAGCGGGACTTGCGGAGAATGGCGGCAATCGGCTGATTCTCCTGATGCGCCAGCTCAGTGGCGCTGTCCACCGTCTTGGCCCCAATGCCGCGGGCGGGCACGTTGATGATGCGGCGGAGGCGCAGGTCGTCCGCCTCGTTGTGAATCACGCAGAGGTAGGACAGCATATCCTTGATCTCCGCCCGGTCAAAGAATTTCATGCCCCCGATCACCTTATAGGGGATGCCGTTGCGCTTGAAGCCCTGCTCGATGGCGTTGGATTGGGCGTTCATCCGGTACAGCACGGCGCAATCCTTCCACGCCATGCCGGAGCTGACTGCCAGCATGATTTGGGCGGAGATGTACTGGGCCTCGTCCGACTCATTGACGGCGGAGTAGCATTTGATCTTTTCCCCGTCGGGATGCTCCGTCCACAGGTTTTTGCCCTTGCGCTCGGTGTTGTTGCCGATGACGGCGTTGGCCGCGCGCAGGATGTTCTTGGTGGAGCGGTAGTTCTGCTCCAAGCGGATAACACGGGTGCCTTGATACTGATGCTCGAACTGTAGGATATTCTCAATGGTGGCGCCGCGGAAGCGATAGATGGACTGGTCGTCATCACCCACCACGCAGATGTTTTCCCACTTTCCCGCCAGGAGGGATACCAGAAGGTATTGAAGGTGGTTGGTGTCCTGGTACTCATCCACCAGCACATAGCGGAATTTATCCTGCCAGTAGGAGCGCACCTCCTCATTTGCCTCCAGCAGCCGCACCGTATGTAGGATAAGGTCGTCAAAGTCCAGGGCGTCAGCCTCCCACAGGCGGTGCTCATACTCCTGGTAGACCCTGGCGATCTGCTGCTTGTGAAGGTCCCCGGAGTCCCTGGCCTTCTGGGCGTAATCCCCGGCCAACAGCATCTCCTCCTTGGCCTTGGAGATGGCGGAGAGGACGGCGCGGGGGGCCAGCGTCCGGTCATCCAGGTTGAAGGATTTCAGCACATCCTTCACCACCCGGAGGGAATCATCTGTGTCGTAAATGGTGAAGGAGGTGGAAAAGCCGAGCTGGTCAATATGCCTGCGCAGGATGCGGACGCAGGCGGAGTGGAAGGTGGAGGCCCAGATGCCATCCGCCTCCACCCCCAGTCGGGCGGCCAGCCGTTCCTTCAGCTCACCGGCGGCCTTATTGGTGAAGGTGATGGCGAGGATGGACCAGGGCGTGACCGGATGGCACCGGCACAGCATTTCCGCCCGGCGGGTGCCCTCCGGAGAAGGATGGGCCAAATAGCCCTCCAGAAACTCCACATCCTCAGGGGCAGCCCAATCCGGCGTCTCGTCGCACTGGGGGTCGCTGCCGCAGCCGTATTTAATCAGGTTGGAGATGCGGTCGATCAGCACCGTCGTCTTTCCGCTGCCCGCCCCGGCCAGCAGCAGCAGCGGGCCTTCTGTGGCAAAGACGCCCTGGCGCTGCTCCGGGTTCAGGTGCAGGTATTCTGTTTCAATGACGGCCCGCCGCAGCTGACAGAAGCGCTGGGCCTGTGCAGTTTCCAACATATCAAAATTCCCCTATTCTATTGATACAATCATCGGTTCTGACCTTATTTTACGCCTTTTCTTTCTGGATTGCAACTGGAGAATCTGGCCTGGAACCTTTGGCCTTTTTCACAGGAATCCCCTCCAGCCCCTTGACAGCAGTCGAACAAATGTTTATAATTAGAACATCAGTTCGATAGAAGGGAGGACGTCACTGTGGAGCTGATGGACAAGCTGACCATCCTGACCGACGCCGCAAAGTATGACGCCGCCTGCACCTCCAGCGGCCTGGACCGTCAGGCCCGGAAGGGGAGAATGGGGAGTACGCTGCCCGCCGGCTGCTGTCACACCTTTTCCGCAGACGGGCGGTGCGTGACGCTGCTGAAGGTGCTGCTGACCAACATCTGCTGCTATGACTGCCAATACTGCGTGAACCGGCGCTCCAATGACCTTCCCCGCACCGCGTTCACCCCACGGGAGCTGGCGGAGCTGACCATGCAGTTTTACCGCCGGAACTATATCGAGGGGCTGTTCCTGTCCTCCGCCGTTCTCCGCTCTCCGGACTACACCACGGAGCTGATGATTCGGGCGCTGACCATCCTTCGGAAGGACTACGGCTTCCGCGGCTACATCCATGCCAAGGCTATCCCCGGAGCCGACCCGGCCCTGACCTGGCAGCTGGGCCTCCTGGCTGACCGCCTCAGCGTCAACATTGAGCTGCCCAGTGAGCGGAGCTTGGGCCTGCTGTGCCCGGACAAGAGCCGGAAGGCCATCTTCCGGCCCATGGCCCAGATTCGGGACGGCAGCCATCAGTATGCGCTGGAGCGCAGGAAGTCCCGCAACGCGCCCCGCTTTGCCCCCGCCGGGCAGTCCACCCAAATGATCATCGGCGCCACCCCGGAGACTGACCTGCATATTTTGCAGCTCACCTCCGCCCTCTACCGGAAGTACAGGCTGAAACGGGTCTTTTACTCGGCCTATATGCCGGTGGCGTCTTCTCCGCTGCTGCCCGCCCCGGAGGGGTATCAGCCGCCGCTGCTGCGGGAGAACCGGCTGTATCAGGCGGACTGGCTGCTGCGCTTCTATCACTTCTCCGCCAACGAGCTGCTGGATGACCAGAATCCGAATTTTGACCCAAATCTGGACCCGAAGTGCAGCTGGGCGCTGCGGCATCCGGAGTTCTTCCCGGTGGAGGTCAACACCGCCGACTATGAAGCCCTGCTGCGGGTGCCGGGCATCGGTGTCACCTCCGCCAAGCGCATCGTCACCGCCCGACGGGTGGGGCCGCTTCACTTTGACGGGCTGAAGAAGCTGGGCGTGGTGCTGAAACGGGCCCAATACTTTCTGACCTGCTGCGGGCGGATGTGCGAAGGGCTGTCCCTCAGCGAGGATGCGGTGCTGCGCCAGCTGGTAGCCGAGGAAGCGCCGCGCCTGACTCAGTATCAGCCGGAGCAGCTTTCCCTTTTCTAAGGAACTGGAACCCGATTGGAGGTACTCATGCTGCAAGTAACGTTTCTCACCGCTGTCCCTCAGGAGCAGCTGCAATTTGCCGTTATTTTGGCCCGTTGCCAGGGGAAGTGGGTGCTGTGCCGCCACAAGGACCGCGCCACCTGGGAGTTCCCAGGTGGAAAGCGGGCGCGCTGCGAACCCATTGAGCAGACCGCCCGGCGGGAGCTTTACGAGGAGGCGGATGCCCTGCGCTACACCCTCGCCCCCATCGGCCCATACTGCGTCACCCGGGAGGACGGCAGCCAGAGCTATGGGATGTTCTATGCGGCGGAGATCCTGCGCTTCGGGGACGGGCTCCATCACGAAATCGCGGAGTATCGCCTGTTTGACACCCTGCCCGCCCGCTGGACGTATCCTCAGATCCAGCCCGCACTGCTGACGCGGTACCGCAGCTGGGAGGCGCGTCGTGTCTGACTGGCCCCTGGTCAATTACCAGTATGACGGCACCTTTGCCGGATTCCTCTCCTGCGTATATGACAGCTTCACCTACCGCGAAGCCCCCGCTGCCTTCTACACGCCGGAGGAAGCCCGCATCTCCTTCTACACCACCCGCGTGGTGGAGACCGACGAAGCCCACGCCAGGCAGGTCTACGCCTCCTGGAAGCGCCGCATTTCACCGGAGGCCCAGCAGCTGGCAGCCAACGGCTTCCTGACCTGTATGCCGGAGCGGGAGATGGCCATTTACCGCTTTGTCGCGCTGGGGTATCAGGTGGGTGCGGACATTGTCCACTGGCTGACGGATGAGCGGGTGGAACCGCTGTACAAGTCGGTGCAGTTCCTGAAGAATGAGGCCCATCTGCTGAAGGGCTTCCTGCGCTTTGCGGACTACGGGGCCTTTCTGGCGGGGCGTATCCAGCCCAGGAACCGGGTGCTGCCCCTGCTGCGGCCTCACTTCTGCGCCCGCTACAACACGGAGCATTTCCTGATTTATGATGAAACCCATCAGGAGGCCCTGTTTTATCGGCCCTATCAGTGGGCGATTGTGCCGCTGGAAGCACTGGAGCTGCCTCCCATCACCAGGAACGAGGCGGGGTATCAGGCGCTGTGGAAGCGGTTTTACGACACCGTGGCCATTGAGGGGCGATACAACCCCAAGCTGCGGAGGAACAACGTACCCAAACGGTATTGGAATCACATGGTGGAATTGAAGGATGAGTTGGAGCCCCACAGCCGTCAGCCCCACTGAGCTGCGTATCAGGGCGACCATTTTTGGGAAAGCCGACCAGGCCCCTGTCGGAAATTCCGGCAGGGGCCTGATTGCGTTTAGATTGAATTGATGCTTAGAATTGTACGACCGCGCCGCCATCGGTGGGGACCCAGTAGTAGTCATCGTCGTCCGGGCCTCCGTCGGCGTGGTACTGCACCCAGCCGCCGCATACATTGATCAGCTCACAGTCGGCTGTACTCAGAATGACCACTTCACTGATATTGCTGAGGTTTGCCTTGGTCAATGCGCCGCCGTTGTCCGGATTGGAGAAGTAGATCCAGCCATCATAGATGTTGATGGACTGCATGGTCATGCTGCTCACCAGCGTGTAGGTGCTGGTTCCGGCCTCCATCTTGTACAGGCCGCCATTATCCATGTCGGTAAAATAAACGGTGCCGTCCACGTAGTCGATGCCGCCAACACGGCCATCAAACCAGAGCTGTTTGTCCGAGCCGTCCAGCGCGACAGAGAATCCTCTCCTGCCGTCCCTGGTATCGACATAGTAAATGCGGGTGTCCGTCACGCAGCAGTAGAAGACAACGCCATCCGTGATTCTGACCTCGTTGGAGCCGTCCAAATCGCAGCGATACAGGTCATAGGAGTCGTCAGACTGGTCTTCGTAGTAGATGTAGGAACCGACCACCTTGGGTTCGTAGATGTCGCGGGCCACCAGTACGGTGTCGCTTCCGGTTTCCACGTTGAGACGGTGCAGGTAGCCTGTTCCCAGCGCACGGTAATAGAGGTAATCCCCCAACATACTGATATGCCTTGCAGATGTGGAGGAAACCAGGGTTTGCTCCGTACCGTCCGTCCGCATCTTCCAGATGGAGAAGTTGTTGTTCTGCGAAACGTAGTAAATCCAGTCGCCGGATGCCACCATGGTTCCGCCCTGAGACGAGTTTTCAAACGAATTCCCATAATAGCTCCGGTCATCCGCATAGGCGCTGGTCAACGGGGAGGCGTCCGAGCCTTCTGTCTCCGGCTCATCCTCCGGTTCTTCTTCCTCTGGCGCAGCTGCAGACGATTCTGCCGAGGTGTCGTTGGATATCTCCGCGTCTCCTTCCGCCTCTGTCTCATCGGAGACGGTGCTGTCAGCATAGCCCTCTGACTGAGCGGACGATGCGCCGTCCGGTTCGGTGCCTGCATCATCGCTTTCTTCCACCGTCTGCTGGGATGCGCCCAGGTGAATGCGGTCTGTGGCGACTGCCCAGCCGAAGGCAACGCCCACCAGCAGTAAAAGCACCAGGACAACGACCAGGGCGATAACCGATTTGCTGGGAGGCGTCTTTTTCGGCTCCGGACGTGTTGTCGGCACAACCGTAATCGGCTTCCCGCAGGCGGCGCAGAATTTTGCGCCGTCTGCATTCTGTTTTCCACAGTATTTGCAATACATATTCTCACTCCTCAATATAAGAACGCCAGGTTTACATCAGGTATCTTAATTCCTATTTAGGCAGATTCGTGCGTAGGGATAGGGATGGAGTGCGATGCCTACAAATGCGGTCAGATCCTGCAAGGCGTTGTCGTACAGGCAGGGGAAGATGCGCCGATCCACCGTTCATCCGTTTTTCAGGCGTGACGGCGCGAGGCAATCAGCTTTTTGCCTTTGCCGCTTTCCGTTCCGCCAAATATGCCTTGTATGCGGCATACTCCTCGGTCTTGCGGAATTTCCGCACGCCAATAATCCACAGCACTGCGAACAGCAGGGCGAAGAAGGCGGCGGCGCAAGTGATGATTTCCGCTATGAAAATGACGGTAGGCTGGGTCAGCTTGATGGTGGTATCCGCCCCAACGCCGTTCATGCCCACGGAGTTGGCGATGGCGTACAGGTCACGGTGGCTGGCCTCCCGCATGGCGGTGACCACCACAGCGTCGTCCTCATAGTCCGGGAGCTGGTCGGTGACATAAGGCAGCATAGCGTCGTAGATGGAGACGCCCGCCATCACGCCGTCCACACCGTTGACGTAGTTGGTGAGGACGTTGTCAGTGATGATCATGCCGTCACAGCCCCACTCCTCCCGGAGGATGCCGGTGATCAGGCCATAGTTGCCGCCGGACCAGGTGCAGCCCCAGCGGGTGTAGGCCACCATGACGCCGTTGCCGTTGCCCTCCTCAATGGGGGCCTGGAACGCCTTCAGGTAGAGCTCACGGGCGGTCTGCTCATTGAGCCACACGCCCAGGCCGATACGGTCCTGCTCGCAGTCGTTCAGCGCGAAGTGCTTCATCACCACCTGGACGCCCTTGGCCTGGATGGCAGCTACTTCGTACTGGCTCATCTTGCCGGACAGGAAGCCGTCCTCGGAGTAATACTCAAAGTTGCGTCCGCCGTAGGGGGTGCGGTGGATGTTGTTGCCGGGGCCGTACAGGCAGGTGATTTCTGCCTCCAGGCAGTTGTTGCCGATAACGTTGCCGATCTCGGTCATAATGTCCACGTTGAAGGTGGCGGCCATCACGTCCTCAGAGGTGAAGGCGGTGGCTTCCAGCTGGGTGGCATCAGAGCCGAGCAGGCTGGCGGTCAGACCCTGAGGACCGTTCTCGTCCCGGGTGCCGGGGGCCTGTATCGACTCGATGGGCATGGTCCAGTGGAAAGCGTCGCCGATGAGGCTGACCATCTCGTCAAAGCTCATCTGATCCAGCAGGTCGTCCCACAGGGGGTCGTCATAGTCCAGACCGATCATGTCATACAGGGTCAGGCCGTTGTCGGCGTTCAGGGTGGGCATTTCCACGCTGTCGTAGTCAGAGGCGTCATACTGCACGTCCTGCAGGTCCGCAATCAGGGTATCGCTCAGGGTAAACTGCACCGTCTCAGACGGCCAGGTGCCGTTCCAATCGCTCCGGGAGAGCCAGGTGACTTCGGTATCGATTCCCTCATACAGGTTGGGGTCGGCGTCGGAGAGCTGATTGGTGATTTCCGTGCCGTTGGCGGAGACGGCGTAGGTGGTGGTGTCCAGAGTGTCCTCCGTCCAGGAGTAAACCAGGGAGGTGTCGCCGTCGGCAGTCATGCCGTCGGCCACGGTGTAGCCCTTTGCGGCCAGGATGTTGTTCACGGCGTCATGGGCGTCGGTGGCGGCAGTCAGGTAGTAGTCGCCAGCGTCCAGGATGTAGGTGCCTGCGCCGTAGGTGTCAAAGGAGGCGATATCGCTCTTGTTGACGGTGATGGCCAGGGTTTCGGATGCGCCGGGGGCGAGGATCTCCGTCTTGCCAAAGCCCACCAGGGAGACGGATGCCTTCTCAACGCCGTTTTCCTTATCATAGTCAGTGTAGGGGGACTGGACGTAGACCTGGACAGTCTCCTTGCCGGAATAGGTATCGCCGGTGTTGGTGACGGTGACGGAGACGGTATAGGTGTCCTCTCCTGCGTCATACGTCACGGTCATATCGCTGTAGGCAAAGGTGGTATAGCTCAGACCGTAGCCGAAGGGGAAGGCCACATCGTCGGAGTAGACATAACCCTCTGTGTTGCCCGTTCCCATCACCGTATCCTCATAGCGGGTCTCGTAATACTTGTAGCCAACGTAGATACCCTCCTGATAGACCATGTAGGTATCTGCGCTGCTGGAGATGGCGCTGGTGTCCCCGCTGTAGGTCACAGGGGTGAAGTTGGCCATGGCAGGGGAGGAGTAGTTGTCATAGCAGTAGGTGTCCACCAGGCTGCCGGAGGGGTTGACATCGCCGCACAGAATCTCAGCCACGGCATTGATGCCGGTGATGCCCACATCGCCAATCCACAGGCAGGCGTCCACGTCGTATTCGTTGTCCTTCAGGAAGTCCACCTGAAGGGCGTTGGCGGAGTTGATGAGGACGATGATTTTGTCCACCGTACCGGCCTCCTTCATGGCGGCAAGCTGGGACATCATCTCTTTCTCATTTTCGTCCAGCGCCAGATAGTTGGTCTCCTCGTACTCCAGGTCGGCGCCCTCGCCGCCGATCCGGGAGAGCACCACGATGGCGGCGTCGCCGTAGTCGGCCACGGAGTCGATGACCTCATCGGTGTATACGCTCCAGGGAGCTTCGGAAACGGTAGCGTTGGCGGTGCTCACCATGCTGGACGAGGCTCTGGCGTAGTCAGCCCCTGCGCCGTTGGTATAAAACTCCCACAGGGTTTCGTTGACGGAGAAGCCAGCCTTCTCCAGCGCGGTTTTCAGAGTGTCGGCGCTGGAGGCGTCGATGTTGCCCGAGCCGGTGCCGCCGTAGACCAGGTTCACGGACGAGGTGGAGAAGCAACTCACCGCAGCTCCGCTATCCAGGGGCAGGGCGTTGTTTTCATTCAGCAGCAGGGCCGCGCCTTCCGCCTCCACCAGCTGAGCCAGTTCCAGACCGTACTCCGTCATCTCCTCAACGGAGTCGAAGTCGCTGGTGTAGTACTGCGCACTCTCGTCCTCATTCACCAGCTCCCAGAAGGTGCCGCCCACATAGGCCGCTACCGTATTGTCAAAGATAGACAGGACAATAAAGACGGGGGCCATAATGGCCGCAATGACGATACACAGGATGCTCAGCCCCTTAAAGGGCCGGATGGATTTGCGCTTCGCCTGCTTGTAGGCTTTTTTCAGCGCTTTTTTCTTTGCTTTTTCTTCTTTCATGACAACCTCCTTAGTTGTGATGCGGAAGCCTCCCGCCCCTTTTTGCGCGCCAGCCAGACCCTGCAGTGCGACAGCGGATGCAGCCATCGTCGCCCGGCTGCGCATCCGGGGAGCGTTGAGCGAATGGTGTAATGCGGGAGATTCTTCCATGTTGGACATTCCTAGCAAGTATCATATCATAAAAAAACGTTTTTTTCAATCGCTCATTGCAATATTTTTCGTTTTTTTGAACACTCAGAACATCGAATGGGAAGTATTTGCCGTATTTTCCCGAATGGCCGGTTCTTCTTACGGGCCAATACAGGGAACAGGTTCTCAGGCAGCAGCTGCAAATTTCATAAAATTTTAGTTGCCTTTTCCATCTGTTTCCTGTAAACTAAAGATAGAAGAATGCCGTTCCCGCCCCGTCAGGGGCAGACGTAAGGTCTATGGAGGTTCCTATGAATACCAATAAGCTGAAACTCATCTGGAAAATCGTCGGCGTCAGCCTTGCTATCACGGGCCTGCTGTGCTGCATTCTCAAGCTGTGCGGGCGTTTTAGCAACCTCTGCCTGGAGATTGTGGAGGACGAGGATAACGATTTGGGCTATTACACCATCTGAGTCAGGAGGGGGCTGATTGCCTTGAAGCGCAGGAAGATGTGGCTCGTGCTTTTGCCGGTGGCAGCGATCCTGCTGGAGCTTTTGCCCTACGGCGCTGTGCTGAATTTTGCCGACCAGGCGGCGGACGGCAGCATTAGTACGATTCGGAAGACCTATTCCTATTTCAGCCTGATGCCCTTTGGGTACGGGCAGTTTGGCCCGCTGCTGACGGCTATCCTCTCCTGCCTGCTGGTGGCGTTAGGCGTGTTGTATTTGTGGGCAGGGAAGGGGAAATCGGCGCTCAAGGGATTGTCCGTTGTTGCTGTCCTGACGTCCCTGTCCCCGCTCCTGTTTGGGGTCGCTTATTTCACCGTTCTGGGCGGCCTCATTTCCACCCTGCTGCTGGCAGAGACTGTGGCGGCCTTCTGTTTCAACCCGGCTTGAAGAAAAACAAGCAGCATCCGTTCCGATGGAAAACCGGAACGGATGCTGCGTTTTTATTTTCCCGCCGACTTGATTGCCGACGGTGTTGCTGTTTATCGGACAGAGTAGTTGGGGGCTTCCTTGGTAATGGCGATGTCGTGGGGATGGGATTCCTTCAGCCCGGCGGAGGTGATGCGGACGAACTGACCCTTGCTCTGCAATTCGGAGATGTTGGGTGCGCCGCAGTAGCCCATACCGGAGCGGATGCCGCCCAGCATTTGGAAGATTGTGTCGGACAGGGTTCCCTTGTAGGGGACGCGGCCCTCCACGCCCTCCGGCACCAGCTTACGCTGCCCGACCTGGAAATAGCGATCCTTGGAGCCGTTGTTCATGGCGGCGATGGAGCCCATGCCGCGATAGGTCTTGAAGGAACGGCCCTGGTAAATCTCGATTTCGCCGGGGGCCTCCTCGCAGCCGGCCAGCAGGGAGCCCAGCATGACCACGTTGCCGCCGGCGGCCAGCGCCTTCACGATGTCGCCGGAGTACTGGATGCCGCCATCCGCGATGATGGGCACGCCGTACTTGGCGGCCACGCAGGCCGCGTCATAGACTGCCGTGATTTGAGGTACGCCGATACCGGCCACCACACGGGTGGTGCAGATGGAGCCTGGGCCGATGCCCACCTTGACGCAGTCCACACCGGCCTTGATCAGGGCCTCGCAGCCTGCGGCGGTGGCCACATTGCCCGCAATCAGCTGCACATCGGGGTACAGGGCCTTGATGCGCTCCGCATTGCGGATGATGTTGCGGGAGTGACCGTGAGCGGAGTCCAGGCACAACACGTCTGCCCCCGCCTCCACCAGGGCGGCCACCCGGTCCAGCACGTCGGCAGTGACGCCAATGGCCGCGCCGCAGAGCAGGCGGCCCTTCTCGTCCCGGGCGGCGTTGGGATAGGCTACGGCCTTCTCAATGTCCTTAATGGTGATGAGGCCCTTCAGATAGCCCTCCTCATCCACGATGGGGAGCTTTTCAATTTTGTACTTGCACAGGATCGCCTTGGCCTCGTCCAGGGTGATACCCTCCCGGGCGGTAATCAGGTTGTCCTTGGTCATAATTTCAGTGATGAGCTTGTTGGGGTCGGTCTCAAACTTCATATCACGGTTGGTGATGATGCCGATCAGCTTGCCGTCCTTCTCGCAAATGGGGACGCCGGAGATGTGATACTTTGCGCAAAGCTCATCCGCCTCGCCCAGGGTGTGTCCGGGGGACAGCCAGAAGGGGTTGGTGATGACGCCGTTTTCTGAACGCTTCACCATGTCCACCTGTTCGGCCTGGGCCTCGATGGACATATTCTTGTGAATGATGCCGATGCCACCCTCACGGGCCATGGCGATGGCCATACGGTATTCCGTCACGGTGTCCATGGCAGCGCTCATGATGGGGATGTTCAGACGAATTTTGTTGGTCAGCTGGGTGTGCAGGTCGATGTCAGAGGGGAGCACATCGCTCTCCGCCGGAATCAACAGCACATCATCGAAGGTCAGGCCCTCTTTCACAAACTTCTCGGCTGCATTTGTGTTAATCATTTCAGCATCTCCTCCAATTTATTAATCGCAAAGCTATCGGTAAACGCCGGGGAACCGACTCCGTTGGGAATCGCAGCTTATCTGCCCTGAATCAACAGCGTCTGCTTACAGCACAGGTCGCTCAGGTCATCCATGGTGGCGGCAGGCAGGCGCAGGGCGTTGCCGCAGCGGCTGCAAACCACTTCGATGGCGGAATAGTGGACCTTCAGCTGCCACTCCCTGCTGCCACAGGTGCAGGATATTCCGCCCCGCTGAGCGATGTCCTTCAGCTCGTCCAGCATTTCCGTCATGACAATCTCGTTCAGGAAAGAACCCTGGGCGTCTTTGGCCGCCTCCAACTGGTCTGTGCGGGCCTCCAGGCGGGTCAGCGCATCGTAGACGACGCCTTCCTCCCCCACATAGCAGCAGTCCAGCCCCGTTTTCTTACAGGAAAACGCCATGCCCCGGCGGGTGCGGAAGTCCTTGGCAGAGCAGTAAACCGTGTGGTTGCTGCCGCAGGTCACGCAGGGGGCGTTCAGCTTGAACTGGTCCCCGGAATATTCAATGATGAGCCGGGAGCCGCCGCAGGGGCAAGGAATGACGACAGGGACAGACGTCAGCGTAAACATATCCTTGTCCACCACAACGCTTTTGTGGCACTTGGGACAGATATAACCGATGGTGCGGCTATCCTCCAATCCCATGACAGATGCACCTCCTAATGATACAATCCTCAATGTGAGGGTGATATTTTGTGTAGTATAGCAGATTGCGACGGGAAAAACAAGGGCCGACGGCGACAAACAAAAACAGGGATTTCTCGTCAACTTTGGCGTTTTTTGATAATACCGTTTGGCGGCAGTTGGGATTTTTCCATCCGCCTACGGATAAAATTTCTGGCGCTGCAAACAATAGGCGGGAAAGGTTGTGAGGACAGTTGGAAACCAAAAAGAAAGGAACGCAAACTTTCGCCCTGGCCAATCCGCCCAGCCTGGCAGGCTTTGCCAGCGTGGCGGGGAAGAAGGAGGGGGAGGGCCCCCTGCGGGAGAGCTTTGACCTGATTCAGCAGGACACCACCTTCGGGGAATCCACCTGGGAGAAGGCGGAGAGCGCCATGCAGCAGCTGGCGCTGGAGAAGGCGCTGGAAAAGACGAAGCAGCCCATGTCCGGCATGGATCTCCTCTTTGCGGGGGACCTCCTGAATCAGTGCATCGCGGCAGGGTACTCCGCCCGGAAGGCGGCGCGGCCCTTCTTTGGGCTGTATGGAGCCTGCTCCACCATGGGGGAGGCGCTGGCCCTGGCCGCTATGGCGCTGGACGGCGGCTTCGGGGAGTGGGCTGCCGCGGTGGTTTCCTCTCACTTCTGCTCTGCCGAGCGGCAGTACCGCACGCCGTTGGAGTACGGCGGCCAGCGCACCCCCACCGCCCAATGGACGGCTACCGCCGCCGGTGCGGCGGTGCTGGCCAGGGCAGGGGAGGGGCCCTATATCACCCATGTGACGGTGGGGAAAATCAACGATATGGGCATCAGGGATGCCAACAATATGGGGGCGGCCATGGCTCCTGCGGCCTGCGATACCCTTCGCGCCCACTTCACCGACACAGGCCGCAGCCCGGAGGATTATGACCTGATTTTGACCGGCGACCTGGGGATGCTGGGGCGGCAGCTCTGCCGGGAGCTGCTGAACCGGGAGGGCATCGACCTGTCCGACCGCTATAACGACTGTGGCTGCCTGCTCTACGATGTGGAGGGGCAGGATGTCCACTGCGGCGCGTCCGGCTGCGGCTGCTCCGCCAGCGTTCTGTGCGGCTATGTGCTGAACGGCATGAAGACAGGGAAGTGGAACAGGGTGCTGTTCTGCCCCACCGGAGCGCTGCACTCCCCGGTGTCCCTGGCCCAGGGGGAGAGCATCCCCGGCATCTGCCACGCCATCGCCCTCTCCAACACCATCGAATGAGGTGAACAGTATGGAAGTGTTTCTATCCTTTTTGAAGGCGTTCGTCTGTGGCGGCATTATCTGCCTGATCGGCCAGCTCCTGATCGACAAGACCAGCCTGACCCCGGCCAATATCCTGACCTGCTATGTGGTGGCGGGGGTGATTCTGGGGGCTTTGGGCCTGTACGAACCGCTGGTGAATTGGGCAGGGGCCGGAGCCACAGTGCCCCTCAGCGGCTTTGGCTACAATCTGGCAAAGGGCGTCAGGACGGCGGTGGAGCAGAACGGATTGCTGGGGGCCTTCACCGGCGGCGTCACAGCTGCGGCGGGGGGCATCTGCGCGGCCATCTTCTTCGGCTGGCTGGCGGCAGTGATTTTCAAACCTGGCGGCAAAAGCTGAACCTCACCCGCCATTGACAACCGCGCCGCCAACCGTTATACTTTCCAGCAGAAGGAAGGTGAGGCTGTGCGGCGCATGGAGCTGATAATCCCCCCGGAGTGCGCGGGGAAAGAGGTGGGGTGGATTCTGCGCCACGTCCTGCACCTGTCCAAGACCAAGGTGAAGCGGGCAAAGTTCGCCCCCGGCGGGCTGATGCTGGACGGGCAGGCTGTCCGTTCCAATCAGCCGGTCACAGCGGGGCAACTGTTACAGGTGGCTATCCCGGAGCAGGAGGAAAGCGCCATCGTCCCGACCCCCGGCCCGGTGGACATCCGCTATGAGGATGAGTGGCTTTTAGTGGTGGAGAAGCCCGCAGGGCTCAGCGTCCACCCCGGACCGGGGCATTACACTGATACCCTTGGCAACTACCTGACCTGGCACTATCGGCAGCAGGGCCAGCCCTTTGTGCTGCGGCTGGTGAATCGGCTGGATAAGGGCACCTCCGGGCTGCTGGTGGCGGCGAAAAGCGCAGCCGTTCAGGAGGCGCTGATGCGGCAGCTCCACACGGACCAGTTTCGCCGCCAATACCTGGCCATCTGCCAGGGGGAGCCGCCGGAACGGGAGGGCACCATCGACCTGCCCATCGGCAAGCGCCCCGGCGCACTGAATGAATATCAGGTGCGCCCGGACGGCCTGCGGGCCAGAACGGACTACCGGGTGCTGGAACAGCGGGGCGATCGCTGTCTGCTAGAGCTGACGCTGCACACCGGACGCACCCACCAGATTCGCGTCCATTTGGCGGCGCTGGGCTGCCCGCTGGCAGGGGACGCCCTCTACGGACGGGGCGGCCCGCCAGACCGCCCTGCCCTCCATTCCTGTAAAGTAAAAATACTTCATCCGATGTACGGCAGCCTGATTTCCGTGGAAAGCCCTCTGCCTGAGGACATGAGCGTGTTTTGGAAAGAACTGCCGGGTTTTGATAACGAAAGCAGGAGCTATCCGCGCATAAATTGAACTTCTGCGCGGATAGCTTTTTCTGGCCTTACGGCCGTAAAGGAATGCTGATTTACACGATTTTAAACTGGTTGACGTCCACCACGCCCAGCGTGGTCAGCTTCAAAGAGGGGATCACCGGCAGGCTGGCGAAGGACAGCGTCATAAAGGGGTCGATGGCCCGGTTCACGCCGTTTTCCCAGGCGGTGTTGGAGATGTGGTCTACCCTGGCTGCCGCTTCCTCGGCGGGGAGGTCGCTCATCAGTCCGGCTACCGGCAGCGGCAGCTCATCCAGCACCTTGCCTTGGTTCACGATACACATTCCGCCGTGCATCTCCCGAATGTGGTTCACCGCGAAGGCGATTTCCTCATCGCTGGTACCCACCACAATGACGTTGTGGCTGTCATGGGCCACGGTGGTGGCGCAGGCGCCGGAGCGCAGGCCGTAGCCCTTCAGCAGGCAGACGCCGATGTGTCCGGTGTTGTGGTGGCGCTCTACGACGCAGAGCTTCAAGATGTCATGTGCCAGGTCGTAGTCTGTGCCCTCCCCACAGTCGTCGGTGATGAGGGAGCCGGGGTTCAGGCCGATAATTTTCTCCGGAATCCGGCGGAGCCGGAAGTCCTCCGCCGTAACCGGGCTCAGATGCACCGTGTCCTTCAACGCCTGGGGCACCGGAGCCGCAGGCAGGGACAGATGCTGGCCGACGGTGTAGACCGGCTTTCCGCCCTTGTAGACAGTGCAGATGTCTACCTTGATTGGGTCGTTTAGCACCACCAGATCAGCCAGGTAGCCCGGTGCGATGGCACCCCGATAGGGGAGGTTGTGGCAGAGGGCGGCGTTGAGAGATGCCATCCGGTAGGCACTGGCAGGGGAGGCCCCCAGGGCGATGGCCTTGCGGATGATGTGGTCGATCTGCCCGATCCGCACCAGGTCGCCGGGATGCTCATCGTCAGTGCAGAGGGCGCAGCGATAGGAATAGGGCGCTTCAAACAGGGGCAGCAGTGCCTCCAGGTTCTTGGCGGCAGTACCTTCCCGCACCAGCACCCACTGGCCCAGGCGCAGCTTCTCCAGAGCCTCCTCCAGCGTGCTGCACTCATGGTCATTGGTGACACGGGCGGTCACATAGGCGTTCAGCGTCTTGCCGGTGAGGCCGGGGGCATGGCCGTCCACTATGCCGCCCTGGGCCAGAGTGGCGTTCACCTTGGCGGCAATCTCCGGGTCGCCCCCCACTGTGCCGGGGAAGCCCATCAGTTCCGCCAGCCCCAGCACACGGGGCAGTTTTAACGCCTGGGCCACATCCTCATGATCAAAGACGCAGCCCGACTCATCGAAGGGGCTGGCGGGGACGCAGGAGGGCACCATCAGAAAGACGTCCAACGGAAGCTCCTTTGTAGCCTCCCAGATATAGTCAAACCCCGCCCTGCCGGAAACGTTGGTGATTTCATGGGGGTCGGCAACGACAGCGGTGGTGCCGTGGGGCAGGGCAGCCTCTGCAAAGTGAGCGGGCATGACCATGGTGCTTTCCAGGTGCATATGGCTGTCAATGAAGCCGGGCACCACCGTTTTCCCGGCGCAGTCCACCTCCTGCACCCCCTGGTAAGAGCCGACTCCAACCACTACGCCATCGGCAATGGCAATGTCGTCCTCTAAAAATTCACCTGTGAATACATTCAGATAGGCGGCGTGCTTCAGCACCAGCTGAGCAGGCTGATCGCCACGGGCCGTAGCCATCAGCGTTTCGTTTAAATAAGACATAAAAAATCCCTCTTTTTCCCAAATTCACTATACCTATTGTACCCCATCTTCGCCGGAAAGGCAACGGAGATTTTGCACCACAGCGCATCATATGTCCCAAATCGGGCCGAAAAACCACCCCTGGCTTACGCCAGGGGTGGCAGTTGTGTGTCGCAAAGTGGGAGAGTTACTCCTCAGGGTCCTCGTCGATGGGCAGGGAATCCTCGTCCTCTTCAAACAGCGCATCGTCCAGGTCGGTGTCCGACTCATCGTCCTCCAGGTCTGCACGGTCCAGCGCTTCCTCATCGGCGCTCTGCTGCTCGTCGGCCAGTTCACGGGCGCCTTCCTCCAGAATCAGCGCGTCGCTGTCATCAGCAGGGGCGGATTCGTCCTCTTTGGTGACGACATCACCGTCATCGGTGATTTTGTCGTTTTTGCGGAACTGATCCAGGCCGGTGCCGGCGGGAATCAGCTTGCCGATGGTGACGTTCTCCTTCAGTCCCTGGAGGTGGTCCACCTTGCCGTAGATGGCGGCCTCGGTCAGCACCTTGGTGGTCTCCTGGAAGGAGGCGGCGGACAGGAAGGAGTCGGTGGCCAGGGCGGCCTTAGTGATACCCAGCAGCAGCTGCGTGCAGGTGGGCAGCACCAGCTCGGTGCCGTCCTCATGGGTCTCACCGGCATCGATTCTGGCCTGCACGGCGTCCCGCGCGTCCTCAAAGGCGGTGACGCTAACGTTGGAGCCGGAAAGCAGGGTGGAATCCCCAGCCTCCTCCACACGGACGCGGCGCATCATCTGGCGGCAGATGACCTCGATGTGCTCATCGTTGATGTCCACGCCCTGGCTGCGGTAGGGTTTCAGAACCTCCTTGACCAGGTACTCATGGAGCTTGTGGACGCCCTGAATCCGCAGCACATCCTGGGGATACAGCGCGCCGGGAATCAGCTGGAAGCCCTTCTCCACATAGTCGCCGTTTTTCACCAGGAGCTGAGCCTGAGGCAGCATATAGGTGCGGGTGTCGCCGTCGTCTGCGGTGATGGTGACGCTGGTCAGGGTGCCCTTGTGTGTCTCGCCGATGGTGCAGTGGCCGGAAATCTCCGCCAGCTGAGCCATTTTCTTGGGACGGCGGGCTTCAAACAGCTCCTCCACACGGGGAAGACCCTGGGTGATGTCGCCGCCGGCAACGCCGCCGGTGTGGAAGGTACGCATGGTCAGCTGGGTGCCCGGTTCGCCGATGGACTGGGCGGCAATGATGCCGACAGCCTCGCCGATGCCTACCCGCTCCTGCATGGCCAGGTTCAGGCCGTAGCACTTGGAGCAGACGCCCTGCCGGGCGTGGCAGGTCAGCACGGAGCGCACCTTGGCCTGCTTAATGCCATGGGCCTCCAGGAACTCCGCATCCTCGGTGTAGATGATGGTATCCGTATCGAAGGTGCGGCCGGTCTTGGGATTGTAGAGCAGCTCACCGGTTTCGGGGTCGCACAGCGGTTCGCTGAGGTAACGGCCGTTGATACGCTCACCAAAGGTCTCGATGACCTGGCCGTTTTCGGCGATCTCATAGACCATGATGCCGTCATCGGTGCCGCAGTCTTCCTCCCGGACGATGACCTCCTGGGAGACATCCACCAGGCGGCGGGTCAGATAGCCGGAGTCGGCAGTACGCAGAGCGGTGTCGGACATACCCTTTCGGGCGCCTCTGGAGGAGGTGAAGTATTCCAGCACCGTCAGGCCCTCACGGAAGTTGGACTTGACGGGGATTTCGATGGTGTGACCGGAGGCGTTGGCCATCAGACCACGCATACCGGCCAGCTGACGAATCTGCGCCTGAGAACCACGGGCGCCGGAGTCCGCCATCATAAAGATGGGGTTGTAAGTGTCCATGCTGACGGTCAGGTCCTTGGAGACGTCGTTGGTGGTCTTTTCCCACTCGCGGATGACCAGGCGGTACCGTTCATCGTTGGTCAGCAGGCCGCGGCGGTACTGATTCTCAATCTTGACCACCTGCTTTTCGGTGGCAGCCACCTTCTCATACTTGGAGTCGGGGATGGTCATGTCATAGATGGAAACGGTCAGGGAGCCGATAGTGGAGTAGTGGTAGCCCTGGGCCTTGATGCCGTCCAGCACCTCGGCGGAACGGGCAAAGCCGTGCTTGGAGATACACTTGCCGACGATTTTTCCCAGCAGCTTCTTGCCGCAGATCTCGTTGATTTCGGGGTCCAGGCAATGGGCGGGGTCGTCGCGGTCCACGAAGCCCAGATCCTGAGGAATCTGGTCGTTGAAAATCAGGCGGCCCACCGTGGTCTTCACCAGGGCGCTGTAGGGCTGGCCGCGGAAGGTACCGGTGCGGCGCACCAGAATCGGCTCCTGGAGGGTCAGGTCATCCTGATTGATGGGGGCGTCCAGGTCGATGGTGCGCTTCAGCTCCTTGGAGCGGCGCAGCATGGACTGGTCATAGGCCAGTCTGGCCTCCGTGTCAGAGGAGAAGGTCTTGTAAATCTCTCTCGGCAGGGTACCGGCCTGGGCGGCTTCGGCGGCCAGGTAGCCGCTGGTGCGAATCCAGGGCTGATAGCGGCTCTCGTCCGGGTCATGCACCCAAATGATGGTGTCACCTTCGATGCTGCCCTCGTCCATGGCCTCCTTGGCTTCGGCAGCCGTCTGGTAGCACAGCGCCTCGTCCACAGGGCGGTCCTTCGAGAAGGTCAGATAGTAGGAACCCAGCACCATATCCTGGGTGGGCACGGTGACGGGGCTGCCGTCCTGGGGCCGCAGCAGGTTGTTGGCGGACAGCATCAGGATGCGGGCCTCTGCCTGGGCCTCGGCGGACAGGGGGACGTGGACGGCCATCTGGTCGCCGTCAAAGTCGGCGTTGAAGGGGGTACACACCAGGGGATGCAGCTTCATGGCCCGGCCCTCTACCAGCACCGGCTCAAAGGCCTGAATGGACAGGCGGTGCAGGGTGGGGGCGCGGTTCATCATCACGGGATGGTCTTTGATGACGTATTCCAGGGCGTCCCAAACCTCGGGCTTGCCCTTATCCACCATTTTCTTGGCGGCCTTGATGTTGTTGACTACGCCGTCCTGTACCAGCTTCTTCATGATGAAGGGGCGGAACAGCTCCACGGCCATTTCCTTGGGCAGGCCCATCTGATAGATTTTCAGCTCAGGCCCGACCACGATAACGCTTCGGCCGGAATAGTCCACACGCTTGCCCAGGAGGTTCTGGCGGAACCGGCCCTGCTTGCCCTTCAGCATATCGGACAGGGATTTCAGCGCACGGTTGTTGGCGCCGGTGACGGCGCGGCCACGGCGGCCGTTGTCAATCAGGGCGTCCACCGCCTCCTGAAGCATCCGCTTCTCGTTGCGGATGATGATGTCAGGCGCTTTCAGCTGAATCAGCCGCTTCAGGCGGTTGTTTCGGTTGATGACCCGGCGATAGAGGTCGTTCAGGTCGGAGGTGGCGAACCGGCCGCCGTCCAGCTGCACCATGGGGCGCAGGTCGGGGGGCAACACAGGCAGGGCGGTGATGACCATCCACTCAGGCCGCTGATCGGACTGCAGGAAGGCGTCTACCACCTCCAGCCGCTTGACCAGCTTCGCCTTCTTCTGTCCGGAGGCAGTGGCCAGCTCGGCGCGCAGGCTCTGATCCAGCTCCGTCAGGTCGATGTCGGCCAGCAGCTTTTGAATGGCCTCCGCGCCCATGCCGGCGTCAAAGTCGTCCTCGTAATACTCCCGGTTCTCCCGGTACTCCCTCTCGCTCAGCACCTGGCCGCGGGACAGGGGGGTGTCACCGGGGTCGGTGACGATATAGGAGCCGAAGTAGAGCACCTGCTCCAGAATACGGGGGGACAGATCCAGAATCAACCCCATCCGGGAGGGGATACCCTTGAAGTACCAGATGTGGGACACAGGGGCGGCCAGGTCGATATGACCCATGCGCTCCCGGCGCACCTTGGCACGGGTCACCTCCACGCCGCAGCGGTCGCAGATTTTACCCTTATAGCGAATCTTCTTATATTTGCCACAGTGGCACTCCCAGTCCTTCTGCGGGCCAAAAATCCGCTCGCAAAACAGACCGTCACGCTCCGGCTTCAGAGTACGATAGTTGATCGTCTCCGGTTTCTTCACCTCGCCATAAGACCAGGCGTGAATCTGTTCGGGGGAGGCAATAGAGATTTTGATTGCGTCAAAATCGGGATAACTCATAATGCTTTTTGACCTCCTCTATGATTATTCGTCGTAATCCAATTCGCTGCTGTCAGAGTCAATGGACAGCTCGCCCTCTTCTTCGAAGGCGACATCGGAGATCACGCTGCCGTCCTCATCCATGGTGCCGGTGGTGAAGCCGTGATTTTCATACTCTCTGTCGCTGTCGGAGTAATCATAATCATCGTCCTCCAGCCTGCGGATGCTCTGATAATCCGGCTCGTCATCGTCGTCCTTCAGCTCCACTTCATTGCCGTCCTTATCCAGAATATGAATGTTCAGGCACAGGGCTTCCAGCTCCTTGACCAGCACCTTGAACGCCTCAGGCACACCGGGCTTGGGTACATTGTGGCCCTTGACGATGGCTTCGTAGGTGCGGACACGTCCGGTGACGTCGTCGCTCTTGACGGTCAGGATTTCCTGGAGGCAGTAGGCCGCGCCGTAGGCTTCCAGCGCCCAAACCTCCATCTCGCCGAACCGCTGGCCGCCGAACTGGGCCTTGCCGCCCAGAGGCTGCTGGGTCACCAGGCTGTAGGGGCCGGTGGAGCGGGCGTGAATCTTATCGTCCACCAGATGGTGCAGTTTCATGAAGTAGACGTAGCCCACCGTTACCGGATTGTCAAACCGCTGGCCGGTGCGGCCATCGTAGAGCCAGCTCTTGCCGTTCTCATTCAAACCGGCCTGCTTCAGCAGCTCCTGAATGTCCTTCTCGTTGGCGCCGTTGAAGATGGGGGTAGCCACCTTCCAGCCCAGGGCCTTGGCGGCATAGCCCAGATGAACCTCCAGCACCTGGCCGATGTTCATACGGGAGGGCACGCCCAGGGGGTTCAGCACGATATCCAACGGCGTGCCGTCTGGAAGGAAGGGCATATCCTCCACCGGCATAATGCGGGAAACAACGCCCTTGTTGCCGTGGCGGCCGGCCATCTTATCGCCCACGGAGATTTTCCGCTTCTGGGCGATGTAGACGCGCACACACTGATTGACGCCCGGGCCAAGCTCGTCGTCGTTTTCACGGCTGAAAACCTTGACATCGATGACAATGCCGTACATACCGTGGGGCACCTTCAGGGAGGTGTCGCGGACCTCCCGCGCCTTCTCGCCAAAGATGGCGCGGAGCAGCCGCTCCTCGGCGGTCGGGTCGGTCTCGCCCTTGGGGGTGACCTTGCCCACCAGAATGTCGCCGGGGTTGACCTCTGCGCCGGGACGGATGATGCCCCGTTCGTCCAGGTCTTTCAGGGCATCCTCGCCCACATTGGGGATGTCCCGGGTGATTTCCTCCGGGCCCAGCTTGGTGTCGCGGGCTTCCAGGTCGTACTCTTCAATGTGGATGGAGGTGAAGACGTCCTCCTTCACCATTCGCTCACTGAGCAGGACGGCGTCCTCGTAGTTGTAGCCCTCCCAGGTCATGAAGCCCATGAGGATGTTGCGCCCCAGGGCAATCTCACCGTTGCAGGTGGAGGGGCCGTCGGCCAGGGTCTCACGATACTTCACCCGCTGGCCCACGTCCACGATGGGGCGCTGGTTGATGCAGGTGGTGTGGTTGGAGCGGAGGAACTTGGTCAGCTTATAGGTTTTCACATCGCCCCGGTCATAGCGGACGGTGATATAGTTGGCGTCCACACGCTCTACCACGCCGTCGCCCTCGGCCAGCACACAGACCGCCGCATCCTGGCAGTTCTTGTACTCCTGGCCGGTGGCCACGATGGGGGCCTCGGTGACCAGCAGCGGCACGGCCTGCCGCTGCATATTTGCGCCCATCAGGGCACGGTTGGCGTCGTCGTTCTCCAGGAAGGGAATCATGGCGGTGGCCACGGACACCATCATCTGGGGGGAGATGTCCATATAGTCCACCCGGTTGCGGTCCACGTCAATGATTTCGTCCAGGTGGCGGCAGGTGATACGCTTGTTGGCCAGGCAGCCGTTCTCATCCAGCGGCTCCGTGGCCTGGCAGATGACGAATTCATCCTCCACATCGGCGGTCATATATTCATACTCATCGGTGACCTTGCCGGTGGCCTTGTCAATTTTGCGGTAGGGGGCCTCGATGAAGCCGTACTTGTTGACCCGGGCGTAGGAGGCCAGATAGGAGATCAGGCCGATGTTGGGGCCTTCCGGCGTCTCAATGGGGCAGAGGCGGCCATAGTGGGAGTAGTGAATATCACGAACATCGAAGGAGGCGCGTTCACGGCTCAGGCCGCCGGGGCCCAGGGCGGAGATACGGCGCTTGTGGGTCAGCTCCGCCAGGGGGTTGGTCTGGTCCATAAACTGGCTCAGAGGGGAGGAGCCGAAGAACTCCTTAATGGCGGCGGTGACCGGACGGATGTTGATCAGGGACTGGGGGGTGACGATGTCCAAATCCTGAATGGTCATGCGCTCCCGAATGACCCGCTCCATCCGGCTGAAGCCGATGCGGAACTGGTTTTGCAGCAGCTCGCCCACGCAGCGCAGGCGGCGGTTGCCCAGGTGGTCGATGTCATCCTTGTGGCCTACGCCGTGGGCCAGGCAGTTCAGGTAGTTGACGGAGGCCAGCATATCGTCCACGATGATGTGCTTCGGCACCAGGTCGTCCACATGGGCCTTCACCTGGGCTTTCAGCTCATCACCGGAGTACTGCTCCAGCAGCTCCTTCAGGACGGTAAACCGGACGGGGACGGAGATGCCCACCTCCTCCGGATCGAAGTCCACATAGGGGGTCATATTCACCATGTTGTTGGAAAAGACCTTGACCTGCTGGCCTTCCACCTCAATGACGGCCTCATTGACGCCCCGTTTTGCCAGCTCGTTGGCCCGCTCACGGGTCAGCACCTCGCCGGGCATGACGATCACTTCGCCGGTCCAGGGGTCAATGACGGGCTGGGCTACGGTCTGCCCGTTCAGGCGGCGGGAGATGTCCAGCTTCTTGTTGAACTTATAGCGGCCAACGGAGGACAGGTCATAGCGCCGGGGGTCGAAGAACATATTCTGAATCAGCGTCTCGCAGGAGTCCACCGTAGGAGGCTCGCCGGGGCGTAGCTTGCGGTAAATCTCCAGCATGGCCTCCTCATAGGTCTTGCAGGTGTCCTTCTCCAGGGTGGAGACGATGCGCTCATCCTCGCCAAAGACCTCCAGAATCTCCTCATTCGTCTTGAGGCCGATGGCCCGCAGCAGGCAGGTGATGGGGAGCTTGCGGTTCTTGTCGATCCGGACGTAAAACATATTGCTGTAGTCCGTCTCATACTCCAGCCACGCGCCGCGGTAGGGGATGACCGTTGTGGTGTAGGAGATGTTCCCGGCCTTGTCAGTCTCGATGCCGTAATAGATGCCGGGGGAGCGGACGATCTGGGAGACGATAACACGCTCTGCCCCGTTGATAACGAAGGTGGCGCCGTCTGTCATAATGGGGAAGTCCCCCATAAAGATCTCCTGCTCTTTAATCTCCTCTGTCTCCCGAATCTCCTCTGTCTCCCGGTTGCGCAGGCGCACCCGCACCTTGATGGGGGCGGCGTAGGTTGCGTCCCGGGCCTTGCACTCTTCTACGTTGTACTTAGGCGGCTCGTCCATTGAGTAGTCAATGAAGGAGAGCTCCAGATTCCCCTGATAGTCCGTGATGCAGCCAACATCACGGAACACTTCCCGCAGGCCAACATCGAAGAACCATTGATAGCTCTGCTTCTGGATGTCCAGAAGGGCAGGCATATCGATGATAGTCTGTTTCCGCGCAAAACTTTTTCGCAGGGTGTTGCCGAAGTAGACGTCTTTGACCATAGATGCTTCACACTCCGTTTTTCATTTCGCTTGTCACTTTTTGGGTAAAGCTGACAAATGGATTGAGCAAAATTCACAAAACCACGTTGCCCGAGACAAGCTGACACGCCCGGATAAGTGGATTGGAATTTTGCGTTTTTCCCAATCTCCTCTTGCGCTTTCGGGAAGAACGTGGTATCCTGTTAGCGGGAAGATTGGGGAACACATGGCGGCACAATATCCATATTAACGATTTATTTTACCGCAATTTCCAATCCCTGTCAATAGTTTTTTCAGGAAAGCGCAGAATTTTTCTGCGCTTTCTTTTCTTTGGCTTCCCACCGGTCGAAGGAACCGCCGGGATTCCATCCTGTTTGCGGGGAGCGGACGGGTCGAAAGAAAGCGCCGGTTTGCAATCTTAAGGAAAACTTAAAACGCTCCGGCCGCTTTTGCTGTAGAATGGAGGCATCAAAGAGAGGGCGGTTGGATGATATGACAAAAATTCGGAAGTGTTGGCGGCGTGCTGCGCTGCTTCTCCTGGCTGCGCTGGTGCTGCTGGCCGCTGCGGTCCTGTATTGGAAACCGCGCTGGCGTTACCGCCTGCTTGAGGAGATTGCCGTTTACACGGAGTCCAAGGTGTATCTGACCGAAGCGGACAATCTTACCCTGGAACGCTACACCGTGGCGGAGCTGCGGGAGGACAGGCGGGTCACCTTTGACCAATCCCTGCTGCTGGTGAACAGCGACCATCCCCTGACAGAGGACTTTGCCGCCGACATCGTCTGCTATGGAGACACGGACGTACAGATGAACCGCTGCGTGACGGAGGCCTACCGCCTGTTGGCGGCGGACGTGCTGGAGCAGTTTGACGAACACCTCTATATCCGCTCCGCCTACCGCACGGCGGAGGAGCAGGCGCAGACCATTGCGGAGGACGGCGACGTTGCCGCGCCGCTGAACGCCAGCGAGCATCAGGCGGGGCTGGCGCTGGACGTATACGTTCCCTACTTCGCGGGGATGGGCTTCCTGGACTGCGAAGCGGGACAGTATGTAAACGACAACTGCTGGCGATTCGGCTTCATCATCCGCTATCCGTCCTATGGAGAAGAGGAGACGGGCATCTCCTATGAGCCGTGGCATCTGCGCTATGTGGGCGCGCCCCATGCGGAGATCATCGCAAAGAACCGTCTGACCCTGGAGGGATACATCGCCTCCCTGGAGCCGGGCGTCAGCTACCAATACGGCGACTACCTGATTTCCCGCCAGACAGGGGAGACGCTGCTGCTGCCGGAGGACTTTTCCTTGGCAGTGCTTTCGGAGGACAATCTGGGCGGATATATCGTCACCGTACAGCTGGAGGGCGGGAATGACTGAACAGTGCGTTACGCCCTTCTTTCGACGAATTTCTCGGCAAAATTTGAGTAAAACGCTAAAAATTGAGAGGAATCCACCTCAAACTTTGCCGTTTTGCCGTTGACATGGAAACTTGAAAGTATATATAATACAAATAATGAACCTGAACCGGTTTATTGAAATGAGGGAACCCACGTTTCCCTGTGAGCTGCAAGCGTGCGGCTCAGTTTGGACACGAAAGCTGTGTTAACCGATGCTCCGGTTTGGCGGTATGCCGCCGAGCCAAACGCACGGTACAGTTACATGAACACATTGATTAGGAAGGATTGTGTGATTATAATGGCGAATGTTACCAATGATGAGATTAAGAAGGCTGCTTCTGACGCCGTTGAGGCCGTAGCCGAGGCTGTGGAGCCCACCGTGAAGAAGGCCCGCAAGGCCGCCAAGAAGGGCATGGACGCCGTAGAGCCCACCGTCAAGAAGGCCCGCAAGGCCGCCGACAAGGCTGTCAAGAAGGCTTCCGCTCCTCTGAAGCCGGAAATCTATCTCCAGTTCGACTATAAGGAGGCCAACGTCAACGACTTGGTGGTGGCTGCCAAGGCTGCGTTCCATGCAGAGCAGGGCCGTGTTGCCGTGAAGAGCTGCAAGATTTACCTCAAGCCCCAAGAGAATGCCGCTTACTACGTCATCAATGAGGACTATGTAGGCAAGCTGGATCTGTAAGCCAGGCCGCGCCTTCTTTAGCAAATCCCCTATTTGTCACAACGATGAAACGTCCGGGCAGAATTTGTCTGGACGTTTTTTTAACGACGTTTGCCCGAGAGAGATACAAAACTGTGCGCCGTTTGGCGCGGGAGCGAGGGACGATTGTGAAACGGTTACTTGTCTACCTGAAGGATTATAAAAAGGAAAGCATACTGGCGCCGCTGTTCAAGCTGCTGGAAGCCTGCTTCGACCTGCTGGTGCCGCTGGTCATGACAGCCATCATCGACGTGGGTATTGCCCAGGCGGACAGGCCCTATATTTACCGGATGTGCCTGGTGCTGGTGCTGTTGGCTGTGGTGGGCATGGTCAGCGCCGTCACCGCCCAGTATTTTGCGGCCAAGGCCGCCGTAGGCTTTGGCGCGCAGGTGCGCCACGCCCTGTTCCGCCACATTCAGCACCTGAGCTTTGGCGAGGTGGACCGCATCGGTACCAGCACCTTGATCACCCGGCTGACCAGCGACTGCAACACGGTGCAAAACGGCGTCAATATGGCGCTGCGGCTGCTGCTCCGCTCCCCCATTGTGGTCTTTGGGGCGCTTATCATGGCCTTCACCATTGACTGGCAATGCGCCCTGATTGTGGCGGCGGTAATTCCGCTGATTGCAGGGGCTGTCTTTGGTATCACTGGCATCACCATTCCCGGCTATAAGCGGGTGCAGGCCAAGCTGGACAGGGTGCTTGGCGTCACCCATGAGAACCTGACCGGCGTCCGGGTGCTGCGGGCCTTCCGCCGGGAGGACGCGGAGGTGGAGCGGTTCGACGCCGGGAACGAGGCCCTGACCCAGGAGAATCTCCGGGTGGGGCGCATATCGGTGCTGCTGAACCCGCTGACCTATCTGATTATCAACCTGGGTGTGCTGGTCATCATCTATGTGGGCGGCTTCCGGGTGGAGGCCGGCACGCTGACTCAGGGGCAAATCGTAGCGCTGGTGAACTATATGGCGCAGATTTTGGTGGAGCTGGTAAAGCTGGCCAATCTGATCAATCAGCTGTCCAAGATGCTTTCCTCTGCCGACCGCATTGCCGCGGTGCTGGCGGTGGAGCCCGGCATGGGTGCGCCGGAGGAAGCGCCTGCAATGCAGAGCGCCGCTCCCGCCGTCTCCTTCCAGCACGTCAGCCTGACCTATCAGGGGGCAGGCGCGGTGAGCCTGACCGACCTGACTTTCTCCGCCATGCCGGGGGAGACCATTGGCATCGTAGGCGGCACCGGCAGCGGCAAATCCAGCCTGGTGGAGCTGATTCCCCGGTTCTATGACGCTACCGTCGGCTCCGTCCAGGTGGATGGAATAGATGTAAAGGATTATCCCCTATCAGAACTGCGGAAGAAAATCGGCATCGTTCCCCAGAAGGCGGTGCTGTTCACCGGCACCATCCGCTCCAATTTGAAGTGGGGCAATGAGGACGCCACGGACGAGGAGCTGTGGGAGGCCCTGCGCCTGGCCCAGGCGGAGGACGTGGTGAAGGGCAAGGGCGGCCTGGATGCCGTGGTGGCCCAGAATGGCCGGAACTTCTCCGGCGGCCAGCGGCAGCGGCTGACCATCGCCCGGGCGCTGGTGGGGCGCCCCGGGATTCTGATTCTGGATGACAGCGCCTCCGCCCTGGACTACGCCACCGACGCGGCGCTGCGGAAGGCGCTCAGCACTATTCGGGACACCACCGTGTTCATCGTCTCCCAGCGGGCGTCCAGCCTGGCCCATGCCGACCAGATCATCGTCCTGGAGGATGGCAAGGCGGTGGGTATCGGCACCTCCAGAGAGCTGCTGGAGACCTGCCCTGTGTATCAGGAAATCTACTATACCCAATTTCAGAAGCCGGCAGGGAAGGAGGCGCAGTAACGATGGCAAAGAAGCAGAAACAGATCAATCCCCAGTATAACCAGATGGCGGTGCTGAAACGGGTGCTGCGGGAGCTGAAGCCCCGTATGCCGCTGCTCATTCTGTCCCTGGCGCTGGCGGTGTTAACGGTGGCGCTGACGCTGTACCTCCCCATTCTGACGGGGCAGGCGGTGGACCTGATTGTTGGCCCCGGTGAGGTGGACTTCGCCGGTGTGCTGACGCTGGTGCAGCGGGGTATCATCGTAGTGGTCGCTACAAGCGTGCTGCAATATCTGATGAATCTGTGCAACAACCATTTGACCTATCGCATTGTGCAGAGCCTCCGGGCCCAGGCCATCCGCACCATTGAGAAGCTGCCCCTGTCCTACCTGGACGGCCACACCTCCGGTGAGCTGGTCAGCCGGGTTATTGCGGATGCTGACCAGTTCGGCGACGGGCTGCTGATGGGCTTTACCCAGCTGTTCAGCGGCGTCATCACCATCATCGGCACCCTGGGCTTTATGCTGTCCCAGAATGTGTGGATCACGCTGGTGGTGGTGTGCCTGACCCCGCTGTCCCTGGTGGTGGCAGGCTTCATCGCCAGCCGCACCTACTCCATGTTCCAGCTGCAAAGCCAGACCCGCGGGGAACAGACCGCCTTAATCGATGAGATGATTGCCGGTCAAAAGGTGGTGCAGGCCTTCGGCTATGAGGACAGGGCGCTGGAACAGTTTGATGAAATCAACGAGCGGCTGAAGAAGTACAGCCTCCGGGCCACTTTTTTCAGCTCGCTGACCAACCCCAGCACCCGGTTCGTGAACAACCTGGTCTATGCCGGCGTGGGCGTGTTCGGCGCCCTGGCCGTGGTCAGCGGCAGCATGACGGTGGGCACCCTCTCCGCCTTTCTGAGCTACGCCAACCAGTACACGAAGCCCTTTAATGAGATCTCCGGCGTCATCACAGAGCTGCAAAACGCCCTGGCCTGCGCGGGGCGGCTCTTTGAGCTGATCGAGGAGGAGCCGGAGACACCGGACGCTCCCGATGCCGTGGAGATGGGCACCGCCCAGGGGCAGGTGAACCTCGACCATGTGTTCTTCTCCTACACGCCGGAGAAGAAGCTGATTGAGGACTTTAACCTGTCCGTCAAGCCGGGGCAGCGGGTGGCCATCGTCGGCCCCACCGGCTGCGGCAAAACCACGGTCATCAATCTGCTAATGCGCTTCTACGATGTGAACAGCGGTGAGATTCGTGTGGACGGAATCGGCGTGCAGGGCATGACCCGAAGCAGCCTGCGGAAGAACTACGGTATGATTTTACAGGACACTTGGCTCCGCAGCGGCACCATTCGGGAGAATATCGCCATGGCCCGCCCCGACGCCACCGATGAGGAAATCGTCATGGCCGCCAAGACCGCCCACGCCGACAGCTTCATCCGCCGCCTGCCCCAGGGCTATGACACGGTGATTCCGGAGGACGGCGGCGGCCTGAGCCAGGGGCAGAAGCAGCTGCTGTGTATCACCCGGGTGATGCTGGCCATTCCTCCCATGCTGATTCTGGACGAGGCCACCTCCTCCATCGATACCCGCACAGAGCAAAAGATTCAGGCCGCCTTTGCCCGGCTGATGGAGGGCCGCACCAGCTTCATCGTGGCCCACCGCCTGTCCACCATTCAGAACGCCGATGTGATTCTGGTGATGAAGGACGGCCACATCATCGAGCAGGGCACCCATGAGAGCCTGCTCCGGCAGAACGGCTTCTACGCCCAGCTCTACAACAGCCAGTTCGTGATGAATGAATAAGGGTGGGAAATCGTGGCAAACTACTCCCGTGCAAGGAGGAATGACCATGATACTCTCGCAAGTGACCAGGGCGCTGCCCCTGGCCCGGAGCGTACCCCTGCCCGAAGGCGCCGCTCTGCTGGCGGCCCACCATCCCCAGGGCGGCGAGCTAGTGGCGGTGGACACCCTGGGATGCCAGCCGGGGGACCGGGTCGTGCTGGGAGAGCGGGCCGCTGCCGCCGCGCTGTTCGGGACGAACTGCCCCTGGGACGTGGTGGTGGTTGCCGTGTTAAAATAGAACTCGACCATAACGCTGATATGGGCCTGCGTCCGGGAAACTGGACGCGGGTTCTTTTTGCGGGCGGGGAGAAAGTAAGCATCATGTCCGCTGATGTCACTATGAAATTTATGAGTAACTTATAAATTTGCTAATATCTTGTGATCTGCCAGCAGCTCCGCTATACTTAGCACAGTTCAAGCAACCACACAAGTTCAAACGAGTTCAGGAGGTTATTCCAATGTTAAATGAAAACGTAAAAAGACTGCTCGATACAAGTATGTGGGACCTGGCGACCTGCGCAAACGGGGAGCCGAACGTGGTTCCGGTCGCCTTTAAAATGGTGACAGAGGACGGCAAGCTGGCGGTGGGCGATGTGTTCCTGGAAACCACGCTGAACAACCTGGACGCCAACGGCGGGAAAATCGCCATCTCCGTCTACGATGCCGGAACGCTGGAGGGATACCAAATCAAGGGAACCGCCGTCTATCTGACGGAGGGCGACATCGTTTCCACCTTCAAGGCGATGGTGGAGAAGATGTTCAACGGAGCCGCCACCGCCAAGGGTGCGCTGCTCATCACCCCGGAAAAGGTCATCGTGACCACCCCCGGCGCAGAGAATAAGAAGGTCCTGTAAGCGCCGGAGCGCCATCGCAAAAACGGGTGCGCAGCAATCTGCGCATCCGTTTTTCAGCAGAAGGAAGCCGCTTTTATTTTTCACAGTTACTATATCTTTGCGGGATTCTCGTGTATAATAGCAGGGAAGGGGGCTATATATACCATGTATCAGAAGAAACTGAAAGAGGATATTCGCTGTCCGCTGGAATACGGCCTCAGCGTGTTCGGCGGGAAATGGAACTCCCGCATCATCTGCGTTCTAGCCGACTTGGGGACGCTGCGCTACAGCGAGATCCGCAGCGAAATGGGGAATATCACCGACGTGGTCCTTGCTTCTACGCTGAAGAGCCTGATTGCAAACGGAATTGTTGAGCGGAAATCCTATGACGAGATTCCGCCCAGGGTGGAGTATTCCCTGAGCGAAACCGGGAAAACCGTTGTCCCCATCCTGCAAAGCATCTGCCAGTGGTCGGGTCTGTTCTACAAGCAGGCTTCCGGTGAGGAGATGGCCCACTGCCAGAGATGCGATTACCATTCCTAAGGAGCGTTTATATGATAACCTATACAGAACAGAAGGACTTCACGGCAGAACAGGTGCAGGCCCTGTTCCTGTCTGTGGGCTGGGTGTCCGGCCAGTATCCGACGAAGCTGCACAAGGCCCTGATGCACTCCTCCACCGTTATCACCGCCTGGGACGGTGATACGCTGGTCGGGCTGGCGCGGGTGCTGGACGACAGCGAGCTGGTGGCCTATATGCACTATGTGTTGGTACATCCGGATTATCAGCATCAGGGCATCGCAAACCACATGATAGCGCTGGTCAAGGAGAAGTACAAACATTACCTCTATATTGAAGTCATGCCGGAGGAACGCAAAAACGCGGCCTTTTACCAACGCTTCGGTTTTCAGGTGATGGAGGATGACGTCGCCATGCAGCTCTGCAATTTTGAGGATAAACGATAAGAAATCAGGGGGACGAGCTGCGTCTCCCTGATTTCTGCTGTTGAAGCCGAAGCCGGCAGAAAGTCCCCCCAATTTTTTTCCACATCCGTCAGAATCTGTGCTATACTATTAAAACAAGAGTTGCTGGGGCGCTCTTGTCAGAAAACCACAGAAAGGAGGCGCAGCGCTATGCGTATCGCGATTGCGGAGGACGAGCCCAAATTTGCGCAGCAGGTTCAGACTTATCTGCAACGGTTCGCGGAGGAAAACCAGCTTTCCCTGACGGTGCAGACCTACTCAGACGGAGCGGAGCTGGTGGAGGACTATCGGCCGGTTTGGGACATTCTGCTGCTGGATGTGGACATGCCCGGGCTGGACGGCATTTCCGCCGCTCGCTGCATCCGGGAGGTTGACGCCGATGTGGTCATCATTTTCGTCACCAACCTGGCCCAATACGCCATCTGCGGCTATGAGGTGAACGCGCTGGACTATGTGCTCAAGCCGATCAACTATTACGCCCTCTCCATGAAGCTGAAAAAGGCGCTGCGGTTCTGCCACAGGGACGGGTCGAAGTTCCTCCTGCTGAACCAGGGCGGCGATGTTGTGCGCATTCCGCTGCGTCAGCTGTATTATGTGGAGGTCTATAATCACCAGCTGCGCTACCGCACAGCGGAGGGCGACTTCCTTACCACCGGCTCCCGCTCGCTGACGGCGGTGGCAAAGGAACTGGCAGGGGATGGCTTTGTCCGATGCCATAGCGGCTACCTGGTGAATCTGCGGTATGTGGACAAGCTGGAGGGCAATAACGTGCAGGTGGCAGGGGAGCTGCTGCCGGTCAGCCGGAAGCGCCGGAAGGAGTTTTTGCAGGCGCTGCTGGACGACGCCAAGGGAGGAGTCAAACTATGAAGGACTATCTGCTCTGTGTGCTGCGGCCGGACTTTGCCCAGGCAATGCCGCTGATGGCCCTGGCCTTTCTGCTGCCGCTGAAGCATCGGAAGCACTGGCAGCCCAGGCTGGCGGTCTGGATCACGCTGTGCTTCCTCTACGGCGGCTTTATTACGCAGCAATATCACTACGGCTACGGTACGCCATGGCAGCTGTTCTGCTGCTATGTTGTCCCTCTGCTCCTGGGCTATGGGACCTTTGTGCTCGCCTGTGACATCTCTGTTCGGGACGCGTTGTACGGAGCGGCCTGTGCCTATGCCGCGCAGCACGCCCACTTCTGCGTCACCATCATCCTTTGGGGGGAGAACTATACGGCGCAGTATGCCTCAGGGCGCTTCGCCCTCGGTTATGTTAAGGAGTGGGCGGTATTTCTGGCGGTCTGGGCGGTGTGCTATCTGCTGTTCGCCCGGAGGCTGCCGGTGCAGGGCGCATATAAGGCAGACTGGCGGAAGGCAATCAGTACCGCGGTGATCGTTCTGGTGATTGCCATGGTGCTGAACCGAACCGTGCGGAGCATTTTTGACAGCGCAGGTGGCTCCACGGTTGCCTATGCCATCTGTATGGCCTACGACCTGTTCAACTGCCTGTTCCTGCTGTGGCTCCAGACCGAGCAGCGCAGGGAGCTGACCCTGGTCGCCACGCTGGAAGGGGAGCGCCGCCTGCGCAGGCGGATGGAGGAGCAATATGAGCTGTCCAAGGAGAATATCTCCATCATCAATCAGAAGTGCCACGACCTGAAGCATCAGGTTTCCGCCCTGAGGCTGGTCAGGGACCAGGACGCACAGGAGGCGGGGCTGCGGGAGCTGGAAAGCGCGGTGCTGATTTACGACGCAGTATCCAAGACGGGCAACGAGGTGTTGGATACCGTCCTGACGGAAAAGAGCCTGCTCTGCGAGAAAAACGGCATCTCCTGGACATGTATGGCGGACGGCGGCCTGCTGGACTTTATGCAGGCGGTAGACCTTTACACCCTGTTCGGCAACGCCCTGGACAACGCCATTGAGAGCAGCCAGGCCGTTGACGAAGCGGAGCGGCGCACAGTCGCTGTGGAGGTGCGGAACCGGCACGGTGCGGCGTTCATTCAAATTGAGAACTACTACGCCCGGCCCGTCCGGTTGCAGGACGGCCTGCCTCTCACCACCAAGCCGGACGCGGAAAATCACGGCTACGGCCTGAAAAGCATCCGCTCCATCACGGAGCGCTACGGCGGCGTGATGGATATTGCGGCGGAGGACAATATCTTCCGCCTGAACATCCTGATCCCCATTCCCGCTTAACGCAACATCTGCGTCCCCGTCTGCGGAACCACCGCAGGCGGGGACGTTTTGCCAACTGCGAATTGAAAATGACCGGTTACGAATTCTCCCACAAAAAACAAACCACATTGCTATAATAGCCTCATCTGCAGGACGGAGGAAGCCCGGCCTGTGAAATCATCGCCCGGACGGACGGCGCTGGCAGGAGGCAAGCGCGGTTCCTTCCGCGGCAGACCAACGCAAAGAAGGAGAATGCCCAATGAATGAAAAAAAGGTAAAAAAGCCAGGCAAGCTCGGCATCGTAGTGATATGCCTGCTGCTGGTGGTCACTATTGCGGTCAACGCGGCCTGCTACATTATGCAGGACACGCTGGACGCCTACTTGGGCAGCCAGCCCACCCTGACCGACGATTTGTCCGAAGCCGCGGATTCGCTGGCTCAGGAGATCGAGGGAGAGGGCCTGGTGCTGCTGCAAAACAAGGATGATACCCTGCCCCTCAGCAGCGATGTCACCAAAGTCAACGTGTTCGGCTGGTCCTCGACCCAGTGGATCAGCGGCGGCTCCGGCTCCGGCGGCAGCAGCGCGGCGGAAGTGGACCTTCTGGGTGCGCTGGAAGCGGCCGGCATCGAGTACAACACTGAGCTGACCGATATGTACACCGACTTCCTCAGCGAGCGGCCGCTGTACGGCGTTCGGACCTCCCTGAACTCCTACTATGACGACCAGAGCCGCCTGTATGAGCCCTCTGTCTCCGACACGGACTACTACAGCGAGGAGCTGCTGGCCAACGCCGAGGCCTATTCCGACACCGCCATCGTGGTGTTTGGCCGCTACACCGGTGAGAGCAACGACTGCCCCAAGGTGCAGTACAAGCAGACCACCAAGGACGGCGACTATGTCACCGATGAGACCCGCACCTATCTGGACCTCTCCACGGAGGAGGAAGAGCTGCTGACCTATGTGGGCAGCCACTATGAGAACGTCATCGTCCTGCTGAACACCACCAACCAGATGTCGGTGGGCGCCATCGAGACCATCGAGGGCGTGGACGCCTGTATGCTGGTGGGCTGCACCGGTGATGACGGGACGGAGGCGGTCGTCTCCGCGCTGTACGGCGGCATCAACCCCTCCGGCCACCTGACGGATACCTATGTGTACGACCTGACCACCTCCTCCACCTATGCCAACAGCGGCTTTGAGGGGCTGGGCTACTACACCAACGGCGACGGCTACTATCCGGCGGACGGCACCACCAACGGCAACGTGGGCGACAGCCCCACCTATGAGGGCGTTGCCTATGTAGACTATGCCGAGAGCATCTATGTGGGCTACAAATGGTATGAAACCGCCGACACTGAAGGCTATTGGGACGACGTTTCCAACGAGTACGGCGAAGGCTATGACGGTGTGGTGCAGTACCCCTTCGGCTACGGCCTGAGCTACACCGAGTTTGAGTGGGAAATCGTAGACGCCACCTCCGGCGAGCTGAGCGAGGACGGCACCGTTTCCGTCACCGTGAAGGTCACCAACACCGGCGATGTGGCCGGCAAGGACGTGGTGCAGCTGTACTACAATCCGCCCTACTACACCGGCGGCATTGAGAAGTCCTCGGTCAACCTGGCGGACTTTGCCAAGACCGACCTGCTTCAGCCTGGCGAGAGCCAGGAGGTCACCCTGACTCTGGACGTGTACGACATGGCCTCCTATGACTGCTACGACGCCAATAACAACGGCTTCACCGGCTACGAGCTGGATGAAGGGGACTACACCTTCATGGTGTCCCGCAACGCCCACGAGGTGGTGGACAGCTTCACCTGCACCATCTCCCAGAACATTCAGTATCCTGAGGACCCGGTCACCGGCGCGGAGGTTTCCAACCTGTTCACCGGTGAGGACGCCGTGGACGGCGTGTCCCTGGACGGCAGCGACTCCGATGCCAACATCACCTATCTGACCCGCGCTGACTTTGAGGGGACCTTCCCCTCCGAGCTGGCAGAGGATCGGGCCATGACCGACAACGTGGCCGAGCTGAACCTGTACACCGAGGAGATGGCGGAGGCCTGGATCGATGAGGATGATGAGGCCATCACCACCGGCGCAGACAACGGCCTCTCCATCACCAACGCCGACGGCTCCATCAGCGATCTGGGCTATGCCTTGGGTGCGGACTATGACAATGAACAGTGGGACGCCCTGCTGGATCAGCTGACCATTGATGAGATGGAGAATATGGTGCTTCACGCCTACAGCAAGACCGGCGCGCTGTCCTCCATCGGCAAGATTCAGACCTATGAGCTGGACGGTCCCACTCAGATCGGCAGCTTCAGCTGGGGCACGACAGGCAAGGGCTTTGCCAACCCCACCACCCTGGCCCAGACTTTCAACAAGGACCTGGCCTATGAGTTCGGCCTGACCAGCGGCGCAGAGGCGGTACAGCTCGGGCTGACCGGCTGGTATGCGCCCGGTGTCAACCTCCATCGTAGCGCCTTCGGCGGACGGAACTACGAGTATTACTCCGAGGACTCCTACCTCACCGGCGTGTTCGGGTCTCTGACGGTGGAGGGCGCCAAGGACACCGGCATCTACACCTTCGTGAAGCACTTTGTCGTCTACGACCAGGAGGCCGCCCGTGACGGTGTGTACACCTGGATGACCGAACAGACTCTGCGGGAAACCTATCTCAGCCCCTTCCGTATGCTGGTGGAAGAGGCCGACTGCACCGGCATTATGTCCGCCTACAACCGGCTGGGCGCTGTCTGGGCAGGCGGCAGCGAGGCCCTGCTGACCAGCGTGCTTCGGGACGAATGGAACTTCCAGGGGGCCGTACTGACCGACTATGCGGACCACCAGGTCTATATGAACGGCGACCAGTCGCTTCGGGCCGGCGGCGACCTGTGGATGGACGGCTGGCTCAGCGACGGTACCTTTATGTATGAGACCTCCTCGAACAGTTACCAGCAGGCCCTCCGCCGTGCGGCGAAGGATGTGACCTATATGTATCTGGAGGCAGCCTATACTGCCCAGGAATACGCAGAGGAGAACCCCGACTCCATCTACGTCACGGAAGCGCACGAGAGCATCAACATCTGGAAGACTGCGCTGATTGCCTTTGACGTGGTCGCAGTGCTGGCTATCGCGGCCTGTGTGATTCTGCGGGTGCGTAAGAGCAAGCGCTATCGTGCGCAGCAGCAAACCACCGAGAACTAACCTTTCAAAACGGTGCGCCTCATTCCTCCTTTCAGGGCGCATTGTTCCCCCGGTGAAGCAGGCAGAGATTTGCTTCCCGTACCCGATTGGGGTACGCTCTGCCTGTCGCCGGGGGAGTTTCTGTTTGAACCATTATTGGAATGGTGGACGGTCAAGCGCCTAGCTCATCCTCCCATGCTCCACGGAGTAGACCGTATCGGCAATGCGCATGGTGGAGCGGCGGTGGGAGACCAGCACGACAGTCTTACCCGCCTGCTCCTCCCGCAGGGAGCGCAGAATCACCGCCTCGTTCAGGCTGTCCAGATTGCTGGTTGGCTCATCCAGCAGCACAAAGGGCGCGTCGTGAAGGAAGGCGCGGGCCAGCCCCAGCCGCTGCCGTTCCCCGCCGGAGAGGGTATCGCCCAATTCGCCCACCGGCGTGTCGTAGCCCTTGGGCAGGGTCATAATAAAATCGTGGACGGAAGCCTTTTGGCAGGCCGCAACGATTTCTTCGTCCGTAGCATCCAGCTTCGCAATGCGCAGATTGTTGCGGATGCTGTCATGGAAGAGGTGTGTTTCCTGGGTCACGAAGCTCTCCATATCCCGCAGGTTCGCGGTATTGATGGCATCCACCGCCGTTCCGGAGATGGAGATTTTTCCCCTGTCCACGCTCCAGAAACGCATCAGCAGTTTTAGAAGGGTAGACTTCCCGCTGCCGCTGCGGCCCGTGATGCCGATGATCTGATGCTCCGGGAAGCTGGCGGAGACATCCTGCAAAATAACCTCCTGCCCATAGGAAAAGGTCACCTGCTCCGCCGCCGCGCCGTGGAAGGACACCTCCGGCTGCCCGGAAATCTCCTCCGTCACCGGCGTTTCCTCCAGAATATCCAGCACCCGATTGCCGGCTGCAAAGGTGTTTTGCAGCGTGCTGCCCAGCCCCGCCAGGGCCACCACAGGGCCGAAGGAGGAGAACAGCGCGATGACAGGGATCAGCACCCCAGCGAAGTCCACCTGGCCCTGCCGGTAAAGGGAAGCAGCGGCCAGCAGCATGGCGAGGTCGAAAAGCAGAATCACAGTGTTGGTTACGGCGCTGTTCAGCCCTGTGTTCCGCTTCATCTGTTCCTCGGTCTCGGAAAGGGCATCGGTGCGGCGGTTCATCTCCGCGAGGCGCTCTGCCCCCTGGGCGTATTGAATGGTCTCGGACAGCCCCCGCATACTGTCCAGCACGAAGCCGGAGAGCGCGCCGGAGTCGGTGCGGAACCGCAGCCCCGCATCTCCGCTGAGTTTGGATACGGCCAGCGGCATGACAATGCCGACCACCAGATACGCCGCCAGCGCCAGCAGCCCCAGCGCCCAGTGGAAAGAGCCAATGAACAGGCACAGAATGACGGTGAACAGCAGCGCAATGGCCGCCGGGGAAATGGTATGGGCATAAAACACCTCCAGCAGCTCAATATCCGAGGTGATGACAGAGATCAGGTCCCCCTTGTCCCGTCCCTCCAGCTTGGCCGGGCATAGTTTCCGCAGCGCCCGGAATACCCTGTCCCGAATCAGCGCCAGCAGCTTGAAGGCGATGAAGTGGTTGCACGCCTGCTCCCCATAGCGCAGCCCCGCCCGCAGGAGGGCGAAGAGCAGCACACAGACAAATATCCCAATCAGAGAGAAGGGGGTGTCAACGCCCACCAGCTCCAGCACAGCGCAGCCGCCCAGCACCGTGATAAAGGTGGCGCACAGGTGACCGATCAGGCCCATACAGATGGCCAGCACCATAAAGCCCGTCAGGGGCTTCACCAGCCCCACCAGCCGCAGCATAACGGTAAATCCATTTCTCCGTTTCATTGCACCGCACCGTCCTTTCCGTAATTCTCCAGGCGCTGCTGCGTCTGCCACAGCGTGGCATATTGGCCGCCCTTCTGCAAAAGGGCTTCATGGGTGCCCCGCTCCGTGACGATGCCGTTATCCATGACGTAAATACAGTCCGATGCGGTCACGTTTGCCAGACGGTGAGAAATCAGGATGACAGTCTTTCGCTTTGCCAGGGCATGAATCTGCGCCATGATGTCAGTCTCGCTCTCCACATCGATGTTGGAGGTGGCTTCGTCAAAGAGGTACACCGGACTGTCGTGGAGCAGCGCCCGGGCCAACGCCAGCCGCTGACGCTGGCCGCCGGACAGGTTGCCGCCCTGTTCCGTCAGGCAGGTATCCAGGCCGCGTTCCCCTCTGAGGAAGTCCGCCAGCTTCACCTGCTCCAGCACGCTCCAAAGGGTTTCGTCGTCCGCATCCGGACGGCCCATCAGCAGATTGTCCCGCACGGTGCCCTTGAACAGATAGCTCTGGTGGCTGATATAGGTGATGTTTTCCATCAGACTGGCCTCATTTAGCTCCCGCAGCTCCACGCCGCCTATGGTGACGCTGCCCTGATAGGACCGGTTCCGCCCCATCAGGATAGCGGCCACGGTGGATTTGCCACAGCCGGATTCCCCGACAATGGACAGGAAGCCTCCCTGTGGGAACTCCAGGTCGATGCCGTGGAGCACTTCCCGCTCCGGCTCATAGGAGAAGCGCAGCCCTCGGCAAGCGATGGAAGCGCCTGCCGGGCAGGGCGTCGTCTTCTGTTCCTCCTCCGGCAGGTCCAGCAGGTGGAAGATTTTGTCGCTGGCCGCCATGCCGTTCATGGCAACGTGGAAGTAGGAGCCCAGCTGGCGCATGGGAAGGAAGAAATCCGCACTCAGCAGGATGATAAGCAAACACCCGGCCAGGCTGACGTGCCCTGCAGCGCACTGCGTGGCGGCCATGATGATGCCCAGCGCCGCTCCGCCGTAGGCGACAAAGTCCATGATGGTGATGGAGTTCAGCTGCATGGTCAGCACCTTCATGGTGATGCGGCGAAACTTCTCCGCTTCCTCGTTCATCTCCTGCTGCTTGAATTCATCCGCCTGGTAGATTTTCAGGGTGGTCAGCCCCTGTAGATTCTCCAGAAAGGTATCGCCCAGGGCGGTGTACTGTCCCCAATACTTACTCAGCAGCTTCTTGGCCCAGGTCTGCACCGCCGCAATGGCCACCGGAATCAGCGGCACGCACACCAGCAGCACGATGGCCGAGGGAATATTCACAAAGCACAGATACACAAACAGCGTCAGCGGGGCCAGCATGGCGTAGAAAAACTGGGGCAGGTACGCGCCGAAATAGGTCTCCAGCTGGTCTACACCCTCTACCGCCACCTGGACCACCTCTGAGGTTTTGACCTGCTCGTTGTAGGATGCGCCCAGCCGCAGCAGCTTCTGATAAATCTGCTCCCGCAGCGTCCGCTTGACCGCCTTGGAGGAGAGGAAGCTCATCCGTGACGCGCCGATGGTGCAGGCAAAGCGCACAACAACTGCCGCCAGAACAACGGCGGCTGTAGCCTGCATCGTCTGCCCCTCTCCGGTGAACAGCCCCGCCAGAAACGCTGTGATGCCTGTCATCATGGCGATGTTGGCCACCAGGGAACACCACTGGAAAAGCACATTTCCTATGATATACTTCATACTTTCGCTGACCGTGCCGATCAGCCGTCTGTCGATCATCATACTCTTTAACTTCCTTTCTGAGTTTGTCTCTTTGCGCGGCAAGGCATCGAAGGGCGTGAGGGCCTTGCTTCGCCGGTGCGGCGTGACCACGCTTTGATTAGAAGGGCCTAACATTTATACCACGGAAAAGCCGCCCGTCTTTAAAGTGCGGCCTGCCGGATTGTTTGATTTTAACGCTGAAAATTAGCTCAAGCTAACTGCACTATACCATAACCGCAGTGGAAAATCAATTCTAAAATTCCACAGAACGCAGTCCTGGCAAAACCATTGCGGGCTGCAAACAGACCAAAAGCGCTGCCAGCTCCGTTGGGGGCTGGAAGCGCTTCTTGATAGAACGTAACTCATTCCACGTTGATTTGACACATCTCCATAGCGCGCAGGGCGTTGGCGTGGCTGTCAGGCGTAACGCCGGCGCAGCAGGACGCATCAACACAGATCGGCACCTCCGGAACGGCCGCCTTGAGCAGCAGCGCATTGGAAATCACGCAGATATCCGTACAGAGGCCGACCAACTCAATCTCCTCCAGATCCTCTAACTGGGCCGCATAGCGGGCCAGCTCCAGGGAACCGAAGGAGGGCTTATCCAGAATCAGGCAGCCCTGGGTGGGCAGCTCCGGGATGATCTCCCAGCCAGGCGTCCCTTGGATGCAGTGGGGAACCGGCAGCTTCCGGCCCTCCTGGGTGTCCAGGTACTGCTCCGTATGGGTGTCCCGGGTGAATACTGTAGTCCAGCCCGCAGCCTGACGGGCCACAATCTTTTCCTGCACACGGGGCACAATGGCCACCGCCTCCGAGGTTCCCAGCGCGCCGTCCACGAAGTCCTTCTGCATATCTACAACGACCAATAGCTTCATAGCATCGTCTCCTTTTCCCATATTCTAACAGCTGGCTCGAAAAATATCAATACAAAGGTGTCTCAAAATCAATGCTTTTTATTCACGCATGACGAACTCCACAGCAGCGACGCCGTCACTGCGCCTTTCCAAACACTTCCCCAAATTTCTGATAATTCCCGCCCCTTGCGCTGTCGATTACCGCATACACCAGCTTTACCGGTTCACGCCAAGCCGTGCAAGCCGCTTCCGCCTGGAATAGCTTTGCGACTTCCGTGCCGTCCTGGCAGAACACGCCGCAGCCAAATGCACCGAGGATTGCCGTGTTGACGTGCTGCTCGTTCAGAATGTCCAGCACGAAACGGATGCGGCTGCGAAGGGCAGCGCTGTTTTCCTCTTTGGACACATGGTAGTATTGTGCCGCGGTGCCAAAATCGGGGGAGGCACAGGTCAGCACATCGAACGGAGCTGCCTCACCGTTGTGCTCAAACATCACATCAGGGGTATACAGCGCCGCGTTCGTATACAGCGCCCGATTGAGCGTCTTGTTGTTTTGCGCATAATACTTCTGCTGCTGGGAGAGGACGTTATACAGGAAGCTCTCGTGGCACAGGCACTCCTCCTGGGCCCTGGAGCCGACGAGGAATCCGCCGCCGGGGTGCTTGTAACTGGCAAAGTTCAAAATAGCGGTTTTCCCATTCCGCTCCTGATAGGCGGCGGATACGCTGTCCAGCGGTACCAGCAGTTCGGTATAAGAAGCAGCAGGTTCCTGCGAGGGAGCCGAAGTAATCTGCCCCCGATACGTCTGCGTTTTTAAAACGCACGAGCTGATCTCCTGGCGATAGCGCTCAGCCATCTCCTTCGTGCGGGCCTCGGCGATCTGTGCGCGAGCACCCTTGTTCTGCCAATTATATTGTGGATTGTTGCTCATGGTAAAGTCTCCTTTTCGTCTGTTGCGGGTGTGTCGAAAAACCGTTCCCAATACACGTCTGTCCAATCCTCCGTGTCAAATGCGGCGCGAATACCGTCGCACATGATTTGGAGCTTCTGCTGAATGGCCGGGTACTCCATCAGCGCCTGCGCCGTGTCGTCATCAGCCATAATGTATTCCATGATTCTGGCGCGGTCTTCTTTATCATAGCTCTGGGCATAACTGTCTACAAAGTAGACCTCCTCCGCGCCGCCAAAGTAGGTATACGCCTGGGCTTCCTCGGCATAGTCGAGATAGTCATAGGAGTAATAGTACTCAAACCCATCAGGGTTGCAATCGTCCCAGGAACCGTCATAGAATCCGTAAAAATCAGAGTCAAAGATTTTGTTTTCTGTCGCGTGCCATAGCTCGTGACAGAAATTTTGTTTTAAGGCGTAGTTCGGTTCAGTGATGTCTACGCAGATGAATTCCCGCGTTTCAATGCTGTACTCAAACCCCGCGACATCCATGTTGCGGTCGCCGGAGATGCTGCCAGTCAGCAGGAAGTAAATACCATCCTCGCCAGTTTCCGTTTGGAACTGGGCGAAGAAGTCGGCAGGGTAGAGGGACAGTGCAGATTCCAGATCCTTCAACGAAGACAGAACATCGGCACACTCAACTTCCAATCCGAGTTCGTCCGTAGTTGTCACATCAAATTCAGAGGCGTTACAGGGCCCGGCACACTGAGCGCCCAGCAGGATATGGACATCATAGGTTTCTTCCAGTTCATCCGCCTTTGCCCGTGCATCGGTCATCGAATCCGGCAGGGCAACTGGCGTCAGCTCGGCTTGATATGCGCTCAGCGTCTCGCTGTCAATGCGTTCCTCGGCGCTGACTTCCTCGGCCTGCCCTGCCAGAGTAAAGGCCATCTGTGTCGGGTCCAGAATTGCCATTTGGCTGCTGCTGTCGGCGTAAAAGCTCACAACAATGAGATTCTGTTCCTCCAGGTAGGTATAGGAATAAGGCGCGTAGGGCAGCCCGGATTCTTCCAAGTCTGCAACCTCCACGCTGCCATCTGCATTCATGCGATAGAGCAGGCTTCCGTACACTACCTCTTCTGCGCTGTCTTCTGACCATGTATAGGTCGTGGAAATGGCATAGTTGGAATAGGGGAGCAGAGATGTATCGGAATAAGTACCCTCTATTGCGGAAACTGTGTAGCGATGCAGCGCTTCCTCCCCGTCCAGCGCACCGTAAAAGAACTGAAGGTCTTCGGAGTCCGTGACGTATTCCAGGCTGTAGAAGGAATCGCCAACGCACACGACATCGGACAGGTTCGAGCTTAACAGAAGCACTTCTCCGGTTCCCACATCCACAAGGGCCATACTCTGGTTATAGGAATACAGTGAAGTGCGCACCCAGCAGAACAGGTAGTTCCCATCGGCATAGATGCTGCTGATGGATGCGATTCTGAATTCGTGTTCCAGCGAGATACGGGTATCTTCGCCAGTGGTGAGGTTTCGTCCATACAGAGCGCCATCCGTCTCGTAGTAATACAGGCTGTGGTCGCTTGAAAACTGCCCGTCTGTATTGGGGGGTGTCCACTTTGGTCAGTTCAAGCGCTTCATCCATCAGGTAGAAGCTGTCGTCCTGATAGGAAAGAAAGAGGGAGTTTCCGTCCGAAAAGGTGCGCTTATATTCAAGATACTGGTCGAAAAACACCATATCTTCAACTGCATCGGCTGCCAAATCGACAATGCAGACGCCTGTGCCGCTGTCCTCACCGTCTGTGGCAAAGTCCGTCCAGCAGCAGAACACGCGCCCATCCTCAAGGCCAGCCATCGAGGGCACAGAAGAAGCGGAGAAGGAGGACAGAACGGTGACGGCCTGTTCCGGCTCCCATGACTGATTCTCAACAGGTGCAGCAGATTCCTCCGGCTCCGCTGCGGATTCGGAAACGACTGACACAGAGGGTTCCTCCACCACTGAACTGACCGGGTCGGAAACCGCAATTCTCCCGCATCCGGTGCAGCACAGAAAGGCGGCGGCAAGCGTACAGCAAAAGGCTGCTTTGCGCTGGAATGACATTCTTATCACCTTAGTTTTGATTGTAGTAGCATACCATTATTATAGGGCAAACGCCGTCAAAGTCAATCTATTTTCGCCGGGCAAAAGCGGGCAGGGGAGACCACTGACTTCCCTCTATAATGACCGCCCGACAAACTGTCATCGGCCAAGGCGGCAACGCGGACCATACAGCAAATAAGGTAAAAGGAAACCCGCGCCCTGTTGCCAAGGCGCGGGATTTTGTCCGTACTCAAATCAGGTTGGGCCTGTCCGGCCTTTAGCCGGAATGATTCGCCTGCGGTAGGCGATGCAGTGATGATGCATCACTCCCCCAGCAGCAGGGCGAGGACATCACTGTCCGCTCCCGTCGCAGGGAGGACGGTGTACTCCGCCAGCAGTTCCTGACCGGTGAGGTCGGCATCGATGTCCTCCACCGTGGAGTAGGTTCCGGCGTCCAACCCGGAGAGGACAGGGGATTCCCCCCACGTTGTGGCGCGGGCGGTGTCCATCTGGTCGGCGTACAGCTCCAGGAAGCCCTCGGCGTCCTCCACAATAAACAGGCTGCTCTCCCCACCGGCGACATCGGTGACCAGCAGGGTGGAGCCGGCGGTCTGTACGTCGGAGTCGGTGGCGCTGCCGTCAAAGACCACCTGATAGTCGTTCACCTGCACCACCACTTCGCCGTCCCCGTTCAGGTCGCCCACAAGCTCCCCCAGGGAGGTCTCCAGGGCGGAGAGAACGTTGTCCGGCAGAGAATCGGCGTGGACGAAGGCCACCTGGACGTCCGGCTCCCGGAAGCTGGTCACGGTCTGAATGACACCAAGGGCCAGGCTGATGACCGCCACCAGCGCCAGCACAACGCCCCAATGCCGCCGCCACCAGATCTCGGTGCGCTGGCTCATGGTGTAATGGCCGGGTTTACCCTCCGGCACCTCCCGTTCCGGCGGCTCCTCCTGGGGGCCGTACTGCTCCACCAGGCCGGGCCGCTGGAGTTGGGCCACATACAAGGCCGGGGGCCAGACGCCCAGCACCGCTGACAGCGGCACGCTGACGGGGAACAGACTGCCCAGCAGAGCGCACCAGAGCAGCAGCCCCAGCGTGGCGGCCAGGGTGCGGAGAGGGGCCTCTGTCAGCAGGGTCAGGCTCTCCCTGATTCGCTGGGCCAGAGGCTGGCGCTGATAGCACAGAGGAGGGAAGAGGAGGGTCACTGCCAGCGCCGCCAGGAAGAAGTCCAGAATCAGCACGACCCACACCACAGGGGCGGGCAGCGTGCCGCCTTCCATCAGGTCGGAGGCGAAGCCGCCCACCGTCAGTAAACCGGCGACCAGCACTCCAACGGCCAACCCCTGGAGGGCAGCGGGCTTCCAGCAGGCGGACAGCGTGTGCCGGAATCCGGCGAACCATTCGTCCACCCGATTGGCAAAGCACCGGAGGGACAGATCCACCATCGCCGTCCAAAACGGCCCGGCGATGGCGCCGCCTACGGCCCCGCCAATCAGCGCCAGCCAGAAGTTTTCATACACCAGCCCCAGGCTGACGCCCAGCGCAGCAGGGAGGAACCCTGCGCAGCACAGCAGGTTTCCCAAGAGCAGCTTCCCCAGATTCTCCCAGAGCACCTGGAAGTAGCGGGCCGCGCCGGTGCGGGGCGGCTTATCCTCCTGCGGGGCGTGGGTCAGGTCGTTCAGACCGAAGAAGTTAAAGCGGCGTCTCATGGGTCAGCTCCTCAGGCAGGGCGGCTTCGGTCCCCCAGGCTTCGATTTGGGTCAGGGCAGGGAAGGGGGACGGGCCTTCCGCCTGGATGAGGTCTTTCAGCACCAGCCATTCCACCGTTTTGGGCTGGAACCGGGTGACCTGGGGCAGCGGGCTGTCCGTCAGGGACAGGACAAGGCTGCTGCCGTCGGAGAAGGCCACCGTGGCCCCCGTCCAGTAGTTGTCATGGGGATAATCCCCCCGGAGGGTGAGCCGCAGCTCGTCCAGCACAACCTCCCGGCCAAAGGCCAGGGTCAGGGCGGCGTTGGGGTCCCGATTGATGCCCCAGCTCTGATAGGGGTACTCCCCGTGGGCGCTGTTTTCAAAGATGCCGTCGATGGCGTTCCGGGCGGCGAAAACCGCCTCCCCTCTGGTCTCCACATTGGCGCTGGCGTGGGGGAAGAAACCGGTATCCCCGTGCGCGTCATAAGGGTTAAAAGCCAGATTCCGCCGACAGGCCACTTCCTCAGCCGTGGCCAGCCGCGCCCGGATGACGTGGCGGCTTCCGGTGAAGCTCTTGGGGCTGTAAGTGATGGCCTGCTCCCCAAAGGGGATATGAAAGTTGATTTCCCGCTTTTGCACATAGACCAGAGCGGGTAGCATGGTGTCCTCAAACTGGACGACGCAGAACTGCCCCGGCGTGCGGATTTCCAGAGCCACCCGGTCTCCCGGCCGATAGGCGGCGGTGTAGACCAGGCTGACCTGGCGGCCTGCGGGGCAAGTCATCAGGGTATGCCCCGCCTCATCCAAAACCTTGAGTTTGATGGTTTCCATTGTGGTACTCCTTTTTACGGTAAACGCGATGCTGTCCGCTCACCCCTGCAGCCGCTGCATATACTCCCGTGGGCTGACGCCCTCCAGCTTCTTAAAGACCTTGCTGAAATAGGAGGAGCTTTCAAAGCCCACCCGCTCGCTGATTTCGTAAATCTTCAGGTCGGTGGTGGCCATCAGCTCCTTGGCAGTGTTGATGCGGGTGGCGGTGACGAATTCCACAAAGCTGGACTCCCCGTTCTGGGAGAAGAGCTGGCTGAGATAGTTGGGGCTGAAATTAAAGACTGCCGCCACATCGTTCAGCGACAGCGGCTTGGACAGGTTCTGACAGATGTACTCCTGAATCTGGGCCACCGTCTGGGCGCGGCGGGGGGCCGGCGTGGTGGCCTGGGGCTGATAGTACAGGACGGGCTGGGCATCCGTGACCTGGGTCAGGATGGAGAGGGCGGTGCGCTGGCTCTGCTGCACCTTTAAAATATCCTGCACCGGCTGGCCCACCGCCCAGTGAATGGGGGTGCTGAAATAGCCATACAGAATTTGCCCAGCCTTTTTCAGCACCTCATCCAGCCGCCGCTCCAGCCCAACGGGGGAATCCAGCGGCAGCAGGACGTAGAAGTGGCTCAGGTTGCTGGCGGTGACGGTACAGGGGAGGTATTTTGGCAGGACATCCGCCGCCATATTGGTGACGCCGGCGCTGAGGGTGGCCAGCTGCTCTGTGGGAAGCTCCCGGCAGGTGAACCTGGCCGCCGCCACAGTGTACCACGGCGCGTCAAAGTGAAGCCCCAGCTGGCTGCACAGGTCGTCAAAGTAGGCCCTGTCCTGGAACAGACCGCCGTAAAGCTGAATGAACAGCCTGTCCCGATACTGCTCCAGGCCGCTGGCAGCGGGGACGGATTCCGGCGTACGAAGGGCACACTCCTTTTTCACGTTCTCAATGGCACGGTGGAGGGCGCCCTCCAGCAGCTCCGGGGTCAGGTCCATCTTCACCAGATACTCCACCGCCCCCAGGCGCAGGCTGCGCTTCACATAGTTGAACTCCTCAAAGCTGGTCAGCATGATGAACACGGGGAGGGCGTCGTCCACCTCCCGGCACTTCTCCGCCAGATCCAGCCCGTCCATGACAGGCATCATCACATCACAAATCACGATGTCCGGCCGATGCTGCTGAATAATGGCCCAGGCGTCAGCGCCGTTTCGGGCGGTGCCGACGATTTCCAGCCCCAGCTTCCCCCAGTTCAGCATACTCTGCATCCCGATCAGCACCAGGGGTTCATCATCTACCAGAAGCACCTGTATCATGGTTGGTCTCTCCCTCCTGAATTTTTATCCCGCTATGTAGCGTTGGTATCCGCCGGAGGCAGCTCCGGCAGGCGGACGGTGACGGTGGTCCCAACCCCCGGCGTGCTCTCCAGCGTCAGGCCATAATAAGGCCCAAAGCTGTATTGCAGCCGCCGGTGGACGTTCCACAGCCCAACATCTCGGAATTTTGCCTTGGGTTCCTCCGGAGGAGGCTGGAGGACGTGCTCCATCTGCTCCGGGGTCATGCCCACGCCGTCGTCCGCCAGGAGGACCAGAATGTCATGCCGCTCCTCGTCCCGACAGATGGTGACGGTGATTTGCCCGGCGCAGCCCTTCGGCTCGATGCCGTGGAAGATGGCGTTCTCCGCCAGAGGCTGGAGGGAGAACTGGGGGATGAGGGTGCCTGACAGCACCTGTTCCTCCGTTTCACACCGCACGTCGGCGGTGATGGTGCCGCCGTAGCGGTAGCGCTGAATGGTGAAATAGTCCTCCAGCAGGGACAGCTCCTGTTCCAGCGGCACCAGACGCTGGGTGCTCTTGGAGACGCTTTTCAGCAACCGGGCCAGGGCGGTGACCATTTCCACAATGCCGGGGGCGTGCTGAATGGAGGCCATCCACTTAATGCTGTTCAGGGTGTTGTAAATAAAGTGGGGGTTGATTTGGCTCTGAAGCATCTGATACTCCAAATCCAGCCGTTTCTTCTCATCCTCCACCCGTTTATCCATCAGGCTGGTGATGTTCTGGGACAGATGGTTGATGCCACGGCCCACATCGCCCAGCTCATGGTTCCACTCAATGCCGGGGTTGACGGTGAAATCCCCCTGGGCCAGCGTCTCGATTTGCTGCTGCAACGCCCGAATGGGGTTGCTGATCAACTTATGGAGCAGCACCACCAGCAGGATACCGAAGAACAGGATGGCAAGGACCATAATTGCAATGGTGCCCAGCATCTGGGGCAGCATTTCGCGGAAGGGCACATCCGGAATGGCCTCCGCCAGATACAGGCCGTGGACGCCGATGGGGATGGCAATCACGGAATAGCTGACGCCGTCCAGCTCTGTATGGTAGAGCAGGGTGCTGTCATCCAGGGTTGCGCCCCCATCCTCATCCGTCTCCTCCAGAAGGAGGCTGTCCTCCGGCAGGGGAATCAGGCTGTCCCCCTCCACCTGGTAGACGGCAGCCCCCATCAGCCAGTAGAGCCGGGCATCCTCGTCCAACGCATACTGTTTCAGCACATCGGTGATGATGGCGGGGGAGACGGAGATATAGGCTTTTAAGGTATAGCGCCCGCTGACGCTGGTGGCGGAAGCCGTTACCGGAATCCCCTGCATGGAGGTTCCCGCCTGCATCAGCGGTTCGGTGCGGAGGACCTCCCAGGCGGTGTCCTCCCCGTCCAGGTCGGCCAGGAGGCGCAGCCGTTCCTCTGTCAGGGTGACAGACTGGGAGGTGGCGGTGCCCAGCATGATAAATTTGCTGTCCGACGCCCCATCGGTGCTGTAAATCAGGAGGCGCTGAATGTAGTTGGAGGTGCTGACGGAATTATATTTGTCCTCAACGGTGGGGTAGAGGGTAGTCGCAAGGTTGCTGGAGACGCTGGTCATCATATAGGTGCGCACAGTGGTGTTGGCGGTGCACCAGTTGGCCAGTTCGTCAATCTCCTTCACCCGCTGGGATAGGGAGGAGGTGGCGGTCTCCAGCTGGTACTCCGCCGCCTGGAGGTAGGTGCGTCTGGTCTGGATAGAGAGGTAGTAGACGCTGGAACACAGGACGACGGCGGCAATCAGGATGGTAAAGGCCAGCGTCAGAGCGACGACACGGGCGGAGATGCCGAAGCGTCTGCATCCCCTGTTCACCCTCGCCTGTGCCTTCATACCGCATCCTCCTCCTTTTGCGCGCGTCCTGCGCCTGTCGGTATCACTTTCTTACCATATTCTATAAAAAATTGCGGTGCTTGTAAAGCAATCTTTTGTTATTTCCCAAAAAATTACAACAAATTGCCTTCTAAAACTAAAAATTTTACAGATATTTCTTAGGGAACCAAAAAAATTTACAGATACTTCTACAAAATGTACATTTAAAAGTGAGGCGAAATAGTATATGATATTATCACCAACGGGGAGGTCAGAAACCCCGGAGCGGTTGAGGAAATCAACCAAAAAATTATCAGGAGGAATTGAACTATGAAGAACACACGCAAATTGCTCGCTCTGCTTCTGGCGCTTGCCATGTGCCTCGGGCTGGCTGCCTGCGGCGGCAGCTCCGACGAGGACACGGATGACAGCGGCAGCGCAAGCTCCACAGCCGACGACAGCTCCACCGAAGAGGGCGGCGACAGCTCCTCTGCCGAGGAGACCGGCAATGACGACAGCGGCAGCGCCGAAGAAGTCACCATCACCTGGGCCCTGTGGGACTATGACAGCACCGCTTACTGGAGCGCCCTGAAGGAGGGCTACGAGTCCACCCATGAGGGCGTGACCATCGAGGTCATCGACCTTGGCTCCACCGATTACATGACGCAGCTGGCCACCCAGCTGGCCGGCGGCAACAGCGAGCTGGACGTCGTCTCCATCAAGGACATCCCCGGCTACTCCAACCTGATCAACCTGGGCCTGTTGGAGGCCATGAACGACAACCTGGCCATCGACGAGGCGGACTTCAACGGTGTGCTGGAGCAGCTGACTGCGGACGACGGCAACTATTACGCCGTGCCCTTCCGCTCCGACTTCTGGGTCCTGTACTACAACAAGGACATCTTTGATGCAGCCGGCATCGACTATCCCACCAACGACATGACCATGGAGGAGTATGACGCTCTGGCCCGTGAGCTGACCAGCGGCGAAGGCTCTGAGAAGATTTACGGCACCCATTACCACACCTGGCGCTCTGACGTGACCCTGTTCGGTATCTTGGACGGGGAGCACACCATCATCGATGGCGAGTACGACTTCCTGACGGATTACTACAACCTGGTGCTCTCCGAGCAGGAGGACGGCATCTGCATGGATTACGGTGAGCTCAAGACCTCCGGTCTGCACTACTCCGCCGCCTTTGAGAATGGCCAGGCCGCCATGTGCCCCATGGGCAGCTGGTTCATCGCCACCCTCCAGACCTACAACTCTGAGGCCGAGGCCAACGGCGTAGACGAGGTCAACTTCGGCATCGTCAAGTATCCCCATCCCGATGGCGTCGAGGCCGGCACCACCCTGGGTACTGTGACCTCTTTGGGCGTCAACACCAACTCGGAGAACAAGGAAGCCGCCATTGACTTCGTGAACTGGTGCGCATCTTCTGAGGGCGCTGACATCATGGCCTCCACCGGCTCCTTCCCCGCCGTCTCCACTGACGACACCGTCTCCATCATCTCTGCCACTGAGGGCTTCCCCAGCGACGAAAGCTCCCTGGAAGCGCTGAACACCGTGGCTGTCTATCTGGAGATGCCGCTGTCCTCCTATGCCTCTGAGATCGAGACCATCCTGAACACCGAGCATGACGCCATCATGACCGGCGCAGAGACCGTCGAAGAGGGCATCGCCAACATGAACGAGCAGGTTCAGGCCATCCTGGCGGACGGCGAATAAGCGCACAGCGCAGCCTCACATTCCCTGAAAACACATCTCAATGAAAAGGGGCGGGCAGTTCGCCCGCCCCTTTCCCATGCCCCCGAAGAAGTGAAAAAGCGCTTATGAAAGGAGAATTGAACCGAGATGGCAACAAAACCCGTTGCAAAATCGGAAAAGAAGCCGATGAAAAAGGAAACGCGCAACACCCTGATTGCCTATTCCTTCATCGCCCCCAACTTTATCGGATTCTGCGTTTTCACCCTGGTCCCCATGGCGTTTGCCATTGCCCTGGCGTTCTGCAGCTGGGACGGCGTCAATGCCATCGAATTTGTGGGTTTCCAGAACTTCATTGACCTGGTCACTGACTCCACCTTCCTGGCAGCCTTCAAAAATACCATCGTCTATTCCGTAGCCGTTGTGCCGCTGACCCTGGTCTGCGCCCTGGGGCTGGCCGTCCTGCTGAACCAGCCCATCAAGGGCCGGAACTTCTTCCGGACGGTGGCGTTCTTCCCCTATGTCGCCTCCCTGGTGGCGGTGGCCGCCGTGTGGAACATGATTTTCAGCCCCAGCATGGGCCCTGTGAACATGATTCTCTCCGCCCTGGGTGTGGAAAACCTCCCCCGGTGGGCGGCCGGCAAGGAGACCGCCATGCTGACCGTTATCCTGTTCAGCGTCTGGAAGAACATGGGCTACTACATGGTCATGTACCTGGCCGGCCTCCAGGGCACCAACCCGGAGCTGGAGGAGGCCGCCGAGCTGGACGGCGCCAACCGGTGGCAGGTGTTCTGGCACATCACCCTGCCCCAGCTGCGGCCCACCACCTTCCTGGTGATTATCACCCTGACCATCGCCTCCTTCAAGGTGTATGACCAGATGTACATGATCACTCAGGGCGGCCCCGGCAACGCCACCATCACGCTGGTGTACTACATCTACAACGTAGCCTTTGTCAACACGCCAAAGTATGGCTACGCCAGCGCGGTCGCTATGGTGCTGTTCGTTCTGGTATTGATTGTCACAATCATCCAGTTCCGCGGCTCCTCCAACGACGATAACTGAGAGAGGAGGCGCATTTATGGCAACCCAAGCGGTCAAAACCCAATCCGCCAAGACGCGGCATAACGTTTCCATGGTCATCATCTATGTCCTCCTCATCCTCATCGCTGCGGTCATGCTGGTTCCCTTTGTGTGGATGCTCTCCGCCTCTTTGAAGCTGAACAAGGACGTGTTCGCCTTCCCCATTGAGTGGATTCCCTCCAACCCCCGTTGGCGGAACTATGTGGACATCTGGACGAAAATCCCCCTGCTGACCTTCATCAAGAACAGCGCCAAGCTGACCATCATTGTGACGCTGCTCCAGCTCTTCACCTCCAGCTTTGCGGCCTACGCCTTCGCCAAGCTGGACTTCAAGGGCAAGAACACGCTGTTCCTGGGCTACATCGCCACCATCGCCGTACCCTGGCAGGCCTACATGGTACCCCAGTTTATGATGATGCGCTCCTGGAACCTGAACAACACCCATCTGGCCATCATCTGCCTCCAGGCGTTCAGCGCCTTCGGCGTGTTCCTGATGAAGCAGTTCTATGAGGGCGTGCCCTCTGAGCTGTGCGAGGCGGCCAGAATCGACGGCCTCTCGGAGTACGGCATCTGGGCGCGGATTATGCTGCCCCTGTCTAAGCCGGCCCTGTCCACCCTGACCATCATCACCTTCGTCAACACCTGGAACGACTTCCTCGGCCCCCTGATTTACCTGACCAAGACCGAGCTGAAAACCATCCAAATCGGCCTGCGTATGTTCATCAGCCAGTACTCTGCGGAGTACGGCCTGATCATGGCGGCCTCGGTGATTGCGCTGATTCCGGTGCTGATCGTGTTCCTGGCGCTGCAAAAGTACTTTGTCCAGGGCGTGGCCACCTCCGGTCTGAAAGGCTAACCTTCCCATCAAATTATATCGTCACACTCCGACAGGGGCGGGGGGATTCGCCCTGTCCCTGTCGGCTTTTTTGAGGAGGCATCCATGCACGAAACCATCACCCCCCTGACGGACGGGGCGGCTATGGCCGCCCTGGATAGCTGCGTCCGCCAGGTGCGGGAAAATCTGCCCCTGTACACCCACCGCTGCCAAAACCACACCAGCGTGAACGGCATTTACCCCGCCTGTGATAACGTCCAGTGGACCTGCGGCTTCTGGCCGGGGGAGGTCTGGCTGGCCTATGAGCGCACTGGAGAGGACTGCTTCCGGGAGGCCGGGCTGACCCTGGTGGACAGCTTTTATGACCGCATCTGCAAGAAGGTCGAGGTGGACCATCACGATATGGGCTTCCTCTATAGCCCCTCCTGTGTGGCGGCCTGGCGGCTCACCGGCAGCGAAATGGCCAGGGAAGCGGCCATTCTGGCGGCGGACCAGCTGCTGACCCGCTTCCAGCCAAAGGGGAAGTTCCTCCAGGCCTGGGGACCAATGGGAGCAGAGGAAAACTATCGGTTCATCATTGACTGCCTGCTGAACATCCCTCTGCTATACTGGGCCGGTCGGGAGACGGGTGACCCCAAATACGCCGACATCGCCGGACGCCATGCCAGGACCTGCCTGGCTTACTCCTTCCGGCCCGACGGCTCCACCTATCACACCTTTTTTATGAACCGGGACGGCACCCCCTCCCACGGGGAGACCTGCCAGGGCTACCGGAATGACAGCTTTTGGGCCAGGGGCCAGGCCTGGGGTGTCTACGGCAGCATCCTGAGCTATCGGTATACAAAGGACCCCGCCTATCTGGACACCTTCCGCAGGGCGCTTGCCTTCTACCTGACCCGGCTGCCGGAGGACTTGGTGCCCTACTGGGATATGATTTTCACCGACGGAAGCGGCGAACCCCGGGACTCCTCAGCGGCGGCTGTCGTGGCCTGCGGGCTGCTGGAGGCCGTCCGCTGGCTCCCTAGGGAGGAGGGCGAACAGTGTGAAGCCATGGCCCGGCAGATGCTGGGCAGCCTGAGCCGAAGCTATGCTGTACCGAAGCCTGTTCCGGGCACCGGTCTGCTGCTTCACGGCACCTACAGTAAAAAGAGCCCCTACAACACCTGCACCCCGGAGGGGGTGGACGAGTGTACCGGTTGGGGCGATTATTTTTACCTGGAGGCATTGACACGGCTGACCAGAGACTGGTATCCTTATTGGTGACAGGAGGGGACAATGAAACGCTATCATTACACGGTGGAGGACTTCTCCACCAAAGCGGCGGCCCAGGCTGCCCTGATGCGGCTGCTCCAGCCCCTGAAGCCCTTCTACAGTGAGGCGGGGGCGCGGCTGGCGCTGGGCGTCACCAGCACCCACTATGAAAACGACTCCATTGAGATGGAGTCCTTCGCCCGCCCTCTGTGGGGGCTGATTCCCTTCTGGGCCGGCGGCGGACGGGAGCCGTTGCCGTCAAGCGGCACTTCCGGCACTTCGTGCCTCCCTGTCTTTGAGGCGCTGTACCTCCAGGGTCTGACCGCCGGAACCGACCCGGAGCATCCGGAGTACTGGCACACCTGCCGGGACTTCGACCAGAAGTTCTGCGAGATGGCGGCGCTTTCCTACGGGATGCTGCTGGCCCCGGAGCGGGTCTGGGACCCCCTGACCGAGCAGGCGAAATCAAACCTGACGGATTGGCTGTGGGAAATCAACCGCCACCAGTGCTGCGCCTGCAACTGGCAGTGGTTCGCCATCCTCACCAATCTGGCGCTGAAGGTACGGGGGCGGCCCTACAGCCAGGAGCGCATCGACTCCGGCCTCGCCATGCTGGAGGACTACTACGATGACGGCGGCTGGTACCGGGACGGCAACGGGGGAGACAAGGACTATTACAACCCCTTCGTCATGGTGTCCTACGGTCTGCTCTACGCCATGTTTATGGAGGACGAGGAGCCGGAGCGCTGCCAAACCTTCCGCCAGCGGGCCAGGGACTTCGCCAGGGATTACATCTACTGGTTCGCGGACGATGGGGCCGCCATCGCCTATGGCCGCTCCATGACATACCGCTTCGCCCAGGGGGCGTTCTTCGCCATCGCGCTGCTGGCGGGGGAGGAGGTGCTGCCCCTACCGGTGATGAAGGGCATCCTCACCCGACACCTGACCTGGTGGCTGAATCAGCCCATCTACGACAATGCCGGGGTGCTGACCATCGGCTACGCCTATCCCAATCTCCAGATGTCCGAGAGCTACAACGCCCCCGGCTCCCCCTATTGGGCCTTGAAAGCCTTCGCGTTCCTGGCTCTGCCGGACGAGCACCCCTTTTGGAGCGTGGAGGCTGCGCCCATGCCGACCCTGGAGAAACAGCATTACCTGCCCCACGCCGGGATGTTCCTCCAGCGGGGGCGGGACAACGTGGTGGCCCTGGTGCCGGGGCGCTTACAGGCCGACGGCCACAGCCATACGGTGGAGAAGTACAGCAAATTTGCCTACTCCAGTCGGTTCGCCTTCAACATCTCCCGTACTCCTGTGACCCTGGGGGAGATGGCCCCGGACAGTATGCTCTGCTTTCAGGTGGGGGGCTACTTCTATGTGAAGGACCTGGTGGAGCCGGAGTATCATATTGGGGAGGACGGGCTGGACTTCCGCTGGTCGCCCCTGGAGGGCATCCGGGTGCGCACCCGGCTCGTCCCCAACGACAGGGGTCACCTCCGCATCCACACGATTGAGAGCAGCTTCGACTGCACCGCCTATGACTGCGGCTTTGCCCTCTCCACTGACGACCGCATTTCCTTCCGCCGGAGGGCGGAGGGGCCAACGGCAGAGGTGGTCAGTGAGGGTGACCGCTGCGCCGTCACCTCCCTGGCGGGAGACGGCAGGGGAGAGGTACTGATTCCCGACCCCAACACCAACCTGATTGCCACGAAGACCTCTATCCCCATGGCGGTATACGCCGTCCGCAAGGGGGTTCAGACGATTCAAACTCAGGTGGATTACCTTTGAAACTTTGACTGTAAAGGAGAAATGCGATTATGGACATCCGTTATTCTGCCAACCAGCGGGACGTGAAACGCTACACCACTCAGGAGCTGCGGGACGAGTTCCTGATTCAAAACCTGTACCAGCCCGACCGGGTGGCAGCGGTCTACAGCCATGTGGACAGAATGGTGACGTTGGGCTGTATGCCTGTGCATGAAACCGTCTCCATCGATAAGGGCATCGACGTCTGGGCCAGCTTCGGCACCGCCTACTTCCTGGAGCGCCGGGAAATCGGCATCTTCAATATCGGCGCACCTGGCAAAATCCAGGTGGACGGCATGGTCTATCCCATGGGGAACAAGGACTGCCTGTACATCACCCGTGGGGCGAAGGAGGTGCTGCTTGCCAGCGACAGCCCGGAGGCCCCCGCCAAGTTCTACATGGTGTCCGCCCCGGCCCACTGTTCCTATGAGACGCGGCTCATCAGGCTGGCCGACGCCGCCAAGCGGCCCCTGGGCAGCATGGAGACCTCCAATAAGCGGGTCATCAACCAGTTCATCCATCCCGACGTGCTCCCCACCTGCCAGCTCTCTATGGGCATGACGGTGCTGGAGCCAGGCAGCGTGTGGAACACCATGCCTGCCCACACCCACGAGCGGCGGATGGAAATCTACACCTACTTCGACATTCCGGATGGCAACGTGGTCTTTCACCTGATGGGGGAGGGTCAAGAGACCCGCCACATCGTCATGCACAACGAGGAGGCGGTGATTTCCCCCTCCTGGTCCATCCACGCCGGAGCCGGCACCAGCAGTTACACCTTTATCTGGGCCATGGGCGGGGAAAACCAGGCCTTTGACGACATGGACAACATCGACATCCCCGATTTGAGGTGAGCGGTATGAGCAATATTCTGGATGCATTCTCCCTGGAGGGAAAGCTGGCGCTGGTCACCGGCGGCACCTACGGCATCGGCTTCGCCATTGCCAAAGCCTTCGGCGAGGCGGGGGCCAAAATCGTCTTTAACGGTCATAATGCGGAGCGGCTGGCCCAGGCGGAGGCGGCCTACCGGGAGGCGGGCATCGACGCCAAAGGCTACCTCTGCGACGTGACGGACGAGGAACAGGTGCAGGCCATGGTGGCCCAAATCCGCGAGGAAGTCGGCATCATTGACATCCTGGTGAACAATGCCGGCATCATCAAACGCATCCCCATGTGCGAGATGTCCGCCGCCGAATTCCGCCAGGTGGTGGACGTGGATCTGAACGCCCCCTTCATCGTCTCCAAGGCGGTGATTCCGGGCATGATCGAAAAGGGGCACGGCAAAATCATCAACATCTGCTCCATGATGAGCGAGCTGGGGCGGGAGACCGTCTCCGCCTACGCCGCCGCCAAGGGCGGGCTGAAAATGCTGACGAAAAACATCTGCTCCGAGTTCGGCGGGCAGAACATCCAGTGCAACGGCATCGGCCCAGGGTACATCGCAACTCCCCAGACTGCCCCGCTGCGGGAGCTACAGCCCGACGGAAGCCGCCACCCCTTTGACCAGTTCATCTGCGCCAAGACCCCGGCGGAGCGCTGGGGCACGGTGGATGACCTGACCGGCCCGGCGGTGTTCCTGGCCTCTGACGCCTCCAACTTCGTCAACGGGCAGATTCTGTATGTGGACGGCGGCATCCTGGCTTATATCGGGAAGCAGCCGTGACCAAAGGAGAAACCCAGAATATCGGTTGGCTGACCGTCCCGGAGTGGGCGCACGTCCGGCAAATCAACGTGTTCCGCCGGGAGCAGGACACCTCCCCTCTGCCTCCCACCGGCGCGCCCGCCAACTTCCATGTGCTGGTGCGGGGCATTCTAACCCTGGGGGAGGGGGACTATCGGCTACGCCTTACCGCCGACGACCACTATCAGCTGTGGCTGAACGGCGTCTACACCGGGCAAGGCCCCGCCCCCGCCTACCCGGAGCGGTACCCCTATCTGACCTACCCCCTGACGGGGGGACAGACCGTCACCATCGCCCTCCACCTGTACTATCAGGGCCTCATCAACCGGGTGTGGAACAGCGGCGACGGACGCTTCGGCCTGTGGGTGGAGGTAGTCGGCCCGGAGGGGGAGGTCTGCCCCATCGACTGGCGCTATCAGCGCTGCACCGCCTATTCCGGCACACCGGTGGGCTACGATACACAGTTCTTGGAGGACTTTGACGCCCGGCAGTACCCGGAGGGCTGGGAGCAGCCCGGCTTTGACGACGGGGGCTGGGGCCGCCTTGTCCCCGCCCTCTGGGCAGATTATAACCTGATTCCCCAGGAAACGGCCCCGCTGTGGGAAGGGGAGAGGCTGCCGGGGAATGTGCGCCCCATCCCCGGCGGACTGCTCCTGGACTTTGGCCGGGAACTGGCGGGAACCCTCCACCTGAATGCCAGGGGGCACGACGGGCAGACCGTCCTCCTCCGCTTCGGGGAGGAGTTAGACCGGAAGGGCCGGGTGCGGTACGAGCTGCGGTGCAACTGCCGTTATGAGGAGCGCTGGACGCTGCGCGAGGGGGAGAACACCCTTCATCCCTACGATTACAAGGCGTTCCGCTATGCGGAGGTGCTGTATCCGGCTGGGGTGGAGGTATGGAACCTCCGCGCCAGGGAGCGGCATCACCCGATGAGGGAAGACCTATGCACCCTCCGCTGCCCTGCGGATGACTTGGAGGCCATCTTCTCTATCTGCAAGAACGCCGTCCGATGCTGTACACAGGATAGCTTCCTGGACTGCTGCACCCGGGAGAAGGGGCAGTACCTGGGGGACGCGGTCATCACCGCCCGCTCCCACCTGTGGCTCACCGGCGACCCATCCATGCTCCGCAAGTGCATCCGGGACGTTCTGGCCTCAGCCCGCATTTCCCCCACCCTGATGGGGGTGGCCCCCGGCTCGCTGATGCAGGAGATCGGGGACTTTTCCCTGCTGTTCCCCCAGCTGGTGTGGACGGATTGGCTGTTCACCGGGGACAGGGATTTCCTGCGGGAGTGCCTCCCCACCATCTCCGCCATGCTGGATACGTTTGCCCGGAAGTGGCAGCGGCCTGACGGCCTGCTGGAGACGGTGGACGAGCTGTGGAACCTGGTGGACTGGCCGGAAAATCTGCGGGACGGCTATGACTTCCCCCTGTCCCGGCCCGTTGTAGGGCCTGGCGTCCACAACGTTATCAACGCCCTGTGGTATGGGGCGCTGGCGATGGAGGAACAGATGGAGGCCGTACTGGGGCTACCGGTGGAAAACCGCTCTGACCGGGTGAAGGATGCCTTTTTGCAGACCTTCTACCGACCAGAGCAGCGGCTCTTTGCCGACAGCGAGGGCAGTGACCACTGCTCCCTCCACGCCAACCTCTACGCCGCATTCTTCGGCCTGCTCCCAGAGGAGGGGTGGGACGCCTATGAGGGGCTGCTCTGCACCCCCGGGCGGGTCTGCGGCGCCATGCCCATGTACTTTGCCCTTCGGGCGCTGGGAGGCATGGGGAAGTACGATACCCTCTACCGCCTCTTGACCCGAACGGACGAGTACGGCTGGCGGAATATGCTCCGGGAGGGGGCCACCGCCTGCTTTGAAGCCTGGGGCAAGGAGCAGAAATGGAACACCAGCCTGTGCCACCCCTGGGCCAGCGGGGCCATCCCCCTCATTGTGGAGGAGCTGGCGGGGTTGCGTCCCGACCCAGACAGCCGGTCGGGGCTGCGGTTTGAACCCCACCTGCCGGAGGAACTGGACAACTTCACCCTCCAGGCCCCGTTCCGGGGTTCGCTGTTGAAGGTGACGAAACAAAGGGGCTGCGCCCCCACATTGGAAAGGACGGAATTGGAATGCTTTACCCAAAACTGAACGAAGCCCGCACACTGCTGGGCCTGAACGATATCTGGGCCTTCCGGACGGCGGGGGCGGAGGACTACCCTCAGGCGTGGGTGGAGGCCCCCCTGGAGGACGCTCTAACCATGGCGGTACCTGCCTCCTATAACGACCAGAAGGACGACATCAACCTCCGCGCTCATTACGGCTGGGCAGTATACCAGCGCGCCTTCACCGTTCCCCGTAATATCCTTGGGGAGCGCATTGTCCTCCGCTTCGGGGCCGTGACCCACGCCGCCGAGGTGTATTTGAACGGCAAATGGCTGGGGAGCCACAAAGGCGGCTTTCTGCCCTTTGAGTTTGAGGTAAACGATGCCCTTGTGCAGGGAACCAACCTGCTGGCTGTGGCGGTAGACAACCGGGTGAACTACTCCACCCTCCCCGTGGGCAACGAGAGCACCGTAGCCTTCTTTGGCTCGGACAACCCCGGGATTCCCTCCATTGAGCTTGCCAAAACCCGCTGCAAGCCTGCCAACAAGCCCAACTTTGACTTCTTCAACTATGCGGGCATCATCCGCCCTGTGTACCTTTACACCACCCCTAAAAGCTACATTCGGGACATCACCCTGGTACCTTCCATTGACGGGGCGGACGGCCTTGTGGACTACCGGGTGGATGCCGTCGGAGAAGGCGCATCCCATGTGACCATCCTGGATGAGGGGCGGCACATCGTGGCAGAAGGGGAGGGGAGCGAGGGCCAGTGCCGCATCCCCGACGTCACGCTGTGGCAGCCCGGCAAGGCTTACCTCTATACTGCCCGCGTCACCTTCGGGGAGGACGTGTATGAGCAGACCTTCGGCGTCCGCACCGTGGAAGTGTGGGGAACGCAGTTCCTCATCAACGGCCAGCCATTCTACTTCAAGGGCTTCGGCAAGCATGAGGACAGCTTCTTCCGCGGACGGGGAACGGATTCCTGCCTGAATGTGAAGGACGTGTCCCTCATCCGCTGGCTGGGGGCCAACTCCTTCCGCACCAGCCACTACCCCTACGCCGAGGAGATGTACGACCTGTGCGACCGGGAGGGCATTGTCATCATTGACGAGGTCCCCGCTGTGGGCATCAACGCCAGCGGCCTTGAGGACCCCTATCAGGTCATGCGCATCCACCAGCACCACCGGGACGTGCTGCGGGACATGATAGACCGGGACAAAAACCACCCCTCAGTGGTCATGTGGTCCATCGCCAACGAGCCGGACACGGAGCATTTCCCACAGTCCGCCTATGACTACTTCCGTCCCCTCTATGAGCAGGCCCACGCCCAGGACCCGCAGAACCGGCCTGTCACCCTGGTCTGCTGCCAGAACAACTACGAGCGGGACATCATCACCCGCACCATGGACGTGGTGTGCCTGAACCGGTATTACGGCTGGTACAACCTCAGCGGCGACCTGGATGCGGCCTGTGACGCCCTGAACACAGAGCTGAACTTCTGGGCGGAGCAGAACAAGCCTGTGATGTTCACCGAGTACGGCGCGGACACCTACCCCGGCATCCACAACACCAACGGCGAGATGTTCAGCGAGGAATATCAGGTGGACTATTACAGCCGGCTGAACGCGGAGCTGGACAAGCGCCCCTTCTTCATCGGGGAGCAGATTTGGAACTTCGCGGACTTCGCCACTATCCAGGGCCCCATGCGGGTAGATGGCAACAAGAAGGGCCTCCTGACCCGGGACCGCCGCCCCAAGCTGGCCGCCCACTATTTCCGGCGGCGTTGGACAGCCATCCCCGATTTTGATTATAAGATGTAAAGTGGAATTGCCTGTCAAGCTCTATTCATAACGGAAAACAGGGGCCAGCCCGTCTCTTACCTGCCTGCGCAGAGAGAGGGCTGGCCCCTTTCAGAGTGTATATACCAAAGAAGTCCATCCCCTGACATCCAGTAGATTGCCGGTTGCAATCCACCCCTGTCATGGATGCTCGTCCGGCTTTCTGTGGTTCCGCTTCTTCAGGAAAGTTGTCTTCGGCTCTGTTCCCGTTGGAATATTTTTCAGGCTCGGCATATGCCGCTGCAGCATGATGAGCGTCATTACCACGGTAAGCATTCCAACCTCGTTCCCATAGAAACGAAAAGCCGGAATCAAAAAGGCGGCGGGAATGAGGACAGCGCCTATCGATAGATAGCGGCTGACCAGAACGACAATTCCCCCAACCGCACACGCCAGCAGGCCATATCCAAAGGAAACGCTGACGAGGGCCGCACAAGTGCAAGAGACGCCTTTTCCGCCTTTGAAGTGGTGCCAGACAGGAAAGTTGTGACCTAGAATTGCCCCAAGTCCGGCATATGCGGCAGAGGTTGCGCCACCGTCCGGGAACAAAACCATGCGGCAGAGCAGGCAGGGGAGGAAGGTTTTGAGCAGATCCCCTGCCAGTACCAGTGCGCCGGATTTTGCCCCATCCTGCGCTGCGATGTTCGCCATACCCGGATTGCCGCTGCCTCTGTCAAAGGAGCTTTTCCCGGAAAATCTGCGTGAGACGAATTCCGCAGTCAGGAAATTGCCGAACGCATACCCAATCAGAAGGCTCCATACCCTGAACATCCAATCCCTCCATGCGTCCGTACTTTGTCCGGCTCCATCATTTTGCGCGCACCACGCTGACGGTCACCGCAATCATCATCACGGCCACCAACAGCAGCGGAATCATGCCATCTATATATCCTTTCACACTGTCCAGGTTATAATACAACAGATAACAAATCAGGCTGACAATCGCGGCAATGACGGTAATCGCAAGAAAGGCGATTGCCATGCCTCTGGAATACTGCCCCAGGGCGAAAAGCCCGCTTATCTCCAGGAACATCAGCACAGTCCAGCCCACGATGAGGAGCAGCTCTGTTGTGACCTGCCGTCTCAGGATAAGCGAGGACGCCGCCAGCAGAACCACATAGGCGATAATGCCGCCCATCACAATCGCAGTTCTGGAGAGCAATCCGCCCTGCCCATCCGCGTCGCTGCCCTGGACGATTTCAACGATTGCCGCCCCCCCAAACAAAAGCGCCGGAATCAGAAGCCATCCGCTTTTCATTCCCCTGATCGCGCCTTCCGGCTTGAAGGCAATCAGCCACCACGCCAGATAGAACACGCAGCAGGCTACCAGCAGGAGGTTGCCCGTCAGCATCTGCCGGGTCTGCAAATTATACTGTGAAAACATATTAAATCATCTCCGTACACGCGGTTTTCCAGTATCCTATCCGTTCTTTTATTATAACAGTCTTGCTATGGCGAAACAAGGGCTACCTCGGCAATTTTCACGGGCATGGCCGTATTTGTCAAGACGATAGAGCACCTTTCATTTTTTCACCTCCTGTGTTATGATAGGAAAAACACGGAAGGGGAGTGCGCGTTTACAATGGCAAAGGGACAGAATCAAAAACGGAAGGCGCTATATCTGGCGAAAATTTTCTTCGAGGAGACAGACGAGGGCCACGGCCTGACCGCAGGCGAACTGATTGCCAGGCTGCAACAGTATGACGTAAGTGTAGAGCGGAAAACGCTGTATCAGGATATTGAGGACCTGCGGCAGTTCGGCATGGACATCGTCGCCATGCAGAGCGGGCGGACGCACACCTATCACCTGGTCTCCAGAACGTTTGAGCTGCCGGAGCTGAAGCTCCTGGTGGATGCTGTTCAGTCCTCCAAGTTCATCACGGAGCGGAAATCCAGGGAGCTGATTCGGAAGCTGGAGACGCTGTGCAGCGTCCATGACGGCAAGCAGCTCCAGCGCCAGGTGCTGATTACGGGCCGGGTCAAGACCATGAACGAGAGCATCTACTATAACGTGGACGACATTCACACCGCCATCAACGGGAACTGTCAGATTCGCTTTCACTACTTCCAGTGGAACCTCCAAAGGGAGGAGGAGCTGCGCCGGGGCGGGGCCTGGTACTGCGTCAGCCCGTGGCACCTGCTGTGGGACGATGAAAATTACTACATGATTGCCTACGAATCCGCCTCTGACACCATCAAGCACTACCGGGTGGACAAGATGCGGAACATCACCGTAACGGACGCCCCCAGGGAGGGGCAGGCAAAGCTGGCCGCCTTTGACCCGGCGGCCTATACGAAGCGGCTGTTTGGGATGTACGCGGGGGAGGCGACCCGCGTCACCCTGGAGTGCGAGAACCGAATGATCGGCGTCCTGGTTGACCGCTTCGGGAAGGATTTTCCGCTGATTCAGAAGGATGAGGGCCACTTTATCGCCTATGTGGATGCGGCGGTCAGCGAGCAGTTCCTGGGCTGGGTCATCAGCCTGGGCAGCGGGGTGCAGGTGACAGCGCCGGAGGCCGTGGTGGAACGGATGCGGGAGGAGGTCCGGCGGCTGAACGAACAATATCTGTGACAGGGGCTGCCGCAAAGCGTTCTCTTCTTAAAAACGTTCAAAAACGGGTGGATTGCCGTATAACTGGCAATCCACCCGTTTTGCGTTTGCAGCGCTTCAAACCATCTCCCGCAGCTTGTCCAGGAACTTCTGCCCGGCCTTGGTGAAGAGTTGATACTTCTTCCAGACGACGTGCATCTCAATCTCCGGCTGCCCCTCCAGGGGACGGAAGCACAGGGGGCTTTTGCCGGAGACGTTGATGATGTTGTCAAAGCAGATGGCATAGCCCATCCCTTCCTCCACCATGATGGAGCCGTTGAACAACAGGTTATAAGTGGCGACAATCTGCTGCCCATCCATATCGCGGGGCAGGTCGCCTTCCCCGTGGCGTTGGCGGGACACGATAAGGGGCTTTCCCGCCAGGTCTTCCGGGGTGATGACGTTCTTCTTCGCCAGGGGATCATCCCGCCGCATCAGGACGCCATAGCGCTCCGTATACGGCACCTTCAGGCATTCGTATTTGGAAGTGTCGATTTCCCCGAACAAAATACCGAAATCCAGCAGCCCTTTGTCCAAATCCTCCATCACGGTCATGCGGTCGCCGCTGATATTGTGAAAATGCACCAGGGGATACTCCTCCTGTAGCGCCTTCGCTGCTTTCACCAGGAAACGGATCCCCTCGGACTCTCCTGCGCCGATATGGATGTCTCCGGCAATCACATCGTCGGAGAGGGAAATTTCGTCCTTCGTCCGGCTCACAAGGTCGAGAATTTCCTCCGCCCGCTTTCGGAGCAGCATGCCCTCCTCAGTCAGCGTGATTTTTCGGTTGCTGCGGATAAAGAGCTGCTTCCCCAGCTCCTCCTCCATCTCACGCAGCTGCCGGGACAGAGTCGGCTGCGTCAAATGCAGCACCTCCGCAGCGCCGGAGATGCTCTGCTCTCTGGCCACCGCTAAAAAATAGCGCAAAACGCGAAGCTCCATTCGGATTCCTCCTTCCAGTTGTGCTCTTATTATAGCAGTTTCTTCCATGCTTGTAAAGCATGGAAGTCTATCCAATCAAAGTATTTGATATTTAGCCTTGGATGAGATACAATCATCTCAGTTGAATTGATGCGCATGATTCACAAAAAAGAAACTGGGAGGCACAAAAATTATGATACAACTTCTCATCAACCTGTTGACCCCCATTTTTACCAGCATGGGCGTCAGCGAGAGTGACGTAGAGTACTACGCAAATTCCCTGAGCGGTTACGTTTATGCAATCGTGATTCTGTTAGTAGTAGCCATCGCGGTGATGGTGGCGGCCCACTGGTTCGTCAAAAAGGGGACCCGCCATGTGGTGCGCTGGTCCGCTGGCATGGCCTGGGTTCTCTGTGTGACCATCATCGCCAACGTGATTTGCTTCGGCCCCATGTACAACAACATCGCGCCCATCCTGAACGGTCAGGGTTCCGTGTCCGAGGAATCGGTGGCCGCCTCCAAGGAAATCATCCAGGAGACCGGCGAGGAGGGCATGGTGCTGGTCAAGAATGACGGCGTCCTGCCCCTGACTGACACCACCAACCTGAACGTGTTCGGCTGGGCTTCCACCAACCCCATCTACGGCGGCACCGGCTCCGGCTCCTCGGACAGCTCGGACGCCATTGACATCCTGACCTCTCTGGAAGACGCCGGGTTTACGGTGAACCAGAGCCTGGTGGATATGTACACCGAATACAGCCCCACCCGGAATCTGGGCGGCAACGTGACCAGCGTGAGCTACACCGACTGGTCGCTGCCGGAACCCACCATCGACTACTACACCGATGAACTGATGGACGAGGCGAAGGAGTTCTCTGACACCGCCCTCATCGTCATCTCCCGCTCCGGCGGCGAGGGCCAGGACGTGCCCCGCGACATGAATGCTGTTATCAACGGCACCTATGACATCCGGGACGAAGTGGCCAACGGCAACAGCAACTATAACTACTTCGCCTGCAACTACACCAACAACGGCGACTATGACGACTTCGACGAGGGCGAGCACTATCTCCAGCTGTCCAACACCGAGGAGGCCATGATCGACCTGGTCTGCTCTGAGTTTGACAACGTCATCGTGGTCATCAACGCCAACAACACCATGGAGCTGGGCTGGGTAGACGAGTATGACTCCATCGGGGCGGTCATCCTGGCCCCCGGCACCGGCGCCACCGGCATGGAGGCCCTGGGCGAGATCCTGAGCGGCGCCGTGAATCCCTCTGGCCGGACAGCGGACACATTCATCTATGACCTGACCGACAGCCCCAGCTACAACAACTCCGGCAGCTTCACCTACTCCAACGTGGAGGACCTTCAGGCAGCCCTCACCGAGGCGGATTCCGCTTATCAGGGCGTGATTGCCTTCGTGGACTATGTGGAGAACATCTATGTAGGCTATAAGTTCTACGAAACCGCCGCCGAGGAGGGCCTGATCGACTATGACGAGAAGGTGCAGTACTCCTTCGGCTATGGTCTGAGCTACACCACCTTTGAACAGACGATGGAGAACTTCACCGATAACGGCGACACAGTTTCCTTCGACGTGACCGTCACCAACACTGGCACCGTGGCCGGTAAGGATGTGGTGGAGGTCTATTACACCCCGCCCTACACCAACGGCGGCATTGAGAAGGCCTCTGTCAACCTGATTGACTTTGAAAAGACGGAAACCCTGGAGCCGGGCGCTTCTCAGACCATCTCCTTTGAGATTGCCAAGGAGGACATGGCATCCTATGATTCCGGCTGCCTGAAAACCGAGAATGGCGGCTATGTGCTGGAGGCAGGGGACTACACCGTCTCCATCCGCTCCGACTCCCACACCGTCCTGGACGAGGCCACCTTCAACGTAGCTTCCGACATTGACTACAGCGTGACGGGGCGCTCCTCTGACAACACCGCCGCCACCAACCAGTTCCAGGACTACTCCACCGGCAGCGTGACCTACCTCTCCCGCGAGAACGGCTTTGCCAACTATGACGAGGCCACCGCAGCCCCTGATGAGTCGGAATACCAGATGGACGATGAGACCCGTGAGGAGGTCACCGCTCACACCGTGGCCTACTACGACTCCACCCTGTACGATGACGACAGCGACGAAATGCCCACCACCGGGGCGGACAACGGCCTGACCCTGGCGGATATGATGGGGCTGGATTATGACGACCCCCTGTGGGACGACCTGCTGGATCAGCTCACCGTGGACGACATGATCAACATGGTGAACCTGGGCGGCTTCCAGACCGTAGCGGCAGACTCCATCGGCAAGGTTGGCACCCTGGACTCTGACGGCACCTCCGGCCTGAACGACTGGTACATCGGCGTGTACGGCACCGCCTATTCCACTGAACTGCTGATTGCCCAGACCTGGAACAAGGACCTGGCCTATCGCATCGGCGTGGCCGAGGGCGCAGAGTATGCCGACTGCGGCATCTACGGCACCTACTCTCCCGCCATGAACACCCATCGCTCCGCCTTCTGCGGCCGGAACTTTGAGTATTACTCCGAGGACGGCGTGCTGGCCGGTTACATGGCGGCCAACACGGTGAACGGCCTGGCCGAACAGGGTGTGTACGCCTACATCAAGCACTTCGTCATGAACGACCAGGAGACCAACCGCTGCTCCCTGCTCCTGACCTACTCCGACGAGCAGGCCATCCGGGAGATTTACCTGAAGCCCTTTGAGATTTGCGTGAAGAACTGTGAAACGGGCACCTACGCCGTCATGTCCTCCTTCAACTTCATCGGCTACAAGTGGTGCGGCGCCAACAGCAACCTGCTGAACACGGTCCTCCGGGACGAGTGGGGCTTCCGGGGCATGGTGCTGACCGACTGGAACGGCTCCTACGGCTACCAGAACACGGATGACGCCGTCCGCAACGGCAACGACGCCATGCTGGGTTTCTTCTCCTACGAGTCCAACCAAATCACCAACACCTCCGCCACCCTGGTCACGGCCATGCGGCAGGCGTGCAAGAACATCTGCTACACCGTGGTCAACAGCGGCAATTACACCCTCGCGGAGGAGGAGACGGGTCTGGACAACATGACCACCCTGTTCCTCGGCATCGACATCGGGATTGCAGTGGTCCTGCTGGCCGTGGAAGGCGTTGTCCTGATTCGGTACTTCAAGAAGCGCAAGGCGGCCAAGTAACGCAGCTTCCCCTCTGATTGAGTTTCCCGCCATCGGGGCCATGCTTCCTCAGAGGCCCCACGCAAGCAATGCCCGGCACGCCCTTCCTCCTGCCGCTTCCCAAAGGGGGAAGGCGCGCGTCCCAGGGTATTTCCTCCTGAGCCTGGAGACAGTGATGGCACTTCGTCTCCAGGCTCGTATCATTTTGTCCGCGCCGCTGCCTGGAAAGATAGCATAAAACAAACCGGTTCTGTCCGAAAACAGAACCGGGTTTTTGATACTGTGCTGTTATGCCGCTGGCATTACTGCTCGGCAGCGACGACCTTCTTCAGGTGGACGAAGCGGGGGAGGCTGTTCTCCTTCTTCATCTGAATTTCACCCTGAATCAGGGGCAGGGCATACTTAACGTACTCATCGGTGACGTTGTTGCCGCGCTCGTTGATCCACTCCACGGGAACCTTCTTCTCATAGTTGGCCACGGAGGACAGATCCAGCAGGACGGGTTCACAGCTGTAGCCGTTCTCGTCCCGGGTGCAGTGGAAGCCCACCATCTTGTCGGTGGTGCCGGCAATGGCCTCCTTCACAGCAGTCTGGCCGGCCAGGAAGGACTCATCGTTGTCAGTCTGGGAGGCGACGTGCTCGCCGCAGCGCTGGAGGAGGGACAGCTCGATGGGGCGCACCTTCACGCCGGGAATCTGCTCCTTCACCACGTTGGCCAGCAGCGCAGCCAGGCCGCCCAGCTGAGCGTGACCGAAGCCGTCGGTGGCAGAGGTCTTAGCCTCGGAGACGAAGGAGCCGTCTGCATAGTGGATGCCCTCGGAGACTGCCACCAGGACGTTCTTGTTCTCGTCCCAAATGCGCTTGACATCCTCCAGAAACTCGTCCATCTTGAAGTCCACTTCGGGGAGATAAATCAGGTCGGGGCCATAGCCGGTGATGTTCGCCAGGGAAGCGGCGCCGGCCAGCCAACCGGCGTGACGGCCCATAATCTCCACGATGGTGACCTGGCCCTTGTCATACACATGGGCGTCCTGGTAAACCTCCACCAGAGAGGTGGCGATATACTTGGCAGCGGAGGCGTAGCCGGGGCAGTGGTCCGTGCCGAACAGGTCGTTATCAATGGTCTTGGGGATGCCCATGACGCGGCAGTCATAGCCCACACGCTTCATATACTTGGAGATTTTGTTGCAGGTGTCCATGGAGTCGTTGCCGCCGTTATAGAAGAAATAACGGACGTCATACTTCTTGAAAATCTCCAGAATTTTCTTGTAATCTGTGTCATCCACATCGGGGTCGGCGATCTTATAGCGGCAGGAGCCGAGGGCGGAAGAGGGGGTGTAGCGCATCAGGGCCAGCTCCTCCGGGTCCTCTTCATCCATGATATACAGCTTGTCCGTCAGGACGCCGACGATGCCGTTGGCCGCGCCGTACACCTTCGTGATGCAGTCGCTGTCCAAGCCGGCCTTGATTGCGCCATAGCAGGATGCGTTGATGACAGAAGACGGGCCGCCGGACTGCCCAACAATCATTGCACCTTTTAATTCGTTCATAGAAAATTCCTCCTAAGTAAATTTGAGTTCCATACCGCTATTCTGCACAGAGTTACGCAGTTTCTCCATCAAATTAAATGCGTAAGCGCGCAGCACAGGGTACCTCCCCCGAATTTTCAAGTAAATCATAGCACAACCCCTTGCATTTTTCAATCGTTCCTGCTAAAATAATTGTGTAAATTTTATAAGGAGTTGATTTCTTATGCCTCTGGTTACTACAACCGAAATGTTCAAGAAGGCTTACGATGGCGGCTACGCAATCGGCGCTTTCAATGTCAACAACATGGAAATCGTTCAGGGCATCACGGAAGCCGCGGGCGAGCTGAACAGCCCTGTTATCCTGCAGGTCTCCAAGGGTGCTCGTGCCTATGCAAATCACACCTACCTGGTCAAGCTGGTGGAAGCGGCTGTGATCGAGAATCCTCAGATTCCCATCGCCCTGCACCTGGACCATGGCGACAGCTTTGAGCTGTGCAAATCCTGCATTGACGGCGGCTTCACCTCCGTCATGATCGACGCCTCCTCCAAGCCCTTTGAGGAGAATATCGCCCTGACCCGTCAGGTCGTCGAGTATGCCCATGATCACGGCGTTGTGGTCGAGGCTGAGCTTGGCACCCTGGCCGGCGTTGAGGATGAGGTCTCTGTGGAAGCAGGGAAGGAGAGCTACACGCACCCCGAAGAGGTGGAAGAGTTTGTCTCCCGTACCGGCTGCGACTCCCTGGCCATCGCCATTGGCACCTCTCACGGCGCTTACAAGTTCACCCCCGCCCAGTGCACCCGCAATGAAGACGGCGTCCTGGTGCCCCCTCCTCTGCGTTTCGACGTGCTGAAAGAGTGCATCAAGCGCCTGCCCGGCTTCCCCATCGTGCTGCACGGTTCCTCCTCTGTTCCTCAGGAGTTTGTAAAGATGGTCAACGCCTACGGCGGCAATATGCCCGACGCCATCGGCATCCCCGAAGAGCAGCTGCGTGAGGCTGCCAAGCTGGCCGTCTGCAAGATCAACATCGACTCCGATATCCGTCTGGCCATGACCGGCAACATCCGCAAGTACTTCGCAGAGCATCCCGATCATTTCGATCCCCGCCAGTATCTGAAGCCCGCCCGTCAGGCGGTCAAGGATATGGTCGCTCATAAGATCGTTCACGTGCTCGGCTCTGACAACAAGATTTAAGTCCCTGAACTCGCTCGAATTAAGCATCCCCCGACGGGAGTTTCCCGCCGGGGGTTTCCAAACGGAGGTGCGCAATGAAGAAAATTGAACTGGCAGAACAGTGCGAAACCAACGTGATCCATGAACAGAATGTGGCCAAGGTTCGCCTTGAAATGCCGGACGAGGATCCGATTTACGAGGTTGCGGAGCTGTTCAAGGTCTTTGGCGATTCCACCCGGGCCAGAATCATTTGCGCATTGACCATCTCAGAGCTGTGCGTCTGTGACCTGAGCTGCATCCTGAATATGTCCCAATCCGCCGTTTCCCATCAGCTGCGCATTTTGAAGCAGGCGCGCATTGTGAAAAACCGGAGGGAAGGGAAGGTTGTCTATTACTCCCTGGACGATGAACACATTCAAAAGCTGTTCAGTATCGCGTTTGACCATGTGATGGAGGATTGACCCGTTCCCACGCTGCGCTGCACCGTTTCCCGCATAAGGCAGGAAGCGGTGCTTTATTCTACTTTGGCCTTCGCCTGATGCAGGCTCCTGGCCAGGGTAAGGCAGACGATTTCCTCCGCGCCGCCCATCCGCAGCGCGGAGGCGGCATTTTCCAGGGTTGAGCCGGTGGTGATGACATCATCGATCAGGAGGATGCGCTTGCCGGTGACCGAAGTGCCTCTCGCCAGGCGATACACCCCCTGCACATTGGTATAGCGCTGGGCCACACGCTCCGTGCCGGACTGCGCCGCAGTGTTTCGGGTCTTTTCCAGGGTTTTCACCAGAGGAATGCCGGCCTGTAAGGCAACTTCCCTTGCCAGAAGCTCGGCCTGATCATAGCCCCGCCTCCAGCGGCGGAACAGGTGCAGAGGGACCCAGGTGCAGAGGTCGAAGGTGCCATCTTCGCTCTCGGTCAGCGCTTCAGCCATCCACTGACCAAACAGCCGGCTGTAGTGATAATGCCCGTTAAATTTATAGCGGTGAAAGGCCGGCTTGATTTGGTCTGTGTAGAAGCAATAGGAAATGCAGCAGTCAAAGTTTGTCCCATATTGTACCCGACGGTCGTTGTCTGCGACAAGGAGTTTGGCTTTGCAGCTTTGACACAGCGTTCCGGACTCCAGAATACTGCCGCAGAAATAGCACTTCGGCGGGTAGAGCGTATCCAGGACGAACTTCCCACAGTCTTGCAGGCGCGTCATTCCGATTCCCCCAATCTCAACAAAACGGTGCCGTCCTCATCGGTGCGGTAAACGGTACAGTTCCATGCGGCGAGCCGGGCCAGTGTTTCCTCCGTGGGGTGCCCATAGGTGTTATAGCCCACGGAAATCACGGCCACCTCCGGCGTCAGCGCCGACAGCAGGGCGTCTCCGGTGGCATATTTCGAGCCGTGATGGCCCACCATCAGATATTCAATGTCGGACAGCTGTTCCCGCTCCACCAATGCGGTCTCCGTGGCGATGTCCATATCACCGGTGACCAGGAAATCCAGCGTGCCGTAGGACAGGAGCAGAGAAATGCCCGCATTATTGCTGTCGGCGTCCTCCTGTTCCACAGGCGCAAACAGGCTTAGTGTGCCGCAGCCGAAGGACGCTGTTTCATCCTCTGTCACAAAGACGATTTCGCACTGATATTCCTCCGCAAGCGCACAAATCGACTGCTGCTGTGGTTCATCAAATTCAGGCAGATAGAGGGTTTCGACCGCGATACGGGAGAGCAGCTCCTCCACGCCGTTGGTGTGGTCGCTGTCATAGTGGGTCAGAATCAGCGCGTTCAGACTGCTGCGGTTCAGGCCCTGCAGGTAGTCTGCCAGCGTGTCACCGGGATTGTCCTCATTTCCGCCGCAATCGATGGCAATCGCCTTATCCTCGGAAAATGCGGCAATACATTGCCCTTGTCCAACATCGATGGCTGCGATGGTGACTGGCGCGCTCAGCGTCGTTTGGATATGAATCACTATGGCACAGAGCAGGGAAATTACGCCAGTGCAGACGGGCAGCGCGGGATGCTTTCTCAGCGGCCTCCATCGGACAGCAAGAACCATCAGCGCATAGCAAAATACAAGCCAGAGTGCGTAGACTGTAACGTCAATGGAAAGGGCCGCGAAGTTGAAGCTGCTGACCGCGCGGGTGACGCCTGAGATGTAAAGTGAAATATACTTACATGGAATTGCCAGCAATTCCGCCGCAGGCCACCAGAAAAAGCTGCACAGGACGCACAGGAGCGACTGCCCAAACAGCAACCCCAAAACCGGCAGCACAAGCAGATTGGTGAAAACGCCGACCAGCGATACGCTGCCAAAGTAACAGGCGCATAAGGGCGTTGAAAGTAGCAGAGCGCCGCAGCTGGTGCTAAACAAATCTATGACGCCATACAGCAGTCGGAACAGCCTCCTTTTGTGCCGAATCGGTTCCAGGCGGCTTTCCAGCGCACGATGCAGTCTGGGCTGTGCCAGTTCGATGCCCAACACAGACAGGAAGGAAAGCTGCAACCCAATTCCGGCGATGGCATACGGGTTTTGCAGGAGCAAAACCAGCAGGGCAAAGGATAGGGAAGTGGGGGCATCGTTTTCCCGCCCAAAAATGGGTGCCAACAGAAGCAGCGATTCCATCAGAACGGCACGGACAATGGCGGGCTTGCAGCCGGTCAGGAGGGCAAAGAAGACCAGAACAGGGAGGACCAGAATCCGTTTCCTGCGCTGGCTCCCTGGGAAACTCAGCAAGATTTGCACAAACAGCATGACATGGAGGCCGGAGACGGAAACAATATGGGCCACACCGGCTCGCTGCAATGCGGTGTACAGGCTGTCAGAAAGCAGGTCCTGATCTCCCGTCATCAGGGCTTGCACGATTCCAAGCGCGTCACCGGTAAACAGGGACTGGAGCTTCTGTTGAATCGCAGACGCACAGACAGCAGGGAGGAGGTACAGCGGCGTGCTGTCCTTTTCTGTAATGGTTATCTCCTTTACACTCGAAATGATTGCATAGATCCCCTTTGCGGCGTTGTAATATACCGTTTCGTTGCGCACGATATTCGCAGTTTTGATCGTTCCGGTGGCCGCTATACGGTCGCCGGGGGAAAGGCTCTGATACTCCGCATCCAGATAGACCTTTGCCAGAAAGTTCGCGCCCGCCTCAGAATCCACAGACAGCGTTACTGAAACCCCGTATTCCGTTTCCGTGGGCGTATCCTGCACAATTCCGGAAAAGGAAACGCCTTCTCCAAAGGTGCGCTCCGCAGGCAGGACAAAAATCGTCTGATAGCAATGGCACCAGACAAAGCCCAGCACCAAGCCGACAGAAGCCAGCAGAATCCGTGTGCGCAGCTTGCCGGAACAGGAGAGGGATGCGAACATGGGAACCAGCGCCAAAACCGCCGCCGCCATCCACCATTGGGACGGCAGCAAATAGACCGCCAAAAGCGCGGCAACCGCAAAAAAGACGCTAAACCAGGCCAGTTTTCTCATAAATCACCTTGCTCTTCCGGCGTTTTCTTGTGTACGGAGGCCAACGGATTCGCCCTTGCCGCAATACGCAAGTCATCATTGTCAATGTGCGTGTAAATCTGGGTCGTATTTAAATGGTCATGGCCCAGAACCTCTTGCAGCGTGCGCACATCAACGCCGTTTTGCAACATTAAGGTGGCAGCCGTATGGCGCAGCTTATGGGAGGAATACAGGCTTGCGTCCAATCCGGCCTCGGTCAGCCGCTTTTTCACCATCTTGTGGACGCCTGCCCGGGTGATCCTCGTTTGGTGCGAGGTCACGAAAAGGGCGTCCTGATCGATCAGCGTCATGCCGCTGCGGACAATCAGCCAGTCCTGTATCGCCATTTTGCAGGCTTCATTTAAATATAGCATCCGCACTTTATTGCCTTTGCCCAGCACCCGCAGGGTGTCGCCCTGTACGTTTGCAAGGTTAAGGCTAACTAACTCCGAAATCCGAAGCCCGCAGTTTAGGAACAGCGTCAAAATACAGTAATCCCGCTCCTGATTCCTGCCGCTGACCGATTCCAGCAGCTGAATACTTTCATCCAGGGTCAGATACCGGGGCAAATCCTTTTTCACCTTTGGCGTGTCCAGACCGTCGACAGGATTGTCCTCCAGGAGATGGGTCTTCGTGGACAGATACTTGAAAAAGGAGCGCAAGGTGGAAACCTTCCTGGCGCGGGACGCATTATTCAAATGCCCTTCACGGGTCAGGTATGAAAGATAGTCATAGACCTCGCTCAGCGTCACCGTGCGTAAAAAGTCGATATCAACATCCTTGATGGAAATCTGGTCGAACTCGATATCGGCGGGAACCTTGCCGCGGCGGCACTTCAAGTAGCGGAAAAAATTCCGCAAATCCAAAAAATATTCATCCACGGTGCCCTGTGAGTGGCCCTTGACCGTTTCATGGTAGGAAAGGAAATCCAACAGCACCTGCGGGCTTTCAAATCTGTAATCCATGAAAAAGGAACGCATCCAGTCTCCCCTAAAGTCAACAAAATTTTTATTTTGTTGACTTTTGCGTCTGTGAAAAACGAGCGGCTCTCCCGCTCCTGGGCGCTCCCTTCGCCTCCCTTTTCTGGTATCACTGTATGTAGTTTACCATATCTCACAGGCTGGCGTCAAGAGGCAATCTGCGCAGAAGCGCTGAAAACCTGCACCGCAACGATTTTTGCACCGCTGCGGCGCAGGTGCTGAACCCCTTCACAGCAAGGCCGCCATAGCCTCTCTGATATTCTTCACCGGAATCAGCTGCAAGCCCGGAATCTCCGGCTGCCTTCCGCTGTTCCGGCTGGGAATCATGCACTTGGTAAAGCCCAGCCGGTGTACCTCGCTGAGCCGCTGCGCCAGTGCGTTGACCGGGCGCAGCTCACCGGTCAGACCGACCTCACCGATCGCCGCCAAATCCTCCGGCACAGCTTTATTGCGGAAGCTGGACGCAAGGGCCAGCACCGTCGCCAAATCGGCAGCCGGTTCCTCCAGGTTCAGGCCGCCAATCACATTGATGTAGGAATCGCAGTTTCCAATATTCAGCCCGCCCCGCCGTTCCAGCACCGCGATGAGCATGACCGCACGTCCATAGTCCACGCCGTTGCTTGTCCGCCGGGGATTGGCAAAGCTGGATGTTGTGACAAGAGCCTGCACCTCCGCAAGCACCGGCCTTGCACCTTCCATAACGCAGGTGACACAGGTCCCCGGTGCTCCGGTTGGCCTGCCGCTGAGCAGCATTTCAGACGGGTTTGGCACCTCTGTCAGCCCTTCGTCCAGCATTTCAAAGACGCCGATCTCATTGGTCGCACCAAAACGATTTTTCGCCGCACGAAGAATGCGGTAGGTCTGCTGCTGCTCCCCCTCGAAGGACAGTACGCAGTCCACCATATGCTCCAGTACCTTGGGCCCGGCAATGGAACCTTCCTTGTTGATGTGGCCGATGACAAAGACGGTCAGCCCCTCCCCTTTTGCCAGTTCCATCAGCGCCATCGTGCACTGCTTTACCTGGGCGACGCTGCCTGGGATGGAATCCGACGCATCGGAGGAGACTGTCTGGATGGAGTCCACAATGAGGATATCCGGCTTCACCTGATGTACCGCATCTATAATGTTGCTCAGATCCGTCTCACTCAACAAATAAAGGGTTTCCCCGGAGACGTTTAGCCGGGCCGCGCGCAGTTTGATTTGCCGCGTAGATTCCTCGCCTGAAACGTAGAGCACCGTATACTGCTTACACAGCTCGTTGCAGATTTGCAGCATCAACGTGGATTTACCGATGCCGGGCGCTCCGCCGATCAGAACCAGGCTCCCCTGCACAGCGCCGCCGCCCAACACGCGGTCAAGCTCATTCATGCCGGTGCGGAAACGCAGCTCCTCCGTCAGCTCCACCTCGTCAATCCGTTGGGGCAGGGCTTTCAGCTGCCGCATTCCGGCGGCAGGGCTGCTCTTTTTTGGCTGGGCAGGCTGCTCAACGATGGTATTCCAGCTTCCGCAGACGGTACACTTCCCCTGCCATTTCGGATACTCATTGCCGCAGTTGGTACAGTAAAAGGTGACGCGATTCTTCATATTGAAACTTCTCCGATGAAATATTGTAAATAGGCGGAAAAAACCGTGGCCGCCAGGCTGCTTTGATACGCATTGCTCTGTAACAGCTGATCCTCCTCCGGATTGGACAGGAAGCCACACTCCACCAGAATGGCAGGACAGGTGACATGATTCAGCAGGTAGACGGAATCAGGAATCTGCGTGGCGACGCGGTCATTCTCCGGGTCGATGGCTTCCCGAAGGGCGGACTGGGTCAGGACGGCCCAGGTCTTCCCTTCCTCCGTGTTCCGGTAAAATACCTGTGCCCCGGAGACCTCGCTGCTCGTATAGTTGTTCTGATGGATACTGAGGAGGCAGGCGTTGGGGGTTTCGTTTGCCAAAGCTACGCGATTGTATAGGTCGCTGCGCTTGCGCTCCTTCAGCGTTGCGGCAGCGTCATCCGCCAGGGAGACATCCTCCGTGCGGGTCAGGACAACCGGCACCCCATACAGGCCCGCCAGCGCATCGATTTTCAGCACAATGGCCAGGTTGATGCCGCTCTCCGCAACGCCGCTGACAGAGACAGCGCCGCCATCCTCTCCGCCGTGACCGGCATCCAAGACTAAAATCTGCGCGCCCGTCCTGCCGGATACCGCCGCCTGTTCCGCTGTAAGCTGCTTCGTCAGGCTCACAATGGAGAGCAAGACCCCACAGGCTGCCAGGAAATAAATCACTGCTTTCCGCACTTCCATCACCCATACAAGCCTATGCGCCTTAGCAACAATATAGCACAAATGCGCTGCCCCGGCAAGGCGCAAACCCGCACGGGGCAGGAAAATTTTCTTGCACAGGCGCTTCCTTTTCAGTATAATAAATGCAGTCAATTACGGCCCGAAACGGCATCCACGCCGCAGCCTGACGGAGGTTCGCCTATGAATATCGCTGCCCGCTCCGGAAAACTGCATACCCTCTGCACGGCGCTCTGCTGGTGCCTGTCCGTCCTCTGTGTCCTTTCTGCCCTGGGCAATCTAAGCACACCTGCGGCTCTGGTATTTTTTCTGCTGGCGGCTGCTGTTGCCAATCCGCTGGTGCATCGGATGCTGCCGGAGGCCAGGCCATGGATGTTTGTTCTGGCAGTCCTGGTGTGCATAATGGCGGCAGGCTCCTTCCGATCTGAAACGGAGCAGCCAGCGGAAGATGCCTCCTCTTCCCTATCCGGCGAAGCGCTTTCAGAGGAGGACTCTGCCGCTGCTTCCGCTGAGGGGGCCGAGTCAGCCCTGACTGTGGAAGCAGAGGACGCCGAGGAAATTCTGGTCTACGTCACAGAAAGCGGCGAGAAGTATCACCTGTCCACCTGCCGGTATGTCAAGGACGGTGGCATTGCGCTTTCCCTCGCAGAGGCGAAGGAGCAGGGCTATGAGCCCTGCAAGGTGTGCTGTCCGCCGGAATAGGTTTGTAACGGTTACTTAGCCGCATCTGCTATCCGATGCGGCTAAACTCTTTTTTCAGCCGACCGATGATGCGCTTTTCCAGGCGGGAGATGTAGGACTGGGAAATCCCCAGGCAGTCCGCCACCTCCTTCTGCGTGCGGCTGTCCCGCCCGTCCAGGCCGAACCGCATGGTGATGATGCGCTTTTCCCGCTCATTCAGCTTCTCCAGCGCCTGGTAGAGGAGCCGCCTGTCCTCCCCTGCCTGCACAGGGCGCTCCACCAGGTCCTCCTCTGTCCCCAGGATGTCGGACAGCAGCAGCTCATTGCCGTCCCAATCCGTGTTCAGCGGTTCGTCGAAGGAGATCTCCGTCCGCTGGTTCGATGATTTCCGCAGGTGCATCAGTATTTCGTTTTCAATGCAGCGCGCAGCGTAGGTGGCCAGCTTGATGTTCTTCTCCGTATCGAAGGTGTTCACCGCCTTGATCAGGCCGATGGTGCCGATGGAGACCAGGTCATCCAGGTTGATGCCGGTGTTTTCAAACCGTCTGGCCAGGTAGACCACCAGACGCAGATTGTGCTCGATCAAGGTGTCGCGGGCCTGTTCGTCCCCCTCGCGGAGGGCCAGCAGCAGCCGCCGTTCCTCCTGTCTGTCCAGCGGCGGCAGGAGGTCGCTGCCTCCCACATAGTAGACGCCGCCGGGCCGTGGCAGCAGCCTGCGCCAGCCCCGCTTCAGCACCTGCCACAGACCGTTCAAACTCCAACCGCCATTTCTTCTCCCAACCCGATTGCTTTCCTGATACATGGTCTTTCCCTCCTGTGATGGCAAGCCTTGCGCTGCACCAAAATCCTACAACCCAATCAACGCCTGATACGCCCCGTCTGACAGCCGAACAGGGGAAATGGCCACCGGAAGCGCTCCCCGCTCCACACCATCCACCTTGGCGCGCTGCGCGGTGAACGCCAGCAGGAATCCCTCTGTCTGCCGGACTGTGCGGCAGGGCAGCAGGCGAAGCCGCCCCTCCGGCCACACCGCAGACATCTCTGCCAAATGCTCCGCAGGCGCGGCGCAGGCCGCCTGCGTGATTTTTTCCGGCAGACAGGCAGCCAGGGCATCCCATTCCGCGACCAGCACCCCCTTTCCGCTGATTGGGTCCCTCAGGCCGTTGCCGCTGTCTACCAGCGCCGTCAAAAGCCGCCGCTTTCCGTTGACCTCCAGCAGCACAGGCACCTTTTTGCCGCTTTTGCCGCTGGCCCTCCGTTCCAGCAGGGACGCCGCCGCCCAAAGGCCGCTCCCTGCCAGCAGCAGCAGTTCCCCGTCCCAGGCTGTGCCGGGAATCCCGTTGGCATAGGACAGGCTTCCCACCAGCCGCTCCAGCAGCAGGATGGCGCCGCCAAGGGCGCAGCTCAGCGTCAGCAGTACCCCGCCGGGCCAGAGCAGCCGCACCCCAAAGACGGCCAGCAGCATCACCGCCAGGGAGCCGACCTGACCAGGCGCACCGCTCAACCCCTCCAGGCCAGGCAGGAACACCGCGCAGGCGTATCCCCCGCCTATGGCCGCCGCCAGCGCCAGCCGGCCGGGCTTCACCGCCCTGCCCGTCAGCTTTCCGGTGGCAGACAGCAGCAGGGCGTCCAGCGCCGCATTTAAGACGAAAACGCCGTCTAAGTACACCACCGCCGTATCCCCATTCCCCCTTTCCGCTGTGCGGAACAAGCATAGCACAGCGGGGCGGTAAAAAAGCGTCAAAAGCGGCTTCCCCGGAAAAAAGCGCCGGGACACGCTTCTCCGACAAGCGCCGTTCTCAATTCCGAATCCTCATCGCCTTATCTGTAAAGGCAAACGCCCTGACGGCAAGTGCTGCCAGGGCGCTGTTTTACGGTTCCCTCCTACATCTGCCGCAGCAACGGCAAAAATTTTTCGCAATTTCACAAACCTTTAAGGCGGATTGTGACGGTTTTTGTGCTTTCGTCAAATTGCCGAAATGGGAAAAAAAGCATATAATAGAGGGGCCGGATTAAGCAGGGGCGTGAGATTGAAGCGTTCCGGCGCCGGCAGGAAATGTGCGGTGAGATTGAAGCCGTAAATTTGAAAGGGGTATCCTAAAAATGTATCGCATCCAAACCATGAACAAAATCGCATCGGTGGGCCTGAACCGCCTGGACAAGAACCGCTATCAGGTCTCTGATGACTTTGACAAGTACGATGGCATCATCGTCCGCAGCGCAAAGCTGCACGATGTACCCTTCCCGAAGGAGCTGCTGGCCATTGCCCGCGCTGGTGCGGGCACCAACAATATCCCCATCGACCGTTGCTGCAGGGATGGCATCGTCGTATTCAACACCCCGGGGGCCAACGCCAACGCAGTCAAGGAGCAGGTGCTGGCTTCCCTGCTGCTCAGCTCCCGCGACCTGGTGGGCGGCATCCAATGGGTAAAGGACCAGGTGGCCGCCGGTATCGACGTGACCACCGTTGTGGAAAAGGGCAAATCCGCCTTTGCCGGGCCGGAGCTGGCCGGTAAGTCTCTGGGCATCATCGGTCTGGGGGCCATCGGCGCAAAGGTGGCGAATATGGCCATCGCCCTGGGCATGGACGTGCTGGGCTATGACCCGTTCCTGTCTGTGGACGCAGCCCTGGGGCTGGACATCCATGTGAAGCATATCACGGATTTGGACGAACTGCTCCGCAGCTCTGATTATATCACCATTCATATTCCCTATAACAAGGAGACGGCCAACACCATCGACGCCGAGGCCATTTCCAAAATGAAGGGCGGCGTCCGCATCATCAACCTGGCCCGCGGCGGCCTGGTGAACAACGATGCCCTGATTCAGGGGCTGGAATCCGGCCATGTGGCCGCCTATGTGACGGACTTCCCGGATAACCAACTGGTGGGCGTGAAGAACGTCATCGGCACCCCCCACCTGGCGGCTTCCACGCCGGAGAGCGAGAACAACTGCGCGGTCATGGCCGCCCAGGAGATCAGCGACTATCTGGAGAACGGCAACATCACCAATGCGGTGAATATGCCCCAGGTCTCCATGCAGCGATCCGGCCGCTGCCGGGTCTGCGTGATTCATAAAAACGTCCCCACCGTGCTGAACTCCATCCTGAACCTGTTCTCTGCCACCCAGATGAACATTGAGAACATGATCAACCGCTCCCGCAAGGAGATGGCCTATACTATCATCGATTTAGACACCAAGGTGGGCGACAGTATTGTGGAGAAAATTATGCAGATTCCCAACGTAATTCGCGTGCGGGTGCTGTAACCGTCCCCTCTGCGGACAGCAATGCAAAAAGCGTTCCCTTTCCGTGTCGAAAGGGGGCGCTTTTTCTGCCATTACGGGAAATTATATGCCAGGTCCGACAAAAATCTCAGGAAATCTCCGCCAGAAAATCGTCAACTGTCACAACAAAAAATTTTACCGGAACATTGTGTTTTGGGGGCTAAAACGGTATAATCAACGTAGTCTTGCGCCTTTGAGAGAGGCGTGAGGGAATAATGACTCACATTGAGGGGGAGGATAAATGTCCAAGGAACTGATTCGGCTGAACGAGGTTTCCATGATTTTTGACGAAGATCTCGTGCTTGATCGTATCAATTTGTATATCAACGATGCGGAATTTTTGACCCTGTTGGGTCCATCCGGCTGCGGGAAGACCACTACGCTGCGCATCATCGGCGGCTTCCAGACGCCGACCAGCGGCGATGTCCTGTTTGACGGCAACCGGATCAACGACCTGCCGCCCTATAAAAGGCAGATCAATACGGTGTTTCAGAAATATGCGCTCTTTACGCATATGAACATCTATGAGAACGTGGCCTTTGGCCTGCGCATTTCCAAAACCCCCGAGGCAGAGGTTCGCCAGCGGGTGAAGGATGCGCTGTCCATGGTGAACCTTTCCGGCTTTGAAAAGCGAAGTACCACCTCCCTTTCCGGCGGACAGCAGCAGCGGGTGGCCATCGCCCGGGCGATCGTCAACCGGCCCAAGGTGCTTCTGCTGGATGAGCCGCTGGGCGCTCTGGACTTGAAGCTGCGCAAGGAGATGCAGACAGAGCTGAAAAAGATTCAGCAGCAGGTAGGCATCACTTTCATCTATGTGACCCATGACCAGGAAGAGGCCCTGACCATGAGCGACACCATCGTTGTTATGAACGAAGGCAAGATTCAGCAAATCGGTACCCCATTGGATATTTACAATGAACCGAAGAACGCCTTTGTGGCGAACTTTATCGGTGAGAGCAATATTGTGGACGCCATTATGGAGGAGGACTATAAGGTCACCTTCAGCGGCCGCACCTTTGACTGTGTTGACCACGGTTTCGCCCGGCGGGAACGGGTGGATGTGGTGGTGCGCCCTGAGGATCTGTTGATTTCCGGACCGGAGGAGGGGCAAATCGCCGGAACGGTGGAGAACATCGTCTTTAAGGGCATCTACTACGAGATGATGATACGGGCGGCGGACGGCTTTGCATGGAAGGTGCAGAACACCCACGCCTATGATGTGGGCACCCGTCTGGGCCTGTCCGTGGAGCCGGAGAACATCCAGGTCATGCACAAGAATTGAGGTGAGGGCAGATGAAAAAGAAGCTCCTCGCCGTTCCCTATGTGGTCTGGATGGCGATATTCGTCATCGTTCCGCTGCTTTTGGTGGTGGGCTATGCCTTCACCACCCGTGACGGCGGCTTTTCCCTGGAAAACTTCAAAACCATGACCCAGTATTGGCCTGTGTTCCTGACCTCCTTCCGGCTGGCGCTGATTGCCACCCTGATTTGCCTGCTGATCGGCTATCCGGTGGCCTACTGGATTTCCCGGGAAAGCGCCAACGTCCGGCGCATCGCCATGGTGCTGATCATGCTGCCCATGTGGATGAACTTCCTGCTGCGCACCTACGCCTGGATGAGCCTGCTGGAGAACACCGGCATCATCAACACATTCCTGCAAAATATTGGGTTCTTTGACCTGATTAACCGGATTTTTGGCACAGATATTGCATATTTTCATATGATAAACACACCCGGAGCCGTTGTGCTGGGCATGGTATACAACTACCTGCCCTTCATGATTATGCCCATCACCACCGTCATTGAAAAAATCGACCCCAGCGTGGTAGAGGCCGCGGAGGACTTGGGCGCCAGCGGCGTCCAGGTGTTCAGCCGGGTCATCTTCCCGCTGAGCCTGCCCGGGGTGCTGTCCGGCATCACCATGGTGTTTATCCCGTCCGTATCCACCTTTGCCATCTCCTCCCTGCTGGGCGGCGGCATGACACTGCTGCTGGGCGACCTGATTCAAACCCAGTTCTACGGCAGCGCCTATAACCCGTACCTCGGCTCCGCCATCAGCCTTGTGATGATGGTGATCGTCCTGGTGATGATGGCAATTATGAACCACTTCGGTGAGGGAGAGGAGACGGCAATCTATTGAAAAAGAATGGTGTATTTTCCCGTCTGGCCCTGCTGCTGACGGCGGTGTTCCTGTACGCGCCCATTGTGGTGCTGATCGTATTCTCCTTCAACTCCTCCAAGAGCCGGACGGTTTGGACCGGCTTCTCCCTGGAGTGGTACCAGGACTTGTTTGAGGACAGCCGGATTTTGAGCGCGCTGTTCACGACCCTGGAGGTCTCCGTCCTGGCCATGATTGTTTCCACGATTTTGGGGACGATGGCAGCCATCGGCTTCTTCAACATGAGGAAACGTCCCCGCTCGGTCTGTATGGCCGTCAACAACATCCCCATGACCAATGCGGACATCATCACCGGCGTCAGCCTGATGCTGCTGTTCGTCTTTGCCATCGGCGTATTCAACAGCACCCTTGGCAGCGTGACGGGTACAGAACTGAAGATGGGATTCGGTACGCTCTTGCTGGCCCACATCACCTTTGACATCCCCTATGTGATTTTGTCGGTCATGCCCAAGCTGCGGCAATGCGACCCAAACATCGAGGAGGCTGCCCTGGACTTGGGGGCCACCCCCTGGCAGGCGTTCACCAAGGTGGTGCTGCCGGAGATTCAGCCCGGCGTGGTGAACGGGGCCATCATGGCCTTCACCATGAGCGTTGACGACTTTGTGATTTCCTACTTCACCGCTGGCTCCAACACCTCCACCCTGGCCATGGAGATTTATTCCATGACCCGCAAGCGCATCAGCCCGGAAATCAACGCGCTGTCCACGCTGATGTTTGCGGTGGTGCTGAGCCTGCTGGCCATTGTGAATATCCGCTCCGCCCAGCAGGAGCGGGCGGCCGCCAGACGGGAAGCCGAGCTACGGCAGAAGAATTAAAGAAAACCAAGAGAGAACAAAAGGAGGGCACTTCCATGAACAAAAAGCAACTGATTGCCTTTGGCACCGCTCTGACGCTGTGCCTGCCCCTGACCGCCTGCGGCAGCTCCGGCAGCGAGAGCAACGGCGAGGTCAACGTCTACAACTGGGGCGAATATATGGACGAGGATTTGCTGGACCAGTTTGAAGAGGAGACCGGCATCAAGGTCAACTACTCCACCTACTCTGATAATGAATCCCTGTACGCCACCCTGAAAAGCGGTTCCGGCGGCTACGATGTCATCATTCCGTCCGACTATATGATTTCCCGCATGATCGAGGAGGATATGCTGCTGGAGCTGGACTTTGACCAGATTCCCAACTACGAGTATATCGATGAGGACTACAAGGGCCTGGAGTACGACCCGGACAACGCCTATTCCGTGCCCTATATGTGGGGCGTGGTGGGCATCGTGTACAACACCACCATGGTGGACTATGAGCCCACCAGCTGGGACATCCTGTGGGATGAGGACCTGTCCGGTCAAATCCTGATGTTTGACAACAGCCGGGACGCCATCGGTATCGCCCTGAAGCTGCTGGGCTACTCCTACAACACCACCAGCGAGGACGAGATTGTGGAGGCTGTGGACAAGCTGATAGAGCAGAAGCCCCTGGTGCAGGCCTATGTGATGGACCAGATTTTTGACAAGATGGAGGCCGGAGAGGCGGCGGTCGGCCCCTACTACGCAGGCGACGCCATCACCATGATGGAGGAGAATCCTGACCTGGCCTTCTTCATCCCGGAAGAGGGCACCAACTACTATGTGGACGCCATGTGCATCCCCAAGGACGCCGACAATGTGGAGAACGCCCTGGCCTTCATCAACTTCATGTGTGACCCGGAGTCCTCTGCCGCCAACGCGGAGTATATCTACTACTCCACGCCGGAGAGCGCCGCCAAGGAGCTGCTGTCGGATGAGCTGAAAAGCAGCGAAATCGCCTACCCCTCCCAGGAGACTATGAACCTGACGGAGGTGTACACCAATCTGCCGCAGGACATTCTGGACCTGTACGATTCGGAATGGCTGCGCCTGAAGGCGTCCTGACCTGAGAACAAATACCCAAAAGAAAACGGGGCTGCAACCGCAGCCCCGTTTCTTCTTTTGCGTCCGGCGGCGCACAATGCGCTCCCGGACTGACAGCTTCTCCTGCTTTTCGTTGTCCGTCGCACAGGCGGCGGTTCAGCTCTTGTTGGCAGATACCACCCGCAGGGTGGGCGCCTCGCTGATGCTGTCAGAAATGACGATATAGCCGTCAATGATGTCCTGCACCAGCAGGGCATAGTCATCATAGCTCATCCCGGTGAACGGCCAGTCCTCTTCCGTCACATCCAGGCCCATACAGCCCTCCGCCAGCCCTACGGTGGTCGTTTGGCCCGCCGCCGCGGTCCCCCACTCCCAGTCGTTTTTCTCCAGGCTGTCCAGCGCCAGCGCAATGGCCGTGTCAAACCGCTTTACAGCGGAGATAAAAACCTGGTCGCCCTGACGGGAGAAGTCGGAGAGAATCACCTTTTTGTCGCTGGCCGCCGCTGCGCTGAGTACATTTTCCACGCCGTCGCCGCAGGCGGAGAAGATTACGCCGACGCCTTTGCCGTACCACTTTTCACAGGTGCTTTCCAGGCTGTCACTGGCGTCAAAGGTGTCGGAGTAGGTATAGCGAACCGTCACGTCGCCCTCCTCCAGCCGCAGCTCATAAGCCGCCTGGTCGGCCCCCTGCAGGAAGCCGTACAGGTACTGAATCACCCCGGTCAGCTGTACGCCGCCCACGAAGCCCAGACGCCGGTACCCTTCCGCCACGGCGACATATCCGGCTAAAAATCCGGCCTGCTCCTCCTGAAAGAGGACGCAGTGTACATTTTCCGCCGTCTCATAGTTGTAGTCAATGTCATGGGGCTCCCCATCCAGCAGCAGGATTTGAAGGCTGCTGTGCGCCGATTGCATCTCATAAACCGGCTGCTCAAAGCTGCTGCCCGCCACCACAAGCACCCGGACGCCGTCCTCATAGGCCTGGTCCATGCTGTTATACAGATCCTCTGTGGCGGTGCCCTCCGGCACATAGCAGGCAACCTCATAGCCTGCTTCTTCGCACCATGCCTGAACGCCCTCGTATACCGCCTGGTTGTACGAGCCGTCCTGGAGGGAGCCGCCGTCCGTCACCACTGCAATGGTGCGGGCGCTTTCCGTCTGCTCTCCGCAACCCGCCAGCCCCACAGTCAGCAGCAGGGCCAGCAGGGCGCAGATACCTTTCACGCTGTGTTTCATTTACTCTGATTTTCCTCCCGGCACTGTGCGGTGAAGCCAGTAGCTGTGCATCTTGAACCCCTTTTCATAGGTGGTCTCCCGACCCAGGAAGGGCAGCGGCTGCCAGGCCGCTGCCGCCTCCTCAGAGGGAAACTCCACCTCCGCATAGGAGAAAACGCCCCCATCCACGATGGAGCATTCCAGCGTATACCCGTCCTCCAGCCTGTAAGCCCGATAATCCTTGCAAATCATGGGCCGATCCAGCAGCCCTTTCAGCTCCTCATACTGCTGCGCCTCCAGGGATGTCTCCACCTCATGCCGGGCCAGGTCGCCCTGGCTCTTAATGGTCAGGCGATAGGTGCATTGCCCCGTGGCGCAGTCCTCACTTTTACGGATGCGCACCTCGAAGGGCGTGATGCTCAGATAGCCCTGCTCTGTCCTTTTGTGTACCAGGCAGGGTAAATCCGGGAATTGGTCTATCCAAAATTTGCGTTCGATTTCCACTTGAAAGGTCCTCCTTACACCGGACGCTGTCGTGTTTCCTTGTCACACAGTCATTATACCATTTTTGCGCAGGCCTGTAAAGATGCCTGTGCGGCGACAGAGGCAGACAAAGGGACGGCTCTTTTTGCCGTCAATCTGCTAAATGCGCTGCTCCGGCTCGAAAATTCCGCCCTTTTCCGGTATGGTTCCGGACAACGCCCAGGAGTTTGCAGCACTTCTCCAGCTGGGCCACTACGGCCTGCGCCCGCTTGCGGCCCACAGACCTGTCCCCAATCACCAGAATCGCACCGTCACAATGGGCGGCAATCACCGCCGCATCAAACATCGCCCCGAACGGAGGCGTATCAACCAGGACATAATCATACTGATTCCGCAGCTCCGTCATCAGCACACGGAACCGGTTCCCGTTCAAAAGCTCCATCGGGTTGGGCGGGCGTTTTCCGGCAAACAGGAGCTGTAGCTTCTGATGCTGCGTTGTGTACAGGCAATCATCCAGCGAACATTGTCCGTTCAAAAGCTCACTTAGCCCCACTGCCGCACTGAGCGAGGCGTTCCTGTCCGCCATCACGGAGCTTCTCAAATCCGCATCCATGACAAGCACACGTTTCCCCAGCTCCGCCAGGTTTTTGGCGAGGTTGAGACAGACGGTGGTTTTCCCCTCCCCTTTCTCACAGCTTGTGACGGCAATCACCGTACACTCCTGATTGGAAAACAGCAGGTTGGCGCAAAGGGCATGGTACGCTTCCTGCAAAAGGGTGCTGTCCCGCTCCGTCAGCGTTAGCGTTGCACAGTTCATCGCGCCTCATCCCCCCTCTTGCGGCCAAATCTGTTGGCTTTCCGCGCCGCCCTGTCTGCGTTGGGAATCTCCCCCAGAATGTCCAGCCCCAGATATTGCTGAACGTCCTCCGCCGTGTCGATTCTGTCCCTCAGCAGAAATGCAATCAGGAAGGCCGAGTAAACCAGCACCGAGGCAATCATGCCAATCAGCAGGTAGTACGCGGCGCTGATTCGATTGCTTGGTTCGCTGTCCAGGGTGCCCTTTTCAAAAAAGTGGACCTGCTGGAAGCCCATGGCGTCCGTGATTTTTTCCTGGCCGATTTCACACAGTACGTCTACGATTTCCTTTGCAAGCTCCGGCGTCTCCGCCTGAACCGTCACCTCTAAAATTCGGGTGTCATCAGGATTCGCAGTGGAAACCCGATCATATAGCTCCTCATAGTCCACTGTCAGCTGCAGCTCGTCAATCACCTCATCCAAAACCGCATGGCTCTTGAGCAGGTAGGTGCAGTCATTGACCACATTGAGCGCCAGCGAAAAATCCGAGGCTGTGCTTGCGGCGCCAACCTCCTCATCCTGATGCAGAATGTATAGCGTTGCCGTTGAGGCGTACAGCGGTGGAATGGCCAGCTGCACAGCCGCAAACACGAGCGCAACGGCCACGGGCGCGACCAGAACGATTGTCCACACGTGGCGGACGAAAATGTTCCAAAAGTCCCCGATTGTAACACACCTTGCCGGTGCTGCATCCATTGGTTTCATTCAGCTCCTCCCTTCCGGCTGCGCAGCCTTTACCTGGGCTGCTCCTTCCGCCAGACCAGACGGTCCACGATGGCGGTGTAGGACTGGATGATTTTCACCACCCTGGTGGATACGGATTCCTCCTGGTAGTCCGGCACAGGCGTTCCATAGGCGCCGTCCCGGTGCAGCTGCACCGCCGTCTCCACGCCCTGGAGCAGCGATGCCGTCTCAATGCCCGCCAGCACGAAGCAGCCCCGCTCCATGGCCTCGGGCCGCTCCGTGGAGGTGCGGATACAGACCGCCGGGAAGGGCCGCCCGATGGACGCGAAGAAGCTGGCCTCCTCCGGCATCGTCCCGCTGTCCGACACGACGGCGAAGGCGTTCATTTGCAGGCAGTTGTAATCATGGAAGCCCAGCGGCTCGTGGGGAATCACTCGCCGGTCCAGCGGAAAACCGGTGACCTCCAGTCGCTTCTTTGCGCGGGGGTGGCAGGAGTACAAAATAGGCAGGTCATAGCGTTCCGCCAGCGCGTTGATTGCGGTAAACAGGGAACGGAAATTCCGCTCCGTGTCAAGATTCTCCTCCCGATGGGCTGAGAGCAGGATGTATTTGCCCTTTTCCAGCCTCAGGCGGGCGTGGATGTCGCTGCCCTCGATGTCCGGCAGGCTGCGGCGCAGCACCTCCGCCATGGGGGAGCCGGTCGCAAAGGTGCGCTCTTTGGGCAGGCCGCACTCGTACAGATACTGCCGCGCTTGCTCCGAGTAGGCCAGATTCACGTCGGAGATGATATCCACAATGCGCCGGTTCGTCTCCTCCGGCAGGCATTCGTCCTTGCAGCGGTTCCCCGCCTCCATGTGAAAGATGGGAATGTGCAGGCGTTTTGCCGCGATGGCCGACAGGCAGGAGTTGGTGTCCCCCAGAATCAGCAGGGCGTCCGGCCTGGCCTGCGCCATCAGCTTGTAGGAGCAGTTGATGATGTTGCCGATGGTGGCCCCCAGGTCCTCCCCCACCGCGTCCATATAGACCTCCGGCGCATCCAGCTTCAGGTCGCGGAAAAAGATGCCGCTAAGGTTGTAATCATAGTTCTGTCCGGTGTGGGCCAGGAGGGTGTCAAAGTACCTCCGGCATTTCCGGATGACCTCCGACAGGCGGATGATTTCAGGCCGCGTACCCACGATAATCAGCAGCTTTAACCTGCCGTCCTGCCGGAAGGTAACGTCTGTGTAATCCAATTTACATCCCATTTACTCCACCTCCACCGGCTCTGAAAAGGTGTCCGGGTGCTGCGGGTCAAACACTTCACTGGCCCACATCACCGTCACCAGGTTTTCCGTCTGGGATAGATTGATGATGCTGTGCGTGCAACCAGGCAGCATATGGACTGCCGTCAGCTGCTCCCCGGACACCTCAAATTCCAGCACCTCATCTGACCAGATGTTCCGCTCCCGAATCAGGCCGTGACCGGCCACCACGAGGAAAATCTCCCATTTGCTGTGATGCCAATGCTCGCCCCTGGTGCGGCCCGGGCGGGAAACGCACACGTTGAATTGTCCGCCGCTGGGCGTTTTCAGCAGCTCGGTAAAGCCGCCCCGTTCGTCCACATTCGTTTTCAGGGGGAAGGCGATTTTTTCTTTGGGCAGGTAGGACAGATAGGCCGCATACAGCTTCCCGGCAAAGGAGCCCTTCGGAAGCTCCGGCAGCATCAGGGTTCGCGGCTGGTCGTGAAAGGTTTGCAGCAGCGCCGCAAGTTCGCCCAACCTGATTCGATGCACCGTTGGAATGTAGCAGTAGCGGCCATGCGGCGCAGGAACAGCCGTCAGCCCTTCATATTCACAGCGCTGCTCCCGTCCCTCCAGGGCGTCCAGCAGACCGTCCAGCAAATCGTCGATATAGAGCAGCGTCAGCTCTGTATCAGGGTCATCAACTGTAAAGGGCAATTCATTTGCAATCCTGTCGCAGAAGGTGGCCACCACAGAATTGTAGTTGGGGCGGCACCATTTGCCAAACAGGTTTGGGAGGCGATAAACCAGCGCCCTGGCGCCGGTCTCATCCGCATACCGGAGCAGCAGCTCTTCCGCCGCCAATTTCGATGCGCCATACGCCGAGCCAGCGTAGCGTCCAATCAATGCAGCCTGAACGGAGGAGGCCAGCATCACCGGGCAGGGGTTGCCATGCTTCTTCAGCGTTTCAAGCAAAACGGACGTAAAGCCGAAATTGCCCGGCAGATAGTCGGCGGCATCCCTGGGCCGGTTGACCCCGGCCAGGTGAAGGACGAAGTCTGCTTTCCGGCAGAAGCCGTCCAGCAGGGGCGGGTCGGTGTCCACATCGTATTCCAAAATCTCATCAATCCGGAGCTGCCGCGTCCGGTCTTTGCCCTCTTGCAGGTTCCGCAGCGAGGCGCAGAGATTCCGCCCGACAAAGCCCTTTGCACCCGTCACCAGAATATTCATCTCTCCGCCCTCCCCTGTGAAACGCTACTGATGTCCCGTAAATCCCGCAGGATCCGCCTTCCGTACAGTGCGCACATTGCCAGGCCATACGCGGCGCAGAGCAGGAGGAGCGTCAGCCAATCGGATACCCCCGCCTGTTCCATTCGGACGCGCAGGGCAAGGAGCACGGCTGACAGGACAGCGTTCGCCGCCGCAAACCGCGCCAAGAAGGGCGCGTCAAAGAGGTCGAAGGTGCTGCCGCCCAGCTCTTTCGCGCTCAACTGCATCATTAGGAGGCCGGTTACCCCTGTGACGGCCAGGGTCGCCACGGCGGGCCCGATGGTGCCCAAACAGGAAAACAGCAGCACGTCCAGCCCCAAATTGGCAGCTGCGGAACCGATGGCAAGGAGCATCAGCGGCTTCGTCCTCCCCGCCGCACTCAAAACCAGCGTGATATTTGTGACCCGAACGAAATCCACCGCAATGTAAACCACAAAGATGGAATAGCCGCTCAGGTACTTTTCCGTATAAAGCAGCTCCATCAGCTGCGGCGAGACGACCAGGGCGGCGCAGACCATGACCGCCGTGGAGCCGTAGACGATTTCAAAGAAGCGTTGATACAGGCGGAGCGCGTCCCGCCGCTTCCCTTCTGCGATGCGCTTCGTCAGCGCGGGCAGCATCACGGTGGAAAACGAGGTCAGCACAATGTCAAAGGGCAGCATCTTCGACGCGTTGGCATAGACCGCCAGGGTCTCCGTGCCCGTCAGCGCTACAATCACATATTTGTCGCAGTCCCGGTTGACGGTGCTGAGCAGCGTAAACACGGCCATGGGCAGGGTGTACGCCATAATGCGGGGCAGCAGGCGGAAGTTCGCCTTGCTCAGGCGAATCACGCTTCCGCTTTTGCACAAGGTCCAGAGGAAAAACAGCAGCTGACCGGCATCCAGCAGCACCGTGGCGAGCAGGAGCATCCCAATACTCTGCGTCCACGCGATCATCAGCAGCACAACGCACAGCCGGATGAGGGAAACCGCCAGATTGCGCAGGGCAAGCAGCCGCGCTTTGCCGATGGATACGATTAAAACCTGGGTCATGGACAGCAAATTTTGCAGCAGCGGCAAAACCGCCGCATAGACCAGGTACCGCTTCACCTCGTCATTGCCCAGACCCACGGCGATGGGTGCGCTGAACACCATGACCAGGCAGCCGCTGACAGCGCTGATGATGCACTGCGCCAGATAAAGCGTCGCGATATAGGATTCCCGCTGACCGCTGTCCCCTTCGCTGCAAAAGAAATAATTGACGCCGTCCGCCATGCCAAGGATGGCCAGCGACGACACGGTGGAGACGATCAGCAGAATTTGGGAATAGGTTCCGTAGTCGTACACCGTCAGCTGCTGGGAGAGCAGCCTGGTGACGGCAAAGCTCAGCGCCATGGTCACCAGCCGGATAAAGGTCAAAAGGAGCGCATCCCCTGACAATCCCCGCAGAGAAGGCAGCTTTGCGGTCATCTGTCCACTCCTTCCCCGTTCAGCGGGCGCGTATCAGCTGCTTCGTTCAGAACAGCCGTGATTTCAGCCTTCACCCGCTGCGATGTGGCCTCCGCCCTGTGGTTCCTCTGCGCGGCTGCAAAGACGAGGCGGGCTTACGCCAAGCGGATTTCCTCATGCGTGACAACCTCCGTCAGCACCTGCCGCAGCTCCCGCAGGTCGGTCGCAACAGCGGCCGCCTGCTCCGACAGCAGATATTGCGTTGAAGCGGTCCCCTCCGGCGCATAGGACAGGAGGCAGCGCCCCGCGCACAGGCACTGTGCCAGCTTTGTGGAAAAGGCGTACTTCAATTTATCGACCAGGCGGACATCAAAGCTCTCCACATGGAGCAAGATATCCGATTGCTCTATCACCTCATGCAGCGCCTGAGACGAAACAAATCCGTGATAGTCCACATTTGCTCGCTCCCGCAGCAGCGCGGCGTCCGCCTCCACCGCCGTACCATAGACGTCGATTTTTAAGGTGCTGTCGATTTCCGCAAGGACATCGGCCAGCTGCAGCAGCGACGGCACCCGACCAACGCCCAAGTTGCCAAAGTAGGTCAGCTTTAAAGGGGTATGGCTGACGTAATCCTGATAATCGCAGACTCCGCCGTTGTAGGCCACCAACCCACGCGCACGCGACGGGTACCGCGCTTCATAGGCCTGCCGCAGAAACTCGGAATGGTAAAGGATGAGGGCCGCCCGACCGACCAGCTGCCCGTAGCGCTCCTCCGCCGCCTGATAGTACGCCCGCTCCAACCCCTTCCGCTTATTCAGGTCAATGATGCGGAACGCCTCGCCGTGGTATAAAATCAGGGGCTTCCCGGACGCTTCCGCCACATCCAGGACCAGCCTGTCCATAAAGAGGCTCTCCCCCACCATGTACAGGATGGCGTCCGGGTCAAACGCCCGTATCCAGTCGCGGAGCCGTTGATGCCCCCACGGGCTGAGCATCCACAGATACTCCCGCGCCCACTTAAAGGCAAAGTTGTACTTTTGCCGCTTTAGCCAGCCGGGAATCCTGGGGGCCGGACGCCCCTTCGCGGCGGCGTGTGAAGGGGTATCAGACGCCGCCATGACGGGCTGCACCCGTTTCCCGAAGAACGCCTTCAGCATTTCGATGTCCGTGACCCGGAAATAATGCGCGGCGGCGGTGAAGTCCGGCGGCTGTACGTCGCAATAGAACTCGGCCAGCTCCCCGGGCGCCCAGGCCCGCAGCAGCGCCTTCATGGTGCGGCCGTTGGCATCCTCGTCTGACAGCCCGCTGTGGGAGAAGAGCAGCAGCTTTGGCATTTTCATCCCTCCCGCTCACGCCGGAAGGCGTAGAACTGTGTCAGTCGTTCTATTTATTTTACCATGGTATTTCCTGCTTTTCAACCGTCTTTCCTCCGGCACCGGAGCATCTGGACGGAATCGCCGCAGGCAGACGCAGTTTCGAGACCGCAGGCAGACGCAGTTTCGAGCTTTTACTTGACAGATTGCCGCGCCATAGTGTACAATATTGCCAGTCATTCGGGAACTGCCGAACCAATGAGCGGTAATATCCTTGCACTCCTACAATTTTCGCCTGCGCTCGCGTTTCGGAGTCTCCCCGGAACTATTTTATTGAGAGAGGACGCAAGAGAAATGAAAAAGCTATTCTGCCTTCTGCTGGCCCTGGCAACGGTCTTTTCGCTGTCTGCCTGTCAGAAAAATGTGGAGCCTGCTTCTTCCTCCACAGCGCCGGAAGAATCGGTCTCTGAGGTTGAGCCGGAGGCCGTGTCAGAAGTCTCCTCTGAGCTGGAGCCGGAGGTCGAGGCTGATTACGCCTTTATCAACCCCCTGACCGGCGAGGGCACGGAGGAGGACATCTCCAACAATCGCCCTTACGCCGTGATGATGAACACCCTGCGCAAGGCAATGCCCCAGTCCGGCAACTCCCAGGCCGACCTCTACTATGAGATTCCGGAGGAGGGCGGCGTCACCAGAATCATGGCGGTCTTCCAGGATGTCACCGATGTGGGCAAGCTGGGCTCCATCCGCTCCACCCGCCCCTACTTCGTCTGGCTGGCCTACGCGCTGGACGGCGTCCTCATCCACGCCGGCGGCAGCGGCAGGGCCTACAATGTGCTGGAGGAAACCTCGCTGCTGGAGGTGGACAGCCTCGGCATCGGCTCCGGCGTGTTCTACCGCGACCAGGCCCGCCTGAGCGCCGGGTACTCCACGGAGCACACCCTGTACCTGGACTCCGATACCCTGCAGGAGTGGATCGACAACTCCTCTGGCTACGATATGTCCCATGAGGAGGACTACCTCACCACCCACACCCACACCTTTGTAGAGGACGGAACGCCGGAGGGCGGCTCCCCGGCCAGCAGCATCACCGTCCCCTTCTCCGGGTACAAGACCAACATCTTCACCTACAATGAGGACACCCAGCTTTACACCATCACCGATGTGTATACCGAGTCCGGGACGAGCTACTCCATGGACTATGTGGGCGAGCAGACCGGCGAGGCCATCGGCGTGACCAACGTGATCGTCATTCAGACCGCCATCTCCCAGATCGAGGGGGATTCCTACGGGCGGCTGGACGTGACGCTGGTGGGCAGCGGCCAGGGCTACTACGCCTGCAACGGCAAGTACATCCCCATTCTGTGGTCAAAGGACAGCTATTCCGACATCTTCACCTTCACCACCACCCAGGGGGAGGAGCTTTCCCTGGGCATCGGCAAGACCTATATCAACATCGTCTCCACCAGCAAGGAAATCACCTTTACAGGAGATTCCGCTCAGTAAACTCGCAGCACGGACGCCGTCAATCACGGCGGCCGTGCTGCTTTTTTGGATTCTTTTTCAATTTTCCATTGTGCTGCGGCCCGATTTCCGCTATAATAGAAAGCTGTGAAGCAGAAGGGGACGATGGCGGATGGCATGGACGATTTATTACAGGCTGCATCAAGGGGAGGCCGAGGTTTTGCGCTGCGTTGGTATGGACTCTACGCTGACGCTGCCCGCCGCCATTGACGGCTGCCCCGTCACCCGGCTGGGGAGCGGCTGTTTCGGCGGAACAAGCCTGGAGGAAGCTGCCCCCGGCGAGGGGATGCGCCTCCTGCAGGCCCAGCCGCCGAAGGCCACAGCCCGGTATAACGACACCCTGAAACGAGTTCACCTGCCGGAGACGGTGCGCGCCCTGGGGGAGCGCTGCTTCGCCTCCTGCCGCGCCCTGCCTCGGCTGGAGCTGCCCCAGAGCCTGACCGAGCTGGGGGAGCGAACCTTTGAGGGCTGCGGTAGCCTGACCCACCTGGAGCTGCCGGACGGCATCCGCGCCCTGCCCGCCTATGCGTTCGCGGAGTGCCGCGGCCTGGAACGGGTCAGGCTCCCCGCAGCGGTGGAGAACCTGGGCCGCTGCTGCTTCTACAACTGCACCCACTTGCAGGCGCTGGACCTGCCGGACAGCGTCACCGCCATTGGCGGCCGAATGCTGATGAACTGCTTCGCGCTGGAGCGGCTGTCCTTCCGCATTGGGCTGAACGCCGGGGCGCTGCTTGATGAGATCGAGGGGGTCGTTCGGGTCACCGCCCGGGACGACCAGGGTGCCGTCACCATGGTGCTGCCGGAATACTCCTACGAATATGACGAGCTGATTCCCGCCCGACAGTTCCGGGCCGTCACCTACGGCTCCGGCGGGCTGTATCGGGGCTGCTTCAGCGACAGGGACATCGACTTCCTCCTCTACGACACCTATTTTTACGAGTGCAAGCGGGACGACCCGCCGGAGCTGGCTGCGGAGCTGGCGCTGGACCGGCTACGCAGCCCCCGCGACCTTCGCCCGGGGCCGGAAGCGGAATACTGGGCCTTCCTGCTGGAGCATCCCGCCGTTGTGGCCCAGGTGCTGCTGCGGGCGGACGACTTGGTCGGGCTGGACTTCCTGCTGTCCGCCGATAAGCTGGGGCGGACACAGCTGGACGCCATGCTGGACGCGGCGGAGCAGGCGGGGAACGTCCGGTTCGTCTCCCGTCTGCTGGACGCCGCTGGAGGCGGGACAGCCTCCGGCGCGGATAAATCCTTTGACCTGTAACGCTGCGGCGTCGGTAACCCGAACGCGTTTTTTTGCCGCAGCGCACGATAAGGAGCGGTTATGCACGAAAACAAGGAAAAACTGACCCGCATCGGGGAGGCCATCCTGACCAGCGCACGGAATGACCTCTACCTCTCCATGCGCTTCCTGGACATCGCCCTCTCCGGCCTGGGGTATCAGATGAACCTGAACACCGCCCGTGTGGGCACCGACGGCGTCAACATCCTCTACAACCCCACCTTCCTGATGAAGCTCTACCAGGAGGATTTGGTGCTGCTGAACCGGTACTACCTCCATATGGTGCTGCACTGTATGTTTCGCCACGAGCTGAACCGGGGCGACCGTGATCCAGATCTGTGGGACATGGCCTGTGACATTGCCGCGGAAAACGTGCTGGACGGCATCGATAACCGGGCGGTCAACCTGATGCAGTCCGCCTTTCGGGAGGAGATGTATGACCGCCTCCATGAGGACGCCAAGGTGCTGACCGCCGAGGCGGTCTACCGCTCCCTCTCCCGCTGGCACGTCTCCTATGAGGAGCAGCTGCGCATCCGGCAGGAGTTCTTCCGGGATGACCACCAGTTCTGGCCCAAGGACCCCAACCAGGAGCAGCAGGAGCAGGAACAGGACGGCGATGCCTCCGGAGAGGGCGACCGCCGCCAACTGGAAGCCCAGCGCCAGGAAATCGAGGGCAAGTGGAAACACATCGACCAGAAAACCCAGACCAATCTGGAGACCTTTTTTGCAGAGCATGGCACGGAGGCCGAGGGCCTGCTGAAAACCATTCGGGTGGAGAATCGGGAGCGGTACGACTACGCCCGATTCCTGCGGCGGTTCGTCTCCCTGCGGGAGGAGATGAAGGTGGACCCGGACAGCTTCGACTATGCGTTCTATGCCTACGGGCTGGAGCTGTACGGCGACATTCCCCTGATTGAGCCGCTGGAGTATCAGGAGAGCCAGAAGATTCAGGACTTCGTCATTGTGATTGACACGTCGGACTCCTGCTCCGATGGGGTCATCGAGGCGTTTCTGGGGGAGACGCAGGCCATTCTCCACCATCAGGACGCCTTCTTCCAGCATATGAACCTGCACATCATCCAGGCGGACGCCGCGGTACAGATGGACACCGTCCTCCACTCCCCTGCTGAGTTTGACCGGTTCGTGGACTCCTTCACCGTGAAGGGGTACGGCGGCACGGACTTCCGCCCCGCCTTCGCCTATGTGGACAGGCTGCTTGCCCAAGGCCAGCTGCGGGAGTTGACGGGGCTGCTCTACTTTACCGACGGATTTGGCGACTATCCTCAGCGGAAACCGGCCTATGAGACGGCGTTCGTCTTTTTTGAGGACGACTACACCGACCGGGAGGTTCCCCCCTGGGCCATCAAGCTGGTGCTGGGGCCGGAAGAGCTGCACATTCTGTAGGACGGTATTGACGAGGCTGGGATTCCGGCGGGCAGACGCCGTCTCCGTTGACCTTGACTTTGCGAAGGGGCAGCGGATGCTGCGCTATCTGCGGGACGAGGCCGCCCCATCCACTGAATGAGTCACTTTGATTTTGAATAGACAGAGGGTAACACAGGCTATGAACATCAAACAGGCAAAAGAACAACTGAAGCATTCCATCCGGGCCTATCTGGCCAGGGACGAGTATGGGGACTGGGTGATTCCCGTCCTGTCCCAGCGCCCGCTCCTGCTGATGGGCCCTCCGGGCATCGGCAAGACCGCCATCGCCCATCAGGCCGCCCAGGAGTGCGGCGTGGCGATGGTGGCCTACACCATCACCCACCACACCCGCCAGAGCGCCATCGGGCTGCCCTCCATCCAGACGGGTACCTTCGGCGGTCAGGAGCGGAAGGTGACGGAGTATACCATTAGTTAAATCGTCGCCAGCGTCTACCG
>JAJPXL010000019.1:0-51371 GCA_021205455.1 Clostridiales bacterium
CTCGCCGCAACGACTGATAATTTACCACAGGTTTTGCCGTTTGTCAACGGCTTTTGAGACTTTTTCCGGCGGTTTTCTCCACGCGGCCGTGGGTGTCAAAAGGCCGCCTTGCCAGCTATTGCCCCCGCCTTCCCAAGGTCGCTCAACCGCTAAGAGCCCTCCGAACCAACGCCTTCGCACTGATTCGGAGGGCTCCGATGCGTCAAACCTTACTTCTCATATAGCTCCGCCAGCTTGCGGAACACCGGCAGCGAACGGCGGATTTGCTCCGTCGGCACGCAATAGGCAACGCGGACAAACCCGGGGCAGCCGAAGCCGCTGCCCGGCACCACCAGCAGGTCCAGGCTCTTGGCCTTTTCCGCGAAGGCCACATCGTCCGGCTCCAGCGTCTTGGGGAAGGCGTAGAAGGTGCCGCCGGGGGTCACGCAGTCGATGCCCATCTCCCGGAAGCCGCCCAGCAGCAGGCGGCGGTTCTCGGCGTAAACGGACAGATCGGAAGTGTCCTCACAGCAGCGGGCCACCACCCGCTGAAGCAGGCTGGGGGCGCAGACATAGCCCAGCGCCCGGCCCGCGCCGGAAACTGCGGCAAAGACCAGTTCGGCATCCGCGCATTCATCGGGCACCAGCACATAACCGATCCGCTCGCCGGGGAGGGACAGGCTCTTGGAATAGGAGTAGCACACCAGCGTATCATCATAATACTTGGTCAGATAGGGGACAAACGCGCCGTCAAACACGATTTCCCGATACGGCTCATCGGAAATCAGATAGATGGGATGACCGTAGGCCCGCTCCTTGGCCCGAAGCAGCTGAGCCAACGTTTGAATCGTCTCCTCAGAATAGACCACACCGCAGGGGTTGTTGGGGGAGTTGACAATGAGGCACTTGGTCTTTTCGCTGATGCGCTCCTCCAGCGCCGTAAAGTCGATTTGGAACGCCGTCGTGTCAGCGGGCACCAGCACCATTTTGGCGCCGGTGTGCTCAATGAACACCTGGTATTCCGGGAAAAAGGGCGCAATCACGATTGCCTCGTCCCCAGGAAGGCACAGGCCGTTCAGGGCGCAGGTCAGGGAAGCCGCAGCGCCGCAGGTCATGTACAGGTTCTTTCCGGAGAAGCTGGTTCCCTGGCGGCGGTTGATGGAAGCTGCAATGGTGTCCCGCACATCCTGCGCGCCCGGCGCACTGGTGTAGCCGTGGAGCAGGACAGGGTCGCTGCTCTGCACCAAATCCACGATAGTCTCATTGACGCTGGGCGGCGCGGGTACGCTGGGATTGCCCAGGGAAAAGTCAAACACATTTTCCCGTCCAACAATAGCGGCCCGCTGATTGCCGTATTCAAATAGTTCACGGATGATGGAGCGGGCGGTGCCCAGCTCTACCATTTTCTCATTTAACATAGGGATTGCCTCCTAAATGAACCCTGCCCTCCCGGTGGAGCGCCGGTTTTATGATTCTGATGGCATTATAACACTTTGTGTGCCAGAAAAAAAGCGCCCTACTCAATTTTTCCAAATTTTCTGCTATTCGGCACGGACAAAAAGGAACCTCCCTCTCTGGGGCAGCTGCACAAAACGTGTGTCAAATGCCGCAGGGAGCGAGGTCCCTTCCGCCGGAAAATTCATTCCGCGCGGCGTACCGGTTTTCGGGGGCTTACATCGCGCAGGCTGCGCCGCTGAAGCCACAGCTCCATGACATTGCTCAGCACCATCGTCAGCGCAACGCCGCACACAACATCCACTACGGAATGCTGGTCCAGCAAAACCGTCGCCAGGCAGATGCTGACCCCCAACAGCCAAAGCCCACACCGCAGCCAGCGGCGGGGGCGAAGCCGCTCCGAACGCCCGGCCTCCGTCATCACCGCCACTGTGCTGGCCACATGGATGGACGGGCACACATTAGTGGGCGTATCCACCATCCGTATGAACAAAACAAGCTGATTGCAGAGGCCGTCCCCGCTGACCGGCTGACGCAGATAGATGCAGTTGGGAAAGACAAGATAGAACAGCAGGCTGACCGTCATGCCGCCGAACAGCAGCCAGCAAAGCTCATAGTAGCACCTCGGCTCCCGCTTCAAAAAGTAGAGCAGCATTCCCGGAATCAGCAGGAACCAGCTCACATAGGGCACTGCGAACGCAGCGCAATAGGGCAGCGCATCGTCCAGCGCGCAGTGAATGACGTGGTACTCCGTCACCGTCCGATGCTCCAGGTAAAAAAACATGGGGAAATAGAACATGGCGTACGCTACCGCGATGGAAAGGGGATGGCTAGACAGCCAGGCGGCAGCTTTCCGCGATTTTTGCCGAAAAGATTCACGAAATCTCATTTTATATCACCTTGATGCAATGATATTCGTTGTTTATCCTGAACGTGTGGCCACTATTTTAGCAGTGATACTTTTAAGATTCAAGGTGTATGATTCTTAAGAATTGCTTAAGTTTTCTGTTCCAGCCCCTCCTTCCGCAGCGGTTCCCTGCAACAAAAGTAACTCCCCAATTTGCCACTCAACGCTTGATACTTTCTTTCATTCGATGTATAATGATGTAAAAAAATCGTAAAGGAGATTTCGACCAACATGGCAGCAATGACCGAGCAGCAGAAACTGGAACTCTTTGAACGGACGCCAGTACCGAACGCCGTGGTAAAAATGGCCGTCCCCACGGTAGCCAGCTCCCTGGTGATGGTGCTCTACAGTCTGGCCGACACCTACTTCGTGGGTATGCTCAACGACCCGGTGGCTACGGCGGCCGTTACCCTGGCCTCGCCGGTGCTGCTGGCCTTCAACGCACTGAACAACCTGTTCGGCGTGGGCAGCTCCAGCCTGATGAGCCGTTCCCTGGGCTGCAAAGACTACGATACCGTCCGCCGCACCTCTGCGCTGGGCTTTTACTGTGCGCTGTTTTGCAGCCTGCTGCTCTCCGTTGGCTGCACGGCGCTGAAAACTCCGCTGATGAGCCTCCTCGGTGCGGACGCCGACACCTGGACCGCAACGGCCAACTATATGTTCTGGACTGTCACCTGCGGCGCGGCCCCCGCGATTCTCAACGTCGTCCTGGCGAACATGGTTCGTTCGGAAGGGGCGGCGATGAACGCCAGCATCGGCACCATGAGCGGCTGCCTGCTGAATATCGTCCTGGACCCCATCTTTATCCTGCCATGGGGCCTCAATATGGGGGCGGCAGGGGCCGGACTGGCCACCTTCCTGTCCAACTGCGTAGCGTGCCTGTACTTCTTCGTCCTGCTGTTCGTCCGGCGGGGTAAAACCTTCGTCAGCGTCTCCCCCAAAGATTTGCAGTGGAACAGCCGCATCTTCCTGCAGATTTGCGGCGTCGGCATCCCGGCAGCCATCCAGAACCTGCTGAACGTCACCGGCATGACCGTCCTCAACAACTTCACCGCCGTTTATGGTGCGGACGCCGTCTCCGCCATGGGCATCGCCCACAAAATCGCCATGGTGCCCATGTATGTGGCGATGGGCGTCTCCCAGGGCATTATGCCCCTGGTCAGCTACAATTATGCCAGCAAGGGGTACCGCCGCATGAAGCAGGTCGTCCTCTTTGCAGGGGGCATCTCGCTGGCGATGATGGTAGTCGGCACAGCCATCTGCCTCCTGGGCGGCGGCCCGCTGATCAGCCTGTTTATGGAGAACGAGTCCGTCGTCGCCTACGGCGAAGTGTTCCTGCGGGGGATGTCGCTGGCAATGCCCTTCCTGGGGCTGGACTTTTTGGCTGTGGGCGTGTTCCAGGCCTGCGGGATGGGGCGCAACGCGCTGGTGTTCGCCATTCTGCGCAAGGTGGTGCTGGAGATTCCCGCCCTGATCATCCTGAATCAGCTCTGGCCGCTGTACGGCCTAGCCTACGCCCAGCTGGTTGCTGAGTTCGTGCTGGCCATTGCCGCCGTGGTTATGCTGGGGCGCATCTTCCACTCCTTACAGGAATCAGGCGAAACAGCTAAGGAACCATCGGTGCAATAATTGGGCGTCCTGCTCTCCGAAAAAGGTGGGAAACCGTGCAGCTATTCCGCTGTTTGAGCGGTTTTCCCGCACAAAACGGTCCATTTTATCAGCAGCACACCCCGTCTGCCCGCCGGCGCTTTACGCGCCATATGCGGGGCAGGATTGCGAGGTATGGAGGAAAAGTGAAAAAATACGGCAAAATCGGGCTGTTATGCGCACTAATTTCGGCTTATGGAAATTTTTTAGAAAAATTTTGCAATTTCGCCCATTTTCTCCTTGACTTCTTTCAAAAAGCTGGTATACTTATTGCTATGGAAATATCTGCAAACAAACTGTTTCGCCGCATGGGAGCGTGATCATGGCTTTTGATTATTCCGGGCTTCCTGATGAAGCGCTTTGTGCGTCGGCACAGGATGGCGATCGCGCCGCAGAGGAGGCCCTGGTGCTTCGCTATGAGCGGCTGGTCACCCGTCTTTCCCGCCCGCTGTTCCTGATGGGCGGGGACACGGAGGACCTGATCCAGGAAGGTATGCTGGGCCTCATCTACGCTGTGCGGGATTATGACGCCTCCCGTGGCGCTCCGTTCCAGAGCTTTGCAGAAATTTGCATTAGAAACCGCTTGTTTTCCGCTGTGCGCAGCGCGGCTGGGAAACAGCACACCCCACTCAACGATTCCGTTCCCATCGAAACCCCTCTTTTAGACGCGCAGATTCAGCTTTCCACTATGCAGGTGGTTGATCCGGAAGATCAACTGATTTCCCGTGAGACGCTGGAAGAAAAGATAACCTCCCTCTACGGCAGGCTATCCGGTTTCGAAGCAAAGGTGCTTGACCTCTATCTTAGTGGCCTTTCCTATTCGGAAATCGCAAGTCAGGTTGGACGCTCTCAAAAATCTGTGGACAACGCCATCCAGCGTGTACGCAGGAAGTGTTCCCTGATGAGTTCTCCCCAGGCGTTCTCAGCGAAAGCTGACCGCATAAATTCTGTCCAGAAGGACGCAAAATGTCAGAAAAGAGAGGGTATCAGTATGTTCGAAGATAAGACCTTAGTCTGCAAGGAATGTGGCAATGAGTTCGTGTTCACCGCCGGTGAGCAGGAGTTCTATGCGGAGCACGGCTTCCAGAACGAGCCCCAGCGCTGCAAGGCCTGCCGCGATGCACGGAAGAATTCCGCCCGTGCGCCCCGTCAGTTCTTCACCGCTGTCTGCGCCAAGTGCGGCGGCGAAGCCCGCGTGCCGTTTGAGCCGAAGAGCGACCGCCCCGTTTATTGCAGCAACTGCTTCGCGCAGATGCGGGAAGGGCGCTGAACCTGGTTTCATCAAAAACAGAAAGAGGGCAGGAACCCCGATCAAGGTTCCTGTCCTCTTTTTCTGTTTTGATGCTCCGCAAGCGGCGGCTCAGGTGTTCAAATTCGTCTGCCGGAACTGTTTTAAATTCCCGGTCGTTTCGCTGCGGCGCTCCAGTTCGTCCGCCAGGGCGTCCATGGAAATACCCTTGCAGAGCATCATCGCCAGCAGATGATAGAGCAAATCTGCCGCCTCGTAGGCGACGCCCTCCGCATCTCCGTTTTTGGCCGCAATCAGCAGCAGGCTGCACGCTTCGCCCACTTTTTTCAGGATTTTATCCAGCCCCTCGTGGAACAGGTACGCCGTGTAGGAATCCCCTTCCTTCTGGACGCTGCGCGCCAGAATCACCTGGGACAGCTCATCCAGCGTCTTGCCCTCCGAGGCGCAGCGGATGTTCAGCTGCTCCATCACATCGTCCAGCGGAACGTCCATGGCGCAGAGCAGCACCGTCAGGTGGTACAGCACGTCGTTCAGCTCGCCCACGGTGTCCCCTTCGTCGTCGCCCTTGGCCGCGATGACTGCTTCAAAGGTCTCCTCGCCGCACTTTTTCAAAATCTTGTCCAGGCCCTGCCGGTACAGGTAACAGGTGTAGGATTTCGGGTCTCCCCCGCCCTTCCGGGCCAATGCCACCTGATACTGGCTGTTTACGGCCTCCTGTACGCGCATCATTCTGTATCCTCCCAAATGTCGTTAAAGAAGCAGCTCCTGGCTCCGGTGTGGCAGGTGGGCCCCACCGGGTCGCAGAGGTAGAGCAGGGTGTCCGTGTCGCAGTCGGTCACCATCTTCTTCACATAGAGGTAGTGGCCGCTGCTCTCCCCCTTGTTCCACAGGGTTTGGCGGCTGCGGCTCCAGAACCAGGCGGTGTGGGTTTTCAGCGTCAACTCATAGGCCTCCGCGTTGGTGAAGCCCAACATCAGGATGTCCTTCGTTTTTCTGTCCTGAATGATGACCGGAATCAGCTCGGATTTCTGAAAGAGGTCTTTCGTCTCAATCATATGCTCCCCTCCCCTGTTCGCACAGGAATGCCCTCCTGCCGGAGATAGGCTTTTACCTGGGGTACCGTCAACTCGCCGTAGTGGAACAGCGAGGCCGCCAGGGCCGCGTCCGCATCCGCTTCCCGGAACACCTCCGCAAAATGCGCCAGCGAGCCGCAGCCGCCGGAGGCGATTACGGGGATGCTGACCGCATCGGTGATGGCCTTCGTCATCTCCAGGTCAAAGCCCTGCTTCGTGCCGTCCGCGTCCATGCTGGTCAGGAGAATCTCCCCCGCGCCCAGGGCTTCGCCCTGCTTTGCCCAGGCCACGGCGTCCAGCCCCGTGGGTGTACGCCCACCGGCCACCACCACCTCATAGCCGCCCTCCGGGCGGTGGCGGGCGTCAATGGCCAACACCACGCACTGGCTGCCAAAGCGCTCCGCTGCCCTGGAAATCAGGGTGGGGTCCTTCACCGCGGCGGAATTGACGCTGATTTTGTCCGCCCCGGCCCGGAGCAGCTCCTGGAAGTCCTCCAGCGTGCGGATGCCGCCCCCCACCGTCACCGGCACAAACACCCTCTGCACCGTCCGGCGCACCACATCCGCCACGGTTTTTCTGGCCTCATAGGTGGCCGTAATGTCCAGAAAGACGATTTCATCTGCCCCCTGGTCGGAGTAATAGGTGGCGAGCTCCACCGGGTCCCCGGCGTCCCGAATGTTGACAAAGTTGACGCCCTTGACCACCCGTCCGTCCCGCACGTCCAGGCAGGGAATAATTCGTTTCGCTAACATAGCATCCTCCCGTCAGGGCCGGGCCTGGCTGCCGCCGTCCGCGACGGCCTCCGCCAGGTCGATGGTGCCCACATAGTAGGCCTTGCCGATGATGGCCCCGTACAGCCCCATGGCGGCCAGCGCCCGAATATCCTCGTTGTTATGGACGCCGCCGGAGGCTACAATCTGACAAGTAGTAGCCCTTTGCAGCTCCTCCAGCGCCTGGAAAGAGGGGCCGGACAGCATTCCATCGGTGTCAATGTCCGTAAAAATCAGGGTTTGCACCCCAATGGCCTCCATCTGCCGGGCAAAGGTCAGGTAGTGCAGGCCGCTGCCCACCTCCCAACCGGCGGTTTTCACCTCGCCGTTTTTGGCGTCCACCCCCACCGCGATGCGGGGGCCGTAGGCGTTCACCGCCTCCGCCACAAATTCCGGGTGGGACACCGCCGCCGAGCCGATGACGAAGCGCCACACGCCCAGCGCGTCCAGCTCCTGCAAATCCGCCATGCTGCGGATGCCGCCCCCCAGCTCCACCAGCAGGCCGGTCTTCTGAATGACCCGCCGGACGATTGCGCTGTTGACCCGCTGACCGCTGCGGGCGCCGTCCAGGTCTACCATGTGGATCACCCTGGCGCCTGCGGCGGCGTATTCCTGCGCCACCGCCACCGGGTCCTCCGCCACCTGATGAACGGTGGCAAAGTCCCCCCTGTGGAGGCGGACGACCTTCTGCTCCTTTAAGTCAATGGCAGGTTCAATGATCATTTCGTCAGCCCTCCAAAGTTCTTCAGCATGGCAAGGCCAATATCGCCGGACTTCTCCGGGTGGAACTGGGTGCCGAACACCAGGCCGTTCTGCACCGCCGCCGTCACCGTGGTACCGTAGTCCGTTGTGGCGATGACGGTTTTGGGGTCAGCCGCCTTCCCCCAGAAGGAGTGGACGAAGTAAACGTAAATCTCCTCCGGCAGCCCGTCAAACAGCGGGGAGGGGTTGGGATAGCGGAGGCTGTTCCAGCCGATGTGGGGCAGCTTGTACGCCGTCTCTATCCGCTCCACGCTGCCGGGCACCAGGCCCAGCCCCTCACAGGGCCGCACCTCGGTCCCCCGCTCGAACAGCAGCTGCATCCCCAGGCAGATCCCCAGGATGGGCTTCCGTTTGCTCTCCTGACGGAGCGCGTCCATCAGCCCCGTCTGCCGGAGCTGCTCTGCTGCGTCCGGGAAGGCTCCGACGCCGGGGAGGATAATGCCGTCCGCCAGCTCCAGCTCCCGCCTGTCCGCCGTCACCCTGGTGGCAAAGCCCAGGTACTGCATGGCGTTGTTCACGCTCATTAAGTTTCCAACGTTGTAGTCAACCACAGCGATATAGCCCATGGTCAGCCCCTCCTTTCAGCCGGTCACTGGTCCTCGAAGCGGACATGGATGGCGTTGGCGTGGGCGGTCAGATGCTCCGCCTGGGCGAACGTCTCCACCTCCTCGTGCATCGGCTCCAGGGTTTCCCTGGAGAACTCCAGCACCGACATGGTTTTCAGGAAGGAATCTACGCTGAGGGGGGAGAAGAACCTCGCCGTGCCGCTGGTGGGCAGCACATGGTCGGGGCCCGCCAGGTAGTCCCCCAAAGGCTCCGGCGCCCAGCTGCCCAGGAACACGGCCCCCGCGTTTTTGATGAGGGGCAGCACCGCTCTGGGGTTTTCCGTGCAGATTTCCAGGTGCTCCGGCGCTTCCAGGTTGGCCAGCTCCGCCGCCCGCTCCATCGTGTCGCAGACGATGGCCGCGCCGAAGTCCCGGAAGGACGCCTCCATGATGTCCTTCCGGCTGAGGGAGGCCATTTGGCGAACGATTTCCCGGTCCACCGCCTCCGCCAGCGTCATGCTGGTGGTGATGAGCATAGCCGAGGCCATGGGGTCATGCTCCGCCTGGCTCATCAGGTCCGCCGCCACAAATTTGGGGTTCGCCGTTTCGTCCGCCAGCACCAGCACCTCAGAGGGGCCCGCCACCATGTCAATATCCAACGTGCCATAGGCCATGCGCTTGGCCGCCGCCACATAGGCGTTGCCGGGGCCAACCAGCTTGTCCACCCTTGGGATGAAGCCTGCGCCGTAGGTCAGGGCCGCCACCGCCTGGGTACCGCCCACACCGATGACCCGGTCCACGCCCGCGATTTTGGCCGCCGCCAGGACGGCCTGGTTCAGGTTGCTGGTGGGAGGCGTCACCATGACAATTTCCTCCACACCGGCCACTTTGGCGGGTACCGCGTTCATCAGCACCGAAGAGGGATAGGCCGCCGTGCCGCCGGGCACATAGATGCCCACACGGGTCAGCCCCCGCACAATGCGCCCAACACAGCCGCCGTCCGGGCTGACCCACTCCATGGTCTTGGCCAGCAGGTGTTCATTATAATCCCGAATGTTGGCGGCGGCGTGCTCCATGGCCTGAATCAGCGCCGGGTCGCAGCCGTCATAGGCCGCCTGTAACTCCGCCTGGGAGAACTCCCGCGGCTCCGCCTTGTCAAATTGCAGGGAATATCTGCGCACGGCCTCATAGCCATTGACCTGCACATCCTCCATGACGGCGGCGGCGGTGCGGTTGATCTCCTCCCCCGCCTGGGCCGCACGGGAGCGGAGCCGCTCGATCAGCGCCAGCTCCGCCGTTCCGTCCGCTTTTACGATTGGCAGCATTTACTTCTCCTCCAGTTCCGCTTCCAGTTTGGCAATAAAGTCCAGAATTTCATTCTTGTACAGCTTCATGCTGGCCGTATTGACAATCAGCCGGGCTGAGATTTGAGCCACATCCTCGATGGGCACCAGGCCGTTGGCCTTCAGAGTGGCTCCGGTCTCCACGATGTCCACAATGCCGTCCGCCAGCCCCAGGATGGGGGCCAGCTCCACGCTGCCCTCGATTTTGATGATGTCCACATCCATCCCCTTCCCGGCGAAGAATGCCTTCGTCACGTTGGGGTACTTGGAGGCGATGCGGCGGTGCTTGTAGGTGCCGTAAAAGTCGGTTCCCTCCTTCACCGCCAGGGCAAACCGGCACTTGCCGAAGCCCAGGTCCAGCACCTCATAAAAGCTGCCGCCCTTTTCCATGATGGTATCCTTGCCGGTGATGCCCAGGTCGCAGGTGCCGTGCTGCACATAGGTGATGACGTCCGGCGCTTTGGACAGCACCGCATCCAGCGGATAGTTGGGGACGGCGTGAATGAGCCGACGGCCCGGATTCCGGATGGGGGTGCAGTCCAGCCCCACCCGTTCAAACAGGGCCACGGACTGATCCTGCAGGCGGCCCTTGGTCAGGGCGATGCGCAGCCGATTCTCGCTCATACTTCCACCTCCCGCTGTCCATCCTCGTCCAGGATGACGACCCGGCGGATGCCCTTTTCCCGGGCCAGGTTCATGGTACCCTCCAGCCGGCTGGAGGGGGACAGCTCACAGGAGCCCTCCGGCAGGGAATCCACCAGCGCCAGGGCCTTAGCCAGCAGCGCCGGTTCGTAGTGAATCACGGTGTCCACGGCGGGAAGCTCCACCCGGGGCAGGCAGCCGGCCACCACGTCCACGTTCACCGTAAAGCCGGTGGCCTGGGCCGGACGGCCAAAGGCCTCCACCAGGTTGTCATAGCGTCCGCCGGACAGCACTTCCTCCCCGGCTCCCTGGACATAGCCCCGGAAAATCACGCCGGTGTAGAAGTTCAGCCGATGCACCATGCCCAGGTCGAAGCGGATATAGTCCCCGTACCCGGCGGCCACCAGCATTTCATAGAGCTCCCGCAGGTAATCCAGCGTGGCGCTGGACTTCCCCAGGAGGCGCTCCGCCTCGTCCAGCACCTCCGGCCCACCGAACAGGTAGGCCAGCCGGTTCATGGCCTTGGCCCCCGGCTGGTGGCGGTAATCCTTCAAAAAGTCATTCAATGCGGCAAAGCTCTTGCCCTCGATGAGGCTGCGCACCTGCTCCAGCTCGTCCTCGTCCAGGTGCATCCCCTCGGCAAAGGCGCTGAAAATGCCGGCGTGGCCCAGCTCGATATGGAAGTGCTCCACACCGCAGACCCGCAGGGAGTCCACCGCGGCGGCAATCACCTCCAGGTCGGCCTTCATCCCCGCCGCGCCGATCAGCTCCACGCCGCACTGGGTCAGTTCGCCCCGCTCGTCCTTGTTCTCCGTGCTGGAGCGGTAAACCGTCTCGTTGTAATAAAACCGCCGGGGCAGGATGGTGTCCTTCAGCTTGGTGGCAGCCACCCGGGCAATGGGGGTGGTGCCCTCCGGGCGCAGCACCAGGATTTTGCCGCTGCGGTCAATGATTTTCAGCATGGATTCCTGGGGCAGGGCGCAGCCGCCCCGGCAGAATACGTCGTAAAACTCCACCTCTGGGGTCATAATCTCGCTGTAACCCCGCCTGCGGTAGAGCTTGGTCAGCGCCGACTGCACCTGGCGCAGCTCCCGGCACTCCCCCAGCATCCGGTCCCGGGTGCCCTCCGGCGTGTTCGGAATATAGTTCATCCTCTCATCCCTCTCCTGTCACTTTAGCACGCTAATACACTACCATGAAAAACAGCCGCTGTCAACCGCCGAATTTCACAAATCCAGCGGCTGGTTCCATCCGGCACTCCGGCAATGTGCGGTGCTTTCGGATACTCAGTCGAACTGCGTCTCCCAATGGGCAGCGTTTTGGGCCTCCCAGCACAGCCGGAGCTGCTCCGGCGTGGTCTTGTGGAGGTTCAGCTCCGGCAGGGTGTCCAGCGGGAAGTAGCCGCTCTCCGTCGTCTCAGAATTGGGCCGGAAGCTGCCCCCCAGCACGCGGCACAGCACGAAATATTGCAGGCTGTGGAAGAAGGAGTGGGGGTTGTTGCGCCTTCGGTTGTCGTGGACGCACACCAGACGCCACGGCTCCACCGTCAGCCCCGCCTCCTCCCATGCCTCCTTGACCACATTGGAGGAGACGGTCTGGTCAAAGTCGCACCAGCCGCCGGGCAGCGTCCAGAGGCCGTCATAGTCCCGCACCAGCAGCACCTCTCCCCTGCCGTTGAACATGGCGGCGCGGGTGCTGGTTTTCGGCGTCTGATAGCCGTCGTTTTCTTCAAACAGCGTCTGGATTTGCGCAAGGGGCAGCCCCGTCTCGCTGCTGGTCAGCTCCGCCGCAATATCCCGCACGCGGGCGAACCGTTCCTGGTCAAACCGGTCCCTGGAGTAGAGCAGCCCGGCGGAGGCGATGGCCTGGAGCTCGTGAACCAGCTCCAGTAAGGTTTTCTCTTCCTGATTCATAGTCTCTCCTGAACGTTCAAAACAGGGTGATTTGGCTGGTGTCCGGCAGGCCGTCCAGCGCCCCCATGTACTTTAGCTGCTCCAGGTGGGTGGCGGACAGCTTGTTGCAGGTGCTCTCCACCTCCTCAACGGAGACGAAGGGCACGCCGTTCCGGGCCGCGATGGCCTCCACCGTGGCGGTGGCGGCGGCCTCCCCCAGGCCGGGGATGGAGCAGAAGGGCGGCATCAGCGCATTCTCCTCCCAGTCCACCACATAGCGGGTGGCCTGGCATTTGGTCAGGTCCATTTTCAGGAACTTGAAGCCCCGGAGGTAGAACTCATAGCAGACCTCCAGCGTCACCAGCTCCTTCTCCTCCACGTCGGTGGGCTTTTCCTTCGCTTTCAGCTCGTTCATCTTCTCCAGGACCTTCTCCTTGCCCAGGAACATACAGGTGGCGTCCACCGCCTTAGCCCGAACGCTGAAATAGGCCGAATAGAAGGCCAGGGGCCGATGCACCTTGAACCAGGCGATGCGGAAGGCCATCATCACATAGGCCACCGCGTGGCCCTTGGGGAACAGGTACTTGATTTTCCGGCAGGACTCGATGTACCACTCCGGCACGTCGTGGGCCCGCATCTCCTCCTCGATGCCCTCCGGCCAGGACTTGCCCTTGTGAATGACGCCCTTTCGGACGGCCTCCATCATTTTGAAGGAGCGCAGCGGGTCGATGCCCTTGGAAATCAGGTACAGCATGATGTCGTCCCGGCAGCCGATGGCCTGAGTAACCGTGGCAGTGCCGCTGGTGATCAGATCTTTCGCGTTGCCCAGCCACACGTCCGTGCCGTGGGAAAAGCCGGACAGCCGCAGCAGGGTGCTGAAATTCTTCGGTTGGGTGTCAATCAGCATCTGCCGGGTGAAGCCGGTGCCGAATTCCGGAATGGCGCAGGCTCCGGTGGGGCCGAGGATGGGGTCGTCCTCATACCCCAGCACTCGGGAGGAGCAGAAGATGGACATGGTGTCCTGGTCGTCCAGGGGGATCTTCGTGGGGTCGATGCCCGTCTCGTCCTGGAGCATCCGGATCATGGTGGGGTCATCGTGGCCCAGCATATCCAGCTTCAGCAGGTTGGACTCCATGGAATGATATTCAAAGTGGGTGGTAATCATGTCCGAATTGGGGTCGTCCGCCGGGTGCTGCACCGGGCAGAAGTCGTAAATCTCCTGGTCGCCGGGGATGACCACCATGCCGCCGGGGTGCTGGCCGGTGGTGCGCTTGATGTTCACGCAGCCGTTGGCCAGGCGCTGCATCTCCGCATGGCTGGCCGTCCTCCCCCGCTGCTCCATGTATTTCAGCACATAGCCGTAGGCGGTCTTATCCGCCACGGTACCCACTGTGCCCGCCTTGAACACATGGTTCTTGCCGAACAGCTCATAGGTGTAGCGGTGGGCCTTGGCCTGGTACTCCCCGGAGAAGTTCAGGTCGATGTCCGGCACCTTGGTGCCGCCATAGCCCAGGAAGGTCTCAAAGGGGATGTTGAAACCGTCCTTGTCCAGCGGCGTCCCGCAGACGGGGCAGTTCTTATCCGGCAGGTCCGCGCCGCAGCCGTAGACCTCCTCGTCCACTGTAAAGTCAGAATACTTGCAGTTCGGGCAGCGGTAGTGGGGCTTCAGTGCGTTCACCTCAGTGATGCCGGAGAGGAAGGCTACAATGGAGGAGCCCACGCTGCCCCGGGAGCCCACCAGGTAGCCGTGGTCCAGGGAGTTCTTCACCAGCTTCTGGGCGGACATATAAATCACGTCATAGTTCCGCTGGATGATGCCTGGCAGCTCCAGGTCGATGCGGTCCTGCACGATTTGGGGCAGCGTTTCCCCGTACAGCTCATGGGCCTTCTTGTAGACCAGGTATTCCAGCTCCTTGTCGGAGTCCTTCAGGGACGGGGCATAGAGGCCGTGGGGCAGCGGCGCAATGCGGTCGCACATCCGCTGGATGCGGTCCGGGTCGTCGATGACCACCTTCCGGCAATCCTCCTCCCCCAGGTAGGCAAACTCCTCCAGCATTTCGTCCGTCGTTTTAAAGTAAATGGGCAGGTCCTTGTCCGCATCGCTGAAGCCGTTGGCGTTCAGCAGGATATGGCGGAAAATCTCATCCTCTGGGTTCAGGAAGTGTACGTCTCCCGTGGCGCAGCAGGGCTTCCCCAGCTCCTTCGCCAGGCGCACAATGGTGCGGTTGAAGTCCCGCAGTTCCTCATCGTCCCGGGCCGTCCCCGCCCCAATCATAAAGCGGTTGTTGCAGATGGGCTGAATCTCCAAAAAATCATACCAGGAGGCGATTCGTTTCAGCTCGTTCCAATCCTTGTGGGCCACCACCGCCTGGAACAGCTCCCCCGCCTCGCAGGCGGAGCCGATAATCAGCCCCTCCCGGTTCTCCTCAATCAGGCTCTTGGGCATGATGGGGCGCTTGTAGGCGTAATGCTCCAGGTGGGACAGGGAAATCAGCTTGTACAGGTTCCGCAGGCCGCTGTTATTCTTCGCCAGCACGATGAGATGGCGGGGCTTCTGCTTGCGCTTGCCGGTTTTCCGCAGGTCGCGCATGGCGCCGTTGATTTGGTCGATGCGCTCCACCCCCTTGTCCCTCAGCATATCGTGGAAGGGGGGCAGCATGTAGCCCACCATGCGGCCGTCGTCGCAGGCCCGGTGGTGGTGAAACTCCGGCAGGTTCAGCGCCTTCGCCACCACGTCCAGCTTGTACTTATTGAGGCGGGGCAGCAGGTTCTGGGCCAGAACCAGGGTGTCAATGGAGGTGTTGTTCAACTCCCGCCCCATGCGCTGGCAGGCCGTGTGTAGGAAGCCCATGTCGAAATCCGCATTGTGGGCGGCCATGGGCCGGTCACCCACCCAATCCAGGAAGGCGTTGACCGCCTCCTCCTGTCCGGGCGCGTCCCGCACCATATCGTCCGTGATGCTGGTCAGCTCCACCACCTCCCGGGGGATGGGCCGCCCAGGATTGACGAAGGTGTCATATTCCTCGATGATTTCGCCGTTCTTGATTTTGACCGCGCCGATCTCCGTAATGGTGTCCCGCCGGGCGGAAAGGCCGGTGGTCTCCAGGTCGAAGCAGACGATTTCATCCAGCAGGCTGGCGGTGCTGTCGCCATGCACCACCACCCGGTCATCCACGTCGTTCACATAGTAGGCTTCCACGCCGTAAAGTATTTTGATTTTACCCCCGGCAGCGTTGTGGGCGTCCGGGAAGGCGTGGGCCACGCCGTGATCGGTGATGGCGATGGCCTTATGGCCCCACTGGATGGCCTGCTTGATGACCGCTTTTACATCGGTCAGGCCGTCCATGGTGGAGAATCGGGTATGCAGATGCAGCTCACAGCGCTTCTCCGGGGCCGTGTCCTCCCGCGGCTCCGGGGGCCGGGCGGGGGCGATGGCATACGGGCTCAGTTCGATGTCCCCGGAGTAGTGGGACAGGCTCAGCTTCCCCTCCACCGTCACCCAGGGGGTCTTTTTCAGCGCCTCCATCAGCGGCTCCGCCTGCTTTTGCTCCAGGAATTTGGAGACGGTGACGGAGTTCGTCTCATCCGTCATGTCAAAGCTGACAATCCAGGCGTTCCGGTTTTTCAGCTGGCGGCTGTTGTCCTGAAAGATGCGCCCGGAGACGCAGACCGTCCCCAGGTCAAGGCTCAGGTCGCTCATGGGAATCACGTTGCCACGAATCCCCTTCCCGTAGAGCAGGCCCCCGGAGGGGGCGGCGGACTCCGTCCGCTTCATCCGCTTCCCCGCCTTCACGACGGCGGGGCGGGCCGCCAGCGCCTTGCGCAGCTTCTCCTCCCGGGTGGGCGGCGTGTGGGTTGCAGAGGAGGTAATTATCTGTGAAGTGCTTTCGCTTTTCAGTGTTTCCCGCTCCGGGAAGGCGTCCGCATCCGGCACCTCCACCGGAGCAAACTGCTCATCCGGCGGGGGCGGCGCGGCTTCCTCCGGCGGCGCCTCCGGAAGCGGGATGTCAGCGCCGGCTTCCGGCGGCAGCCCATCTTCCACCTGAGGCTGCGGCTCCGCCGCAGCGGTTTGCAGCAGCACGTCGGACAGGTCATAGGCGCTGATGATTGCACGCTCTAAAGCCCGCTGAATGTCCGGGCTTTGCGGTGACCGAAAGGCCACTGCCAGCTCCACGGATCGGCGGGCCTGGTGAATCGTTGCGGATGAAATTGTACATTCCCTGGCCGCTGTCAGCAGCCGCCCCCGCACCGACAGGCGCGGGAACAGCTTCAGCAGCGGGATACTCGTTCTCTCTGGCATAGCAAACCCCTCACCATTTCCTGGAAAATGCCGCCCTCAGCGGGCGTCCGAACGCATCAAAGGGTATCGATCAGCCGGAACAGCTCGTCCACCAGCTGGTCCTCCGGCACCTTTTTCACGATTTCCCCGTGTTGGAACAGGAAGCCGAAGCCGTTGCCGCCGGCAATGCCCACATCTGCGGCGCTGGCCTCGCCCGGACCGTTCACCACGCAGCCCATGACCGCCACCGTGATGGGCTTCTGCACCGTCCGCAGACGGGCCTCCACCTCCTGCGCCAGCGGAATCAGGTCGATGCGCGTCCTGCCGCAGGTGGGGCAGGAAATCAGGTTCGGCCCGTCCTGCCGGATACCTGCCGCCTGTAAAATCTGCTTGGCGACGATGACCTCCTCCACCGGGTCGGCAGTCAGGGTGACCCGGAAGGTGTCGCCAATGCCCTGGGCCAACAGGCCGCCGATGCCGATGGCGGACTTGATGGTGCCCATTTGACGGGTGCCCGCCTCGGTGACCCCCAGGTGCAGGGGATAGTCGCTCTGCTCATGCATCATGCGGTAGGCAGCCATGGCGATTTGGACGTTGGAGGACTTCAGGCTGATGCAGATGTCATCAAAGTCAAACTTGTTCAGCAGGCGGATGTGGCCAAAGGCGGACTCCACCAGCGCCTCCGGGCAGACCCTGCCGTACTTCGCCAGCAGGTCTTTTTCCAGGCTGCCGCCGTTTACGCCGATGCGGATGGGGATATTCCGCTGGCGGCAGGCGTCCGCCACCGCCTTCACCCGGTCCTCCCCGCCGATGTTGCCGGGGTTGATACGCACCTTGTCGGCCCCCCGCTCAATACAGGCCAGGGCTAGCTTATAGTCAAAGTGAATGTCCACCACCAGAGGAATGTGGATGCGCTCCTTGATTTTATCAACTGCAAAGGCAGATTCCTTGTCAGGCACGGCGACCCGCACGATCTCGCAACCAGCAGCTTCCAGTCGCAAAATCTGCTGCACAGTGGCCTCCACATCGTCTGTATGGGTGGAGCACATGGACTGAATGGCCACCGGCGCGCCGCCGCCCACCGTGACGCTGCCGACCATGATTTGCTTCGTCATTTTCTCTCTCCTTTGTCCGCGCTACTGTGCAACGATGCGCCAAACGTCCTGCACCGCCACCGCCACCATCAGCGTCAGCAGCAGCACCATGCCCACCGCGTGAACGATGCCCTCATACTTTGCAGGGATCTGCCGGTGAATCACCAACGTCAGCACACCGTTGACCAGCAGGAAGAACACCCGCCCGCCGTCCAGTGCGGGAATGGGCAGCAGATTCATCACCGCCAGGTTGATGGCGATAAACCCGGCAAAATAGAGCAGGTTCAGCAACGCGTCGACCGTACTCGCCGACGCCTCCCCCACCTGGGCCATGCTGTCCACAATGCCGATGGGGCCGCTCAAATCGCTGAAACCGGCCTGGCCGTTGATGAGCATTTTCAGGCTCCACCAGACCTGCCGCACACAGTCCACCGTGGACGCGAGGCCCAGCTGGATGCGGTCCAATAGTCCGGCCTCCGCAGTGGTAAAATACAGCCCATATTTGGTCACGGTCTCGCCGTCCACCGTATACTCCCGCAGGGCCAGGGGCAGGGCGTCAAAGTGGATTTTCTCGCCGTCCCGAAGCACTGTCATCTCCACCGTATCCCCGCTGTTCAGGCTGAGGAGTATCGTAACATCGCTGTACACCAGGATGCGGCTGCCATTGATGGAGTAAATGATGTCCCCCTCCTGCAAATATTCCTCGCTGTCACAGGGGTTGCCCTCCATGAAGCCGGAAATCTGAGGCGTCACATAGGACTGCACCGTGGAGTATACACACAGCATAATCAGCAGCCCCAGCAGGAAGTTAAAGGCGGAGCCCGCAACCAAAATGAGGAACCGCTTCCATCCAGCTGCGTTGCCAAAGGCCCTGGGGTCGTCGCTGGCTTCGTCCTCCCCTTCCATGGCGCAGAAGCCGCCGATGGGCAGCAGCCGCAGGGAGTACTCCGTCTCCTTCCCCTGCTTGTGGAGGAGCAGCGGCCCCATGCCGATGGAGAACTCATTGACACGGACGCCGCAGAGCTTCGCCACGCTAAAGTGGCCAAACTCATGGACTGCAATCAGCAGCCCGAACATCAAAATTGCCAAAATTATATAGAGCATACTGTCTCCCGTCACGCAATTTTACCAACAAGGTAATTTGCTTTACAGTTTATATTGTGCCTCCGATTCCGCCGCTCAACGGATACGACTGTAGACCGCCTCCCGGGCGGCGTGGTCGGCCTCCATAATCTGTTCCAATGTGTCGGCTGGGCCCTCCGGCACCGTCTCCAATGCGTACTGCACCAGCTCGCCGATCTCCAGGAACCTGATTTTGTCCTCCAAAAACAGGCCCACCGCCGCTTCGTTGGCGCCGCTCAGGACGGCGCAGGGCGTCCCCGGCTTCCGGGCACATTGCAGGGCCAGCTTCAGGCAGGTAAAGGTGTCATAGTCCGGCCTGTGGAACTCCAGCGGCGGGCAGGAGAACAGATCCAGCGGCTCCACCACCGCCGGGCTCCGGGCGGGGTAGGTCAATGCGTATTCGATGGGAAGGCGCATATCCGGCACCCCCAGCTGGGCCAGGATGGCATTGTCCTGGAACTCCACCAGGGAGTGGACGATGCTCTGCCGGTGAATCGCGATGTCCACCTGGTCCGGTGAGACGCTGTAAAGCCGCATGGCCTCGATGAACTCCAGCCCCTTGTTCATCAGAGTGGCGCAGTCCACCGTGATTTTCGCCCCCATCTTCCAGGTAGGGTGCTTCAGGGCGTCGGCCTTGGTGTAGCCGGCCAGCTCCTCCCTGCTCTGACCGAAGAACGGCCCGCCGGAGCAGGTGAGGATCAGCCGCTTCAGCTCTCCGTGGTCATGGCTGCCCTGAAGGCATTGAAAGAGGGCGGAATGCTCGCTGTCCACAGGGATGATTTCCGCGCCATACTCCCGCGCCGTCTTCATCACCAGCTCGCCGCCGCAGACCAGAGTCTCCTTATTGGCCAGGGCGATGCGCTTCTTCTCCTGAATCGCCGCCAGGGTAGGCCGGAGGCCGACGTTGCCCACCACCGCCGTGATGACGCAGTCCGCCTCCGGCAGGGTGGCCGCCTCCACTAGTCCTTCTATGCCGGAGGCCACCCGGGTATTCGTATCCGCAAGGCGCACCCGCAGGTCGGCGGCCGCCGCCTCATCCATGCACACCGCCAGGCTGGGGCGGAACTGACGCGCCTGCTCCTCCAGCCGTGTCACGCTTTTGTTAGCCGTGATGGCTGCCACAGACATTCCACAGGCGGCAATCACATCCAACGACTGCCGCCCGATTGAACCTGTAGCGCCCAGCAGGGAAATCTTCCTCATACTGTCACACTTTCTTCAAATTCAAAATTGGAAAAAGGTCAGGTAATGTACCATAATGAAGGTAAACGGGGCACAGAAAATCACGCTGTCAAAGCGGTCCAGAATGCCGCCGTGCCCCGGCAGCAGCTTCCCGTAATCCTTGATGCCATACTCCCGCTTGATATAGGAGAAGAACAGGTCCCCCAGCTGGGCCAACAGGCTGGCCAGCAGGCCGTACAGCAGCAGGACGAAATAGTCCGCCTCCCCGCCGAAGGCCAGCTCCACAATCAGCCCGTAGGCAAAACACCCCAGCACGGCGCCCACGAAGCCCCCCAGGCTGCCCTCGATGGTTTTCTTGGGGGAGAGCTTCGGCGCCAGCTTGTGCTTGCCGAACAGCATTCCGGCGAACAGAGCGAAGGCGTCGCTGATAAAGGCGGAAATAAAGGGCAGCACCACCAAAAAGTTGGAGTAGTCCTCATCGGCAATCAGCACCAGCGCGGACAGCATCATGGGTACCACCAGTCCGGCGAAGAAGGACATACAAATCTGTTCAAAGGTCACGTCCTCGGCGCTTGTCACAGCGTCCAGCGCCACCAGCGTCAGGAACAGGAAGACTGCGACCACGAACGCCACCATGCTGCCGCCAAAGTAGTACCAGAAGGGCACAAACATGGCCAAAATTGCCGCATAAACGACCAGGCGCTTCTGCTTCAGCGCACCGGTGGCCCAGAGCAGTTCGTAGACGATCAGCACATTCAGCACACACAGCACGATGGGCAGACAGACCGGCGGACAGAACAGCAGTACGATTAGAATCAGCGGTATGCCAACTACAGCAACTAACACCCGGCTCAGCATGGGTCATACACCTCCAAATCGGCGGGAACGCTTCTGGAAGGCGGCAATCGCTTTGTCCAGTTCAGCGGTAGAAAAATCGGGCCAGAGCACATCGGTAAAATAATATTCGGAATAGGCTGACTGCCAGAGCAGGAAGTTGGACGTGCGCAGCTCTCCGCTGGGTCGAATGATTAAATCCGGGTCAGGTACCCCTTTTGAGAATAAATAGTCGGAAACCACCTGCTCCGTCAGCGCCTCCGGGTCCCGCAGACCGGCCTGGCAGTCCGCATACCACGCCTTCATCGCCCGCACCAGCTCATCCCGTCCGCCGTAGTTCAGGCAGATATTGACCTGGCAGCCGTCATAATGGGTGGAGATCTCCTGGGTGCGCTGACACAGCTCGCGCAGCTCCGGCGTCAGCGGGGTCAGGTCGCCAAAGAAGCGCATCTTGACCCGGTCCCGCTCCATCTGGTCGATGGCCTCCAGCAGGTACTTTTTCAGCAGACGCATGATGGAGTTGACTTCCTCCTGGGGGCGCTTCCAGTTCTCTGTGGAAAACGCATATACCGTCAAATACTGCAGGCCGATGTCCTTTGCATAGGTTGCGACCTTGCGGAAATTCTCCGCCCCGGCGGCGTGGCCCGCGGTGCGGGGCAGCCCCCGCTGCTTCGCCCACCTGCCGTTGCCGTCCATGATGATGGCGATATGCTGAGGCAAATTGGAAAAGTCCGGCTGCGCCGGGGCTGTTTCCTTCTGAAAAAGTGCCATGTCGTCTCTTTCACTCCAAACATGATTCACTGGTAATAAGGAATGAAACGGCGTTCCGCCGTTTCATTCGCAAAAGTGCGCCGGGCGGTTTCGGGAGGCGCAGGCACGATTCCTGCCCCCTGAGAACCGGCTCAGACGCTCATCAATTCCTTTTCCTTGGCAGCCGTCAGCTGGTCGATTTCCTTGCAGCGCGCATCGGTGATGGTTTGCAGCTCCTTTTCCAGCAGCTTCGCCTCATCCTCCGTGATTTCGCTCTTTTTCTTCTGGGCCTTGATTTTGTCCATCGCGTCTCGGCGGATGTTGCGCACGGCAACCTTGCCGGCCTCTCCGTATTTCCGCACCTGCTTGGTCAGCTCCTTACGGCGCTCCTCGGTGAGCTGGGGGAAGGCCAGACGAATCACGCTGCCGTCATTCTGGGGGTTGATGCCCAGGTCGGAGGTGTTGATGGCCTTCTCAATGGGCTTGAGCAGACTGCGCTCCCAGGGCTTGATGACCAACTGCCGGGGGTCAGGGGACGAGATGGCGGCCACCTGGTTCAGCGGGGTCGCGGTGCCGTAGTAGTCCACCGTGATGCGGTCCAGGACCTGCGCGTTGGCGCGGCCGGCGCGGACAGAGCCGAAGTCGCCCTTGACGGACTCGATGGTCTTGCCCATTTTCACATCATATTCTTTGGAAAATTCCTTCATAATAAACCTCCATGCTTCCTTTTCTTGAAATTTTTCCCGAACCTTTTATGCGATGCAGGCCGTCTTAACTGACGACTGTGCCGATATTCTCACCCATAACGGCGCGGACGATATTCTCCGGGTCCTTCAGCGCGAACAGCAGCACGGGAATGCTGTTGTCCATGGAGAGGGAGGTTGCCGTAAAGTCCATCACGCCCAGGCGCTGGGCCAGCACATCGTCATAGGAAATGGCGTCGTACTTCGTGGCGGTGGGATCCTTGGCCGGGTCGGCATTATAGACCCCGTCAATGTTCTTCGCCAGCAGGATCACATCCGCGCCGATCTCCGCCGCGCGGAGCACCGCCGCCGTATCCGTGGAGAAGTAGGGGCAGCCGCTGCCGCAGGCAAAGATGACCACCCTGCCATGCTCCAGATGGTTTACCGCCCGGTCATGCACATAGGTCTCCGCAATCTGCTGCATGGCAATGGCCGTCTGCACCCGCACCTCTACGTGCTTCTGCTCCAGCACATCGGCCACAGCCAGCGCGTTAATCGTGGTAGCCAACATCCCCATGTGGTCCGCACGAACCCGCTGCATATTCTCGCCGCCGTCCTTCTTGCCGCGCCAGAAGTTGCCGCCGCCAACGACGACGCCCACCTGAACGCCAAGGTCAACACACTTTTTAATCGCATCGCATACATTGCCAATGACTTCAAAGTCCAACCCGGAATGTTTGGTGCCAGCCAACGCCTCGCCGCTGATTTTTAAAAGCACTCGTTTATACTTGGGTGTTTCCATACTGACAGCTCCTTTTCTCCCTCTCCGCAGACGGGCAGAGAACATATTGATGATTCCACGCCTATTTTACTGCATTTCCCCCTATTTGGGAAGAGGGTTTCGGAAATTTTTACAATTATTTCAAAATTCTCTTACCTGGAATAAAATTATCATATTTCCTTTGAGAACTTTAAATTTCCCCCTTCTTCGACTGAAAAAGCCGAATGATTTCAGCTGTTTCTGTAAAACGAAAGGGCCTCAAGAAAATTTGTCCGCCATGCTTGTATAGGGGCGTGAGGTTTGCTATAATGTCTTTGCCTGGAAATCTTTACAAGAGAGGATGGAACAGTATATGAACGATTTAAATCAGCTCCTTGAATTTATCCTGAAATTCAGCGAACGGATGCTGGTTAGCGGGGCGAACCTGGAGCGGCTGGACGACAGCGTCTACCGCATCTGCGACGCCTACGGCTGCCAGGATGTACATTTTTTCTCACTGAACTGTTATGTCAGCCTGTGTATGAAGGATGCCGAGGGGAATAAGGCCATGGGGCAGCGGTGCATCTGGAGCGGCACCGACACCCACCTGGAGAACCTCAGCAGGTTAAACCAGCTGTCCAGGCGAATCTGCGCAGAGCCGCCGGAACCGGCAGCCCTGGAGGGGATGCTGAATGAGGCGGTGAACACGAAGGGCTATTCCCAACCAATGCTCCTGGTGGGCTTCCTGCTGGCTATGGCCGGTCTGACCGGCGTATTTGGCGGCAGCATGGGGGACTTGGTGGTCGTCCTGTTCAATACAGTGCTGATGTTCCTCGCGGGGCTTTATTTGAAGCGGCTCATCTTCAACAAAGTGGTGTTCAACGTCCTCTGTACCTTTGTGGTGGGCAGCATTGCCATCGGCGCGCAGGCAATCGGCCTGGCCAGCGACCTCTATACCGTGATGATCGTGAACAGCATGATGGTGATTCCCGGCATCTCCATGGTAAACTCCTTCCGGAACATTCTTTGCGGGAATGAAATCAACGGTCTGGTGGAGTTCTTTAAGGTCATTTTGGAGACGATGGCAATCGTAGGCGGCTTTATCCTGAGTATTTATCTGTTTGGGAGGACGATCGCATGATGGAATCAATCAAATTGGTCATTTGCTCTTTTTGCTCTTCCTTCGGCTTCGGCATTGTGTTCCGAATCGAACGGAAGTATCTGCTGATTGCGGGCCTCAGCGGCGCGCTGACCAGAATCGTCTATCTGCTGCTGTTGCAGGTCACGCCGGAGCCGTTCATCTCCTGCTTCCTGGCAGCTATGGCGGCCTCGATTTTCTCGGAAATTATGGCAGTCACCACCAAGAACCCGTCCACCGTGTTCCTCTATCCCTCCATCGTTCCGCTGCTGCCCGGCGGCACGCTCTACTATACGGTCGTGGGGCTGATGCTCCAGGATACGGAGATGGTCGCCGCCAACGCGGCCCCCTGCCTCCACTCCCTGGCGGGCTTGGGTGTCGGCTTCATTATCATCTCCATCTTCATGCACTATCGGCGCACCTATCGGACCCGGATGAAGTGGAAGCTGTTTGGGCGCATTGGGAAAAAGTCCAAGGTTTGACCCTGCTGAACATTTGCCAGAAAACCGCCCCACTCTGCCGCAGGGTATCGTCCGGCAGCGTGGGGCCTTTTCCTGAGGAGCGCAGCGCAAAAAGATTGCCGCGGCCATTGGCCGCGGCAATCTCGCATCTCTTATTAAGGTCAGATCTGGCAGGCTTCGCAGTTGCTGCCGCAGGCCATCTGGCACTCCGGGGGAACCGGCAGGCCCTTGCGGGTATAGTAGTCGCTCAGGGCGGCCTTCACCGCTTCCTCCGCCAGCACGGAACAGTGGATTTTTACGGCGGGCAGGCCGTCCAGCGCCTCCACCACCGCCTTGTTGGTCAGCTTCAGCGCGTCGTCAATGGTCTTGCCCTTGATCATTTCCGTCGCCATGGAGCTGGTGGCGATGGCGGCGCCGCAGCCGAAGGTGTTGAACTTCACGTCAGAAATGACGCCGTCATCGTCGATTTTCAGGTACATCTTCATAATGTCGCCGCAGACGGCGTTGCCCACTTCGCCAACGCCGTTGGCGTCGTCCAGCTTGCCTACGTTGCGGGGGTTTGCGAAGTGATCCCGCACCTTTTCGCTATATGCCATTGCCATAATTGCATCGTTCCTTTCTAAATTGTATTGACAGTTAGTATGCCTGGGCGGTGCCGGCTTCAATCATATCCTCCCAGACGGGGGACATATTGCGCAGGGTGCGCACGATGCCGGGGAGCTTCTCCAGAACGTAGTCTACCTCTTCCTCCGTGTTTACCTCGTCCAGGGTCAGCCGCAGGGAGCCGTGGGCCACCTCGGTGGGCAGGCCGATGGCCAGCAGCACATGGCTGGGGTCCAGGCTGCCGCTGGTGCAGGCGCTGCCGGAGGAGGCGCATACACCGGCCAAATCCAGCCGGAGCAACAGGCTTTCCCCTTCCACCCCTTCAAAGCAGAAGCTGGCGTTGCCGGGAAGGCGCTTCACCGGGTCACCGTTCAGGCGGGAGTTGGGGATTTGCAGGACGCCTGCAATCAGCTTGTCCCGCATGGCGGTGACGCGGGCGGCGTTCTCCTCCATATGGTCGCAGGCCTCCTGGAGGGCGGCGGCCATGGCCACGATGCCGGGGATGTTCTCCGTACCGGCGCGCTTGCCCCGCTCCTGAGCGCCGCCTTCAATCAGGTTGCCCAGCAGGACGCCCTTGCGGCAGTACAGCGCGCCGGTGCCCTTGACGCCGTGGAACTTGTGCCCGGACATACTCAGCGCGTCGATGCCCTGGGCCTTAACGTCGATGGGCAGGTGGCCGACAGCCTGCACCGCGTCGGTGTGGAAGAACACGCCGTGCTTATGGGAGATGGCGGCCAGCTCGGTGATGGGCTGGATGGTGCCGATTTCATTGTTGGCGTACATGATGGTGACAAGGGCGGTCTTGTCAGTGATGGCGGCGTCCAGCTCCTCCGGGCGCACCAGCCCGTCCTCGTGGACGGGGAGCAGCGTCACCTCAAAGCCCTCCTTCTCCAGCTTTTTCAGGGTGTGGAGGACAGCGTGATGCTCAAAGGCGGTGGAGATCAGGTGGATCTTGCCCTTCCTGCGGCCCTGATAGGCCATCTGGGTGATAATCCAGTTGTCCGCCTCGCTGCCGCCGGAGGTGAAGTAAAGCTCAGAGGGGTTCGCGCCGATCAGGGAGGCGATGGTCTGACGGGACTCGTCCAGCACGCGGTTGGCCTCCTGGCCCAGGGCGTGCAGGGAGGATGCATTGCCATAGTTTTCTTTCAGACAGGGCAGCATGGCGTTCAGCGCCGTTTCACTGACGCTGGTGGTGGCTGCGTTGTCAAAATACACGTTCATAGGGAACCTTCTTTCTTTCAGGCAACGGTGTGGCGCGCTGCGGCGCTCCGGGTGGCATTGCCTTAAATCCTACCGGATAATTAGGGTATACCATATTATACCCGAATTGTCAAGTAGGATTTTTCATTACACTGGGACAATTCTGAGGGAATGGCCCAAAAGCCGTCGGATGCTGCGGGAACTTTCCTGGATACCACCTGTTCAGCCAGGAAATACTAGAGTCATATTTCCTGCTAAAGAGGTAGTTGTGAATGCAAAGCAAGGTAGAGATTTGCGGCGTCAACACATCCCGGTTAAAGGTGCTCAAAAACGAGGAGATGGTGGCGCTGATGGAGCGCATCCAGGAGGGCGATGAGGACGCCCGACAGAAGATGATCGAGGGCAACCTGCGGCTGGTGCTTTCCGTGATTCAGCGGTTCGCGGGGCGCGGGCAGAATATGGACGATTTATTCCAAATCGGCTGCATCGGCCTGATTAAGGCAATAGACAACTTCGACCCCAAATTTTTGGTAAAATTTTCCACTTACGGCGTGCCCATGATTGCGGGGGAGATTCGGCGCTTCCTCCGGGACTCCTCCACCATGCGGGTATCCCGCTCCGTCCGGGACACCGCCTATCGGGTCCTCCAGGCCAGGGAAGCCTATATCAACGAACATCAGTCGGAGCCGTCCATCGACCAGATCGCCCGTCTGCTGGAGCTGAAACGGGAGGAGGTGGTGACAGCTCTGGACGCCATCGCTGACCCGGTGTCCCTGTACGACCCGGTGTATTCCGACGGAACGGACACGGTATGCGTGATGGACCAGGTGCGGGATGAGAAAAACACGGATGAGAAGTGGCTGGAGCATATCGCCCTCCACGAGGCCCTGGAGCGCCTGCCGGACCGGGAGCAGCACATCCTGGACCTGCGCTTCTTCCAGGGCAAGACCCAGGTGGAGGTATCCGCTGAGGTGGGGATTTCCCAGGCCCAGGTGTCCCGGCTGGAGAAAAGCGCCATCAACCAGATACGAAAGTGTATGTAGCGCCGCAAAAGCGCAGCCGTGAGCCGCGGTACAGGCCGGAAAGGTGGACGGCATCTTTCCGGCCTGTTTTTGTTTTGCGCAAACAAACTGCCCAAAAGGATTGATGGGAAACGCCTCCAAAGTCGCTGAAATTGTGGTTGTTTTTTTGCAGCGTTTGGGGTATATTAGGATGCGCGAAAGAATGGGGGCCTGCGCCAAACGGAAGGCCCCAGAGTGGGAAGTTGAGTGAATATGTCTGTCCTGTTGTCCATTTCCGTCGCCGTGCTGGCGGGGCTGCTGATGACCCGGGTGTTTAAGCCCTTCAAGCTGCCTTCCGTCACGGCTTACCTGATTGCCGGTGTGCTGATCGGCCCGTATGGGCTGGGGGCGCTCCACATCAGCGGCCTGGGATTTACCTCCGCCGAGGCGGTCAGCAATCTCTCCCTGATTTCCGAGGTGGCGCTGGGCTTCATCGCCTTTGCCATCGGCAACGAATTCCGCCTGAAGAGCCTGAAGGCCACCGGAAGGCAGGCGGCTGTCATCGGCGTGGTGCAGGCGGTCGCCGCCACAGCGCTGGTGGATATCGCGCTGCTGGTGGTACATACGCTGATGCCGGAGAAACTGTCTGTGGCCCAGGCCATCACCCTCGGCGCCATCGCCACCGCTACAGCCCCTGCCGCCACCCTGATGGTGGTGCGGCAGTACAAGGCCAAGGGGCCGCTGACCGACCTGCTGCTGCCCATCGTGGCCTTGGACGACGCGGTGGGGCTGGTGGTGTTCGCCGTGTCCTTCGGCATCGCAAAGACGCTGACCAGCGGCGTGGTGGATTTGTTCTCCATCCTGGTGAACCCGCTGATTGAGATCGTCGCATCGCTGGCGCTGGGTGCCGTGATGGGCTGGCTGCTGACCCTGCTGGAAAAGCTGTTCAACTCCAATACGAACCGTCTGAACCTGACCATTGCCTTCGTATTCCTGACGGCGTCACTGGCCATGATCGAGGTGACGGTGGGGCCGGTCACCATCGGCTTCTCCTCCCTGCTGGTGTGCATGATGCTGGGGACGGTGTTCTGCAACCTCTGCCCCCTGTCCGACGACCTGATGGCCGCCTCTGACCGGTGGACATCGCCCCTCTTCGCCCTGTTCTTCGTCATCAGCGGCGCAGAGCTGGAACTGAGCGTGTTTACCGACGCCGCCATCGTCTGTATCGGTCTGGTGTACATTCTCTTCCGTTCCGCAGGCAAGTATCTGGGGGCCTTTGCCAGCGCGAAATGGACGAAGTGCGCCCCCAACATCTGCAAGTACCTGGGCATCACCCTGCTGCCCCAGGCGGGCGTGGCGCTGGGGATGTGTACCACCGCCATGCAGCTGGGGGACGCAGGGACGCTGATACGCAATATTACGCTGTTCTCCGTGCTGATTTATGAGCTGGTCGGCCCACTGCTGACCAAGCAGGCCCTGACCAAGGCGGGAGACATCCAGCCGAAGTCGGAGGAGGTCATCAACCGCCGCCAGCGGAAGCTGGAGGCCGCCAGGGAAAAGCAGGAATAGCGCTGCGGCCAGAGGACGGCAGCTGTGGGATAACCGCAGCTGCCGCCTTTTATTTTTGACAAAATGCTGAAAAAAACAGGTGACGAAGCTGGGAATTTATGTTATACTGAAATAAGTTTCAAAGCGGAGGGCAGGCAATGGGCGCGGAACGGGTGGACAAACTGCTGGCCAACACGGGTCGGTTCAGCCGGAAAGAGGTCAGGGAGCTGATTCACAGGCGGCAGGTCTCTGTCAACGGGGCGCTGGTGCTTCGGCCGGAGACGAAGGTAGAATCGGAGGGCGCAGTGCTCCAGGTGGCGGGGGAGGAGATCCCCTGCGGCGGCTATACCTATCTCATGCTGAACAAGCCCGCCGGTGTGCTGACCGCCACCGAGGACCGCCGCCAGGCGACGGTGATGGACCTCCTCCCTCCGGAGCTGCGCCGCCAGAAGCTGGCCCCGGTGGGGCGGCTGGACAAGGACACGGAGGGGCTGCTGCTCCTGACCAACGACGGGGTGATGACCCATCGGCTGCTGTCCCCCAACTATCATGTGGACAAGGTGTACCTGGCCGAGACGGAGGGCACAGTGGACGATTCAGACGTAGCCGCCTTTGCCGCCGGACTGACGCTGGGGGACGGTACCCGCTGCCAGCCAGCCGGGCTGGAGGCGGTGGGAGAGAATCTGTGCCTGGTCACCCTGCGGGAAGGGAAATTCCACCAGGTGAAGCGGATGCTGGCCCAGCGGGGCAAGCCGGTGCGGCGGCTGACGCGGCTTTCCATGGGGCCGCTGACACTGGACAAAACCCTGGCCCCCGGGGCGTTTCGCCCGCTGGACAGCCCGGAGGTCGCGGCCCTCGCCCGCTGCTGTGGGCTGGCTGAATCGTGATTCGTCAAAATTCACAAAAGAAACGAAAAAAAGTATTGAATTTGGGCGGGAAAAAAGTATAATAAAAACAGCTTTACTGCGAAGGTAGAAAAGGCGTACTATAAGAGAGGAGAGACGCACTCATGTCAAATCGTTTGTTCCAAAGCGTTGTGCTTCAAATGAAGGAGTGTACTGACCGTGTCATCGGCGTCATAGATGTAGAGGGAAGTGTCGTGGCGTGTAATGACCTCCCGGTGATTGGCGAGCAGTGGCCGAATGCCGTGGAAGCACTGAACAGCGAGCGGGATACCGCCCTTGTGATTGGCGACCGCACCTTTAAATCCCTGAGCGGCTGGCGCGCGCAGTTTGACTACGCTGTCTTTGTGCAGGGCGATGATGAGCAGGCGAAGCTGATCTGCAACATGGCTGCGGTGGCGCTGAACGGCGTCAAGAGCTATTATGAAGAGAAGTATGACAAGGCTGCCTTCGTCAAGAACATCATCTCTGACAATATTTTGGTGGGCGACATTTACGCCCAGGCTGAGAAGCTGCACTTCCCGGCAGATACGCCCCGTGCGGTGTTCCTGGTGCGCCCGGTAGAGGGCGGGGAGAATGGCATTTTGGACACCGTCCAGGCCATGTTCCCCAACCGTCAGAACGATTTCGTGTTCTCCATGAGCGATAATGACGTGGTTCTGGTGAAGCAAATCCCGGAAGGCTCCGTACCGAAGGATCTGTACAAGATCGCCGCCGGTATCGAGGAGGCCATTGAGACGGAGCTGAAGCTGAAGGTGGTCATCGGCATTGGCACCATTGCGGAGCATATCCGGGAGCTGGCCCGGGCCTATAAAGAGGCCCAGACTGCCATTGACGTGGGCAAAGTCTTTGAGGCGGAGCGCAGCATCATCAATTATGACAATCTGGGCATCGGCCGCCTGATTTATCAGCTGCCCATTACCCTGTGCGAGATGTTCCTTCAGGAGGTCTTTAAGAAGAACCCCATCGATGCGCTGGACCAGGAGACGCTGTTCACCATCAACAAGTTCTTTGAAAACAACCTGAACGTGTCGGAGACAGCCAGAAAGCTGTTTGTCCATCGCAACACGCTGGTCTATCGCCTGGAGAAAATCAAGAAGCTGACCGGCCTGGATTTGAGAGAGTTCGATGACGCCATCACCTTCAAGGTCGCCCTGATGGTCAAGAAGTACCTGCTGAGCCGGGGCATCACGAACTGATTCACAGGCAGACGGAACGCTGCGGAACCTCTTCTGAGGTTCGGATAAGATGCTGGGCTGAAAGCGGGGCGGCTGTGTAAGAGCAAATCAAGCGTATCATTTGAGGGGGTTACAACTATGGAAATCCACGAATCATCGGAAAACTACCTGGAAGCGATTCTGATGGTGAAGAAGGAGAAAGGCGTCTGCCGCAGCATCGACGTGGTGCGGAAGCTGAACTTCTCCAAGCCCAGCGTCAGCGTGGCCATGTCTAACCTCCGCAAGAGCGGGTACATCACCATGGATCAGGATGGCTGGCTCGACCTGACGGACGCCGGGCTGGAAATCGCGGAGCGTATGTATGAGCGGCACACGATTTTGAGCGCCTGGCTCATGTCCATCGGCGTGCCGGAGGCCACCGCCACGGAGGACGCCTGCCGGATGGAGCATGACATGAGCGTCATCACCTTTGAAAAAATCAAAGCGTACCTGAGCAGGCATCGGGACGACGTAGAAGCCTGAACAATCGTTTCATTGCAAAGCAAGGGAACCGCTGAATCAATGCAGCAGCTGCATCGGTTCAGCGGTTCCTTTTGATTATGCACGCTTGGATTCGTGGTTTGATTTTGATGATGAAATTGGCAGCGCCTGGAACATACACCAAAACTTACGCCATTTTATACGCCGGTTGCGAAAATCTACAGAGGAAAAAAGTTGCAAGAACGGCTCAAAAAGCAATTTTACAGGGGGTTATACGGAAAGTTATCAGAATCTTCACGAAATCTTTATGGATTTTTCCCGTTTTTCTGCTAGAATAAAAGGGAAAATAAAGGAAAGGGGGCCTCCCCTTGTCAAAGCAGCGATTCAGACAAATTGCGTTTCTCTCCGTTTGCGCGCTGGTCATCACCGGCCTGGCTGTTTTCCTGTGGAAAACCGGCCTGCTCGCCCAGCTCCAGGACACCCAGCAGCTCCAGGAAACGCTTTCCGATTACGGCGCCAGCGCTTCGGCGGTGTTCTTCCTCCTCCAGCTGTGCAGCGTCATCTTCGCCCCCATTCCCAGCAACGTTGTCGCCCTGGCTGGCGGCATGGCGCTGGGCCTCTGGCAGGGCTTCCTCCTGACCTTTTTGGCGGTCAATCTGGGCAGCAGTATCACCTTCCTCCTAAGCCGCACCATTGGCCGGAAGGCCGCCCAGTGCCTGGTGGAGCGGAAGCTGCCCTCCAAATACCAGAGCCTCCTCAAAAGGAAGGGGACCTCCTTCCTCATCATCGCCTTCCTCTTCCCTTTTTTCCCGGACGATATGCTGTGCATCATGGCGGGCTTGACCGACATTTCATGGAAACGCTTCGTCCTGATCGTCCTCTGCACCCGGCACTGGGGCCTGTTGGTATCTTCCGCGCTGGGCAGCTCGCTGCTGACGCTGCCCGGATGGGCGCTGCCGCTGCTGGTGCTGGCCGGTCTCGGCCTGTTCCTTCTGGGGCTCCTTTACGGCGACCGGCTGGAACGCGCCGTCCTGCGTCGGCTCCGCCGGAACGCGGCCTGACCGGCGGGAATCGGCTGAATAACTCCTTTTCCCTTTAAAAATTCTATTTTTTGGTCGGTTTGCCGGTGATAACTAAAGTTTTTCTTGACTTACCGTTATTGCCTGTGGTAGAGTAATGCTAATCTGAACAGACAGTATTGTCGGGCCAGTTGGCAGCAGAACAGTGTGCAAAAGATTCATCTGCGGGACAGTGAGCTTTCCTTGTCCCGCAGATGTTCTTTTCTACCCGCGCCCCCTATCACCGCCGCCTGGAGGGGGCCGGAACGGGTGCGCCAGCCCAAGGCGGCAGAACGGAGTTTCTTGATGAACGATTTCTCAGCGAATTCAACCAAAATAGCCATGAGGGTCTCCCGCTGGAGCATTGCGGTCAACCTGATGCTGACCCTGTTCAAGCTGCTGGCCGGTTTGCTGGCCAACTCCAGCGCCATGGTCTCTGACGCCGTCCACTCGGCCAGCGACGTCTTTTCCACCCTCATCGTGATGATCAGCGTCAGGCTGGCCGGCCGGAAGGCGGACGCCGGCCATGAGTATGGCCACGAACGTCTGGAGTGCATCGCCTCCATCCTGCTGGCTGTGGTGCTGGCCCTGACCGGCGTCGGCATCGGCTACTCCGGCGTGGAGAAGATTTATTCCGCATCCTATGAAACCCTGGAGGTTCCCGGCGTGCTGGCCCTGGTGGCCGCTCTGGTCTCCATCGCCGCCAAGGAGGCCATGTACTGGTACACCCGCAGCGCCGCCCGCAAAATCGGCTCCACCGCCCTGATGGCGGACGCCTGGCATCACCGCTCCGACGCCCTCTCTTCCATCGGCTCCCTCCTGGGTATCCTTGGGGCGCGGTTGGGGTACCCCGTCTGTGACCCCATCGCCAGCGTGGTGATTTGCCTGTTCATTCTGAAGGCCAGCATTGACATTTTCCGGACCGCAGCCGACCAGCTGACTGACCGGGCCTGCTCCCCTGAGGTGGAACGGGATATGCGCATTGAGATTCTGCTCCAGCCGGGCGTCCAGTCCGTAGACCTGCTGCAAACCCGCCAGTTCGCAAGCCGCACCTATGTGGATGTGGAGATTTCCGCCGACGGCAACCTCTCCCTGACAGACGCCCACGCCATCGCAGAGCAGGTGCATCATGTGATTGAGAAGAAATTCCCCTCGGTAAAGCACTGCATGGTTCATGTAAACCCTTACACCCCGGACTGACGGTTCAAACTCCTCCAAATCGTGCGAAACTTTTCCGGAAAAGTGCTTTTTTGCATTGCAGACTGCGCAAAAATATGGTATTCTGTATGCAGTTAGCTACTGGAGTTCAGAACCCAAAGGAGGTTTTCCGATGAAAACCACAAAAAAGCAACCTATCCGGAACATTTTACTCAGCCTGTTGATTACATTGATTGTTGGCGGAATTTACTTCTATGTTTTTCTGCCGGCCCTGAATCCCCACAGCGCGGATTTGTACGTGTTAATCATCGTTCTCTGCCTGGTCTATCTGGCGGCAAAGTTCCTGCTGGACGGCGGGCTGCACACCTCTGCCGGGCAGCAGACCAACAACAAGGTGGTCTTTGAGCAGGACGAAAACGGCGTCTACCACATCAATCGGGCCAGAATGCAGCAGTCCCAGCGGGCTTCCGCCTACAGCGGCGCTCTGTCGCCAAAGCGGCTGCTGCGCAACGTCCCAGTTGTCATCATCCTGCTGAGCCTCGTTGTGGCCCTTGTGGGGTCCATCAGCTCTGCCACGCTCTTCCACGCAACCTCCTATTATGACCTGATGGACGTGCAAACCGGCGACTTTATGGAGGATGTGGCTGAAATCTCCTATGACAAAATCCCCATGCTGGACGAAGCCTCAGCCATTCAGCTGGGCAAGCGCGCCCTGGGTGACATCAGCTCCAACAGCAGCCTAGTCTCCCAGTTCGAGGTCAGCAGTGATTACAGCCAAATCAACTATCAGAGCCAGCCGGTGCGGGTCGCCTGCCTGGAATACGGCGACTTCATCAAGTGGTTCAACAACCAGTCCGATGGCCTGCCGGGCTATATCATCGTGGATATGTGTACCCAGGAGGCCAAGCTGGTGCAGCTGGACGAGGGCATCAAGTACTCCCCCAGCGAATACTTTAACCGCAACCTGTCCCGTTATCTCCGCTTCCAGTACCCCACTTATATGTTCGGCAACGTCAATTTTGAAATCGACGAGGACGGCAATCCTTGGTGGATCTGCTCCAGAGAGACCTGCACCATCAGCCTCTTTGGCGGACGGGACGTGATCGGCGCGGTGCTGGTAAACGCCGTCACTGGTGAATGCACCTATTACGATGTGGAGGATGTGCCCTCCTGGGTGGACCGGGTCTATGACGCCACCCTGATCATCGACCAGTACAACTACCATGGCACGCTGGTCAACGGCTGGCTGAACAGCCTGCTGGGGCAGAAGGGCGTGACCACCACCACCGGCGGGTATTCAGGTTACAACTACCTGGCCATGAATGACGACGTATACCTCTACACCGGCGTCACCTCCGCCGGCAGCGACGAGTCCATCGTGGGCTTCCTTCTGGTCAATCAGCGCACCAAGGAGACGAAATTCTACAACATCACCGGCGCAGAGGAGTATTCCGCCATGAGCTCTGCAGAGGGGGCCGTGCAGCATCTGGGGTACTCCGCAACCTTCCCCATCCTGCTGAACATCTCCGACCAGCCGACCTACTTTATGGCGCTGAAGGACAGCGCCGAGCTGGTCAAAATGTATGCCATGGTCAGTGTCTCCGACTATCAAATCACCGCCACCGGCTCCTCCGTGGAGGAGTGCCAGGCGAATTATGAGGCGCTCCTGGAGGAAAACGGCATCACGATAAGTCACGCTTCCTCTGACGAGACGGAGGTGGAATATGCCACCGTCACCGCTGTTGTAACAGACATTCGCTCCGCCGTCATTGACGGGAACACCTGGTTCTATTTGCAGCTGGAGGGAGACACGGAGCATTACTTCGCCTTCTCCGCCGCCGAGTGGGAGGAAGTGGTTATCCTGACCGTGGGCGATGAGGTCACCCTCTCTTACACGGAGGAGGACGCCGCCATCCTGACCGGCGCTGCCCTGACCGTCGATCAGCGGGCTGCCCTGACGGAAGAAGAACCATAACGCCAGCCTGACTAAAATGACCTGTCACTGGAAAGCGGCAGGTCGTTTTTTATATGCTGTCCGTTTTATCTGTTATACTGCATATTGTGCTTCGTCCCACACAAAAAAATGTGAAAAAAATGAAATTTCCTCTTGACTGTGGACAGGCTCCATAGCTTATGCTATCAACAGAAAGGAGATGTTCCCATGAAAATCAAAGAAGCAGAAGAACTTTTAAATCTCTCCCGTGACAATATCCGTTTCTACGAAAAGCAGGGGCTGCTCTCCCCCAAGCGGGGCAGCAACCAGTATCGGGACTACACCGAGGAGGACATCAGGCGCTTGAAGCAAATCATCGTCCTGCGCAAGTGCGGCGTCCCCATTGCGGACATCAAACAGCTGCTCCAGGGGGAGGCGCAGCTGCCGGAGGTGCTGGAAGCCCAATCACGGCAGCTCCAAACCCAAGTGGACGAACTGCGGGGCGCCCTCCGCCTTTGCAATCAGATGGCCGCAGAGGAAACCAGCCTGGAGGGGCTGGACGAGGAGCGGTATTTCGCGCAAATCACCCAGGAGGAGGCCCAGGGCATCCCCTTCGCCGACCTGCGGGGCGACTTCTTGCAGCATGAGTGGAACCTTCTGGAATGGGCAATGCGCATCCACTTCATCGACATCAGAGATGTAAAGCAGCGGCACGGCGTCATTGGGGTGGCCGTTATCCTGATGCTGGCCTGCGTCGTGCGGGGGCTGGCCTATCAGTTCCTGTGGCACTATGGCAGCTTCTGGGAGGGCTTCGGCGGGCCGTTCCTGACCTTTTTCCTGGCCTCTGTCCTGCTGTTTCCCATGTTCGCCCTGCAATACCGGCATCCGGTGGCCGCCAGGCGGTACGGCGCGGCAGTGCTGGTGCTGGCGGTGCTGTTCCTGGGGGCTGTCCTGCTGCTGCTCGTTGTAACGGTATTGAATGCGGGCCTTCATTTTTGGTTCTAGGAACGGAAAAGAGCCTGCTCCAGAGGAGCAGGCTCTTGACCTTAGATGGGAAATCATCAGAAGAACAGGCTCAGCAGCGCGAACAGCAGACCCGTCAGGAAGGAGGACAGCAGACCGCAGGCGGAACGCTCCTCCGGCTCCAGTTCGTCAAAGGACACCACAGGCTCCTGTACATAGTCCACCATATCCTTTTTGATGTGCTGCCTTTGCTTGCTTCGGTGCTCCTTGATTTTATCCAGGAACACAAAGTTCACATGTACGCCGTCCAGGCTCAGGTAGTTAAACCAGGCCAGGGCTATACAAATCAGCCCCAGCGCCAGAAAGGCATAGCCAATGGTGAACAGACCATTGTTGATAAACTGGTTCCACAACACAGCCAGCAGCAGAACGACGGCACTTTTCGTCAAGAACCGGTATACCGTCGGCCTGATCATGTAGGATTGGTGATAAATGCGCCACAATTTTTTCATGCCTTACTTCACAATCGCTTCGTATCCTTTGATTTCCTTCTTGTTGCCGTAGACAAAGTGACCGGGCTTGATTTCGTACCAAATCGGCCCATCCACGGAGTAGTCATGGACGCTGGGGTCATAGACCAGCAGTTTCTTCTTCTTCTCCAGCTCTGGGTCGGGAATCGGCACGGCGGACAGCAGCGCCTGGGTGTAAGGGTGCAGCGGGTTCAGGAACAGCTCCTCCGCCTCGGCCAGCTCCACAATGCGGCCCTTGTAAATAACCGCGATACGGTCCGAGATGAACCGGACAACCGACAGGTCGTGGGCAATGAACAGGTAGGTCAGGCCACGGCTCGCCTTCAGCTTGTTCAGCAGGTTCAGCACCTGGGCACGGATGGACACGTCCAGAGCGGAAATCGGCTCGTCAGCGACGATGAATTCCGGCTCCATGACCAGGGCGCGGGCGATGCCGATACGCTGACGCTGGCCGCCGGAGAACTCATGGGGGAAACGGGAGGCGAACTCCGGCAACAGGCCCACCTCATGCAGCGCCTCCTGCACCTTGCGCTCACGGTCCTCCTCGTCCTTGTACAGATGGAAGTTGTACAGGCCCTCGGAGATGATGTAGTCCACCTTGGCGCGCTCGTTCAGGGAGGCCTGGGGGTCCTGGAAAATCATCTGGCACTTCCGGATGACCTCCTGGTCCAGCTCCTTGGAAATCTTCCCGTTGATTTTCTGGCCTTTGAAGTAAATCTCGCCGGCAGAGGTGGGGTTGACACGGATGATGGCGCGGCCAATGGTGGTCTTGCCGGAGCCGGACTCGCCCACCAGGGAGAAGGTCTCGCCCTTGTAGATGTCAAAATTGACATGGTCCACCGCAACGAACTTTTTCCGACCGGAACCGAAGGTGATTTGGAGGTCCTTGACCTCGATCAGTTTTTCTTTTTCTGCCATTTCAATCACCCTCTCTGACGAATCTTTTCCTTGTAGTTACGGATGTTCTCAGGCCGCTCAAAGGCGGGGCAACGGGGGTCCAGATACCAGGTTTTGGCCTTGTGGGTAGGGGAGACATCGAAGAAGGGCGGTTCCTTCACGAAGTCAATGGCCAGGGCCTGCTTGTTCCGGGGGGCAAAGGCGTCGCCCTTGATCTCCTGGAACAGGTTGGGAGGCGTACCTTCGATGGAGGGCAGCTCCTGACCTTTGACGCCCAGCTGAGGCAGGGCGGACAGCAGTGCCCAGGTGTAGGGGTGCCATGCGTCGTAGAAAATCTCATCAGCGTTGCCGTACTCCACGATCTGGCCGGCGTACATGACCGCGATGCGGTCCGCCACGTTGGCCACAACGCCCAGGTCATGGGTGATGTAAACGACCGTCATGTTCAGCTCGTTCTTCAGGTTGCGAATCAGATCCAAAATCTGGGCCTGAATGGTCACGTCCAGAGCGGTGGTCGGCTCATCGCAAATCAGAATCTGCGGCTGGCAGGCCACGGCAATGGCAATCACCACTCTCTGCCGCATACCGCCGGAGAACTCATGGGGATACTGGTTGTAGCGCTTCTCCGGGTCGGGGATGCCGACCTTGTCCAGCATCTCAATGGCCATCTTCTTGGCCTCCGCGCCCTTGACGCCGCGGTGCAACTCAATGCTCTCCTGAATCTGCTTGCCCACCTTCTTCAGAGGGTTCAGGGAGGTCATGGGGTCCTGCATGACCATGGCAATTTTTCTGCCGCGGATGTCGCGCCACTGCTTCTCCGTGGTGTACTTGGAGATGTCCACGCCCTCATAGGTAATGCTGCCGCCGGTGATTTTGCCGTTGGCGTCCAGCATCCCCAAGAAGGATTTGGTAAAGACGGATTTGCCGGAGCCGGACTCGCCCACGATTGCCAGGGTCTCGCCCTCATACAGATCCAGGGAGCACTTGCGGATGGCTTTCAGCATATTGCCCCGCAGGCTAAACTGGATTTCCACGTCCTTCGCGGACAAAATAGGGGTCTTTTCTGCCATATCATGTCCCTCCTTAAACGTGGTTTCTGGGGTCAGCGGCATCGGAGAAGGCGTTGCCCACCAGATAGAATGTGACGGTAATAATGGATACGATAACGGCCGGGAAAATCAGCAGATAGGGGTAGTTCAGGAAATAGTTCCGGGCGTCGCGGAGCAGAATGCCCAGGGACGGGGTATCGTCGCCCAGGCCCAGGCCCAGGTAGGACAGGGTGGACTCCATGGAGATAGTGCCCGGAATGGACAGGCTCAGACGCAGGATGATGACGCTGATCAGGTAGGGCAGGATGTTCTTGGTCAGGATGCGGCCCAGGGGGGTACCCAGGCAACGGGAGGCCAGGTTATACTCCCTGTCACGGTACATGATGACCAGGTTCCGCACGTTCCGGGCCATGGTCAGCCAGCCAATCAGAATCAGGGACACCGCCATGATGGTGAAGGTACGGCCCACCAGCAGGGCGATCAGGGTCATGTAGATAATGGTGGGGATGTTGTTGATCAGGTTGTACAGCTCGGTGAAGAACCGGTCCGCAGAGCGGATATAGCCCCAAATCAGGCCGATAGTCACGCCCAGAGCGCACTCGCCCACGGCCACGATGGCTGCCAGCTTGATGGAGGTCTGGCTGGCGTACCACACCTGGCACCAGTAGTCACGGCCCAGGTTATCGGTGCCGAACCAATACTCGCCGTTGGGGGAGATGAACGCCATTGTGGTGTCCGTTTTCAGCTCAGAGAAGTCATACTTTCCGATGGCCAGGGCGATGAAGGAGAAGATGAACAGGGCAATGAACAAGATGGCCAACGTCACCGCCACCTTATTCTTCAGGAAGTTCTTCCACACGCTGCCCCAATAGGAGTAGTCAGAATAGCCGATGGCCTCTGCCTTCTCCGCAGAGTAGGGGACAAAGTGGAACAGCTCGTCCTCGTTGACCGTTTCTTCGGTGGTCACAGTTTTTACGTTTTCGTCGCTCATCTTGCTCCCCCTCCTTTTCCGGTCAGCGAAATCCGCGGGTCAATCAGCATCATCAGTACGTCGCCCAGGAATACGCCCAGCACGCCCAGCGAACCGTACAAAATCACCAGCGTCTGCACGATATTCAGGTCATACCGGCTGATAGCATCGGTCAGCAGCGGGCCCATGCCGGGGACGGAGAAGAACCGCTCCGCCAGCAGCGAGCCGCTGATGGTCAGCAGGAAAGAGGCGGGCAGATACTGCGCCAGGGGCACAAAGGCGTTGCGCAGCACGTGCCGAACCATGATCTGGCTGGTGGACAGGCCCTTGACCTTGGCCAGCTTGATATAGTCCTTCGTGATTTCATCCACCATGTACCGCCGAGTCCACAGGGCATAGCCTGCAATGGAGCTCAGCGAAATACATATCGTGGGCAGAACCATGGAAAGCGCCGTGTTCGTTCGGCTGGAATACACCGAGGGCAGCCCGAAGATGCGGGAGCCGATGACTAGCACAAGGGAATAGGACACCAGTGCAGGCACGGCATTGACAAAGACGGTATATGCCGTACCTATGTGGTCAAGTAATCGGTCTTTTCCTATGGTCTGCCCTATTCCCAAAAGCACACCTACAACCAACGAAATGCCCAGCGAAATTACACCCATTTGCATGGATATGGTGAACTTTTCACCAATCACATCCACCACGGCCACGCCCGACTGAATACGTCTGGATTCTCCGAAGTCCAGATGGAGCAAATCCCAGTAGAAGTCCAATAACTGCTCGCCAATCGGGTCGGTCAGGCCCGCAGCTGCCAGGGCGGCTTCCTTCTGCTCATCGGTAAACTTCATCTGCTGCTCTTCGGTAAAGTAGTAGTCCGTAGGCAGCATACGCATCAGCAGGAACACGACAGTGGCGATGAGCAGAACGGTAATCAGGCCCTGCAGCAGGCGCCTGATGGAATACTTTAACATATCCATATGTTTCTCATCCTTTCCCGTAGGAGGTATTCCTGTATACTGATTCCTGGTAACAGCGGAGCACCGCTCCTATCAGGAACCAGCATCCATGTTCAAAATTGCGGAGCACGGCGGTAAGCCACCGTGCTCCGCGCTGTCTCACGCGGCTTTGCGCGAGGGTGTTCAGTTGTCGAGCTTACTCGGCGGTGTTGCCGGACTCATAGGCGGCGGCAAACTCCTCATAGTCGGCAGTGGTGTAACCGTTCTTGTTGGTCTCCCAGTTCAGGTAACGGTTGTTCTGGATGCCGTAGGGGGCGTTGATCTTGGAATAGTCATTCACGCAGGTCAGCTGCCAGGAAATATCATAGTAGCAGGGGATGACCAGAGCGTGCTGAATCAGATAAGCCTCAGCCTCTGCATAAGCCTCATAACGGGCGTCCAAATCGTCCACGATGGCGTCGGCGGCCTCTACCAGAGCGGTGTACTCCTCATAGGTGGCAATCAGCTCTTCGCTGTAGGGCTCCTCACCGTCTTCGCCGTAGAAGTCGTTGATGTCAGAGTAAACGGCGGAATAATAGGCGTTGTCGTTGCCGAAGGTCTCCTGACCCAGATAGTTCTGAGGATCGCCGTAGTCAGCGCCCCAGCCGTTGATGTAGATGGAGGCCAGCTTCGGGGTACGAACCTCGGTGGACAGGCTGGAGGTGTAGGTCTTGATGTTCAGCACGACGAAGTCATCGCCCAGGCTGTCAGAGATGGCGTCCTTCAGAACGTCCGCAGAGTCCTGCGCGGTGGAGCTGGCGGAGGAGATGTAGTAGTCGATCTCCACGGGGAAGGTGACGCCCAGGGCGCTCAGCTCCTCCATGGCGGCTTCCTTGTACTGCTCAGCCAGGGAGCTGTCCAGACGCACCACGCTCTCGCCGTCATAGTCGCCCAGACCCAGCAGATCCTTCACCAGGGTGGTGTAGTCAGTGCCGTCAGAGGTGTAAATCAGGCCGGACATGGTGTAGCAGTTGTTCTCGCACTTCAGGGGGTTGATGGCGTTGGTGCGCTTGTACCAGTTGGACAGATCCAGACCATAGTACAGGGCCAGACGGAAGTTCTCATTGGCGACGGCGGTGTTCCAGTTGACGTCCGGCTCGCCGTCTTCGGTGTTCTTGTTGTAGCAGAAGTGAATCTGATACGAGTACTTGGTGGGCAGCTTCTCAGTCAGGTAGTCATACCAGGTGCTGCCCTCGCCGGCATTGTAAATGGTAGTCAGGTTGGACTCGGTCAGGTCGACCTGGTCGATGTCGCCGGACTCATACAGGGTGTAGGCCACGTCCGCGCTGTCCACCATCTTGACGGTGACGCTGTTGAAGCGGGTGTACTCGTCATTGCCCCACCAATAGGGATTGGGCTCGAAGACCTTCTCACTCTTGGAGACGAAGTAGGTCAGGATGTACGGGCCGGAATACCACATATCGGTATAGCTGCTGGTGCGGAAGGTCTCCACAGCGGTGGCGATATCGGACTCCTCAGTCAGCTGATTCAGCAGCGCAGTGGGAGCGGGATACAGGCAGGCGTAGGTGGCCACGGTGTCGAAGTAGGGCTTGGAGGCCAACATGGTGTACTCCACAGTATACTCGTCCGGGGTGGAAATGCCTACGACCTCCAGGAAGTCCTCAGTGGTCAGGGCGAGGGCTTCTTCCTCGGTCATGGCGGCGGTCATCTCATAGTACTCGGAAGCGCCTTCGATCATCTCAATGGGCATGGAGGTGTTGGAGGCCTCGTTCTTATAGGCGTTCAGCACCCACTCCAGACCGGTGACAAAGTCCTCGGCGGTGATCTGACCCATAACCTCGCCGTTGGCGTCTACCCAGTAGGCGTCCTGGCGCAGATAGAAGGTCCAGACGGTGGAGTCCTCGTTGTGCTCCCAGCTCTCGGCCAGGTTGGCCTTCAGGTTGCCGTACTCATCGTTGGTCAGCAGGCCGTCCTGGAGGTTGGTGGATACGTAGAAGTCGGTGGCGCTCTGAGAATACAGGACGTTCAGGCTCTCCACCTCACGGGCGGTGGTCTCATACAGCACCAGGTCCTGGATGGCATCCTCGGAGGTGTCGATGTTGATCTCGCTTGCTGCGACGGCGCCGGTGGCGGAAGAATCGCCGGTATCACCGGTCTCAGAGGTGGTGGAGCTTCCGGAGGATGCTCCGCTGCTGGTGGTGTCGTCAGTGCTATCGGTGCTGCTGCTGCCGCAGGCGCTCAGGGAGCCTACCAGCATGGCAGAGGCAGTCGCCAGCGCTAACAAACGCTTGACTGAGTTTTTCATATTCATTCTCCATTCTACCGCTGTTGAAATGTCCTTCAAACCGGAGCCGGGCAGCCTGTACAGCGGCGGCACAGGGCCTTGTTTGCTTACGCAAGCTCCGTTTTGAATGTATATGACCGCTGATTGCTCAGCAAATCAACCTGGGAATGGGGCGGCCGGAAGGCCGCCGCCCGATGGGAGACACAGCCCCCGCTCCGGCGCATCGAAGGTACCCTGTCAGTACTTCTCCGGGAAAACATTTGTTTTTCCAGTTCTTTCCTGCTTTAATGCAGGAAAGAACCCATGATACAAAAACAGGGAAGCGCAATATGGACGTTCCTGACACCGTTTGCCTGAAACAGCCGATTACCGGTCAGCGTCTTTGCCTTCCCTTTTGTTGTCGTGAAGCTCCGCCGCGCACACGCCCGCACCACCGTCCGGCGTTGGGGCACGAAGGCCTTTCCTGGCCCTCCTGTCCCTGTTTCAGGCGAAGCCTGAAACAGCCGGGGCATGGAAAATGCCCCGGCACAACGGCACTTTCGTTCAAAGCACAGCGGATTACCAAATGCGTTTGCAGCTTTCCCCGCGAACGCCTGCGTCTGAAAGTCCTGAAGGATTCCCTTCATGCAGGCCCGCTCAACTGTTGTTGCTATTATACATCTCCCCCAGCGGCATTGTCAAGGAAAATATTCATTTTTTGCAGACCTCTGAAATTTTTTGGCAAAAATCCTCGTCAGCCTCCGGAGCAGCGCCGCATTTTCCGTCTTTTTTTGCAAGTTTGCTTTTCCTGTGTTGCAAATTGGCGGTGGTCCGTCGGAAGCGAATTTCTGGAACGGGCTGCATTTCTTTGATAAAACCACCGTTTTCCCAATTTTTGACCGTTTTTCCGTCAAAAATATAACACTTGTCAAAATCAGTTATTGAAATATCCGTTCTCCGCCTCGTCTGTTCGGCAGCCCCTGCGGGGCCGTTCCGCACGCCGCGCCCCCGCCTGCGGGTATCCCCCATTTTAGCATTTCAGCCCTTCTTCTGCCAATATCAAAAAGAAATGCCCGGCCATAGCATCACGCTATAGCCGGGTTTCCGTACTGCTCTGTTGTGGTTCAGTCCTCATTCAGTGCCGCGGCGACGGCCTCCGAGGTCAGCCCGTCGATGGGGGCGGAGACGCGCACCACCATGTTCCCGCTGCGGTACAAGACCTCCTCCGCGCCGACCTCCTCTGACAGCCGCTCATAGAGCCACTCCGCCGTCCCCAGGCGGCAGGTATAGCTGGCGGTGGACAGGGTCACCATCTCCCCGTCCAGCATCCAGTACTCCGTGTAGTCAACGCAGGTCATCAGGAAGGAGCCGCTCCTCCGGTAGGAGCCGGACAGCAGCTCCTCCCCTTCCAGCCCCAAATCCTCCAGTTGGACCACAGCTTCCTCCTGGTATTGCAGGCGGGTATACTCATCCAGAATGGACACGCTCACCCGCCCGGGGTAGGCCAGGCTCAGCAGATAGGCGGACAGGATGGCCACCCCCGTCACCAGGGCGGCCGTCCGCCGATACAGGGAGAAGTCCTTACGCCGCCACAGGCCGGAGACGGCCCCCGCCGCCGCCAGGTAGCACAGCGCCACCAGGCAGGCCGCAGCCGCCGTAAGCTGATCCAGCGCCAGCATAAACGCCGCCAGCAGCAGCCAGACGCGCCCCAGCGCGGCCAAAACGCTGCCTGCCATCATGCTCCATTGGGCGGAAGGCCGGGGCTTCCGGCGCATCAGGAGGGCCGCTCGCCGCCCCAGCCAGAACAGGCCGCAAATCGCCGCCGGCGCAGCCGTCCCCATCAGAAACAGGGACAGGTTGGACAGGTACCACGTTCCTCCGGTCAGGTACAGGTAGACGGCCGCCGCCAGAACAGCCAGCAGCGCCGCCACGGAGGCCCCATACCGCTGGGCCAGGGCGGTGCGGCGGGCCTGCGCCGCCGCCTCCCCCTCCCGCGGCTTGGGGAAGCGCAGGGGGATGGAGCGGTAGATGTCCATGCCGTTCAGCGTGGCCACCGGCTCCCAGCCCTCCGCCTCCCGCTCCAGGACGGCGTCCTGCACCGCCTCGTCCTTCCGCAGCAGGGGGACCGGCTCCACATCGTAGGTCAGTTCAGTGCGGGCGGTGGAGGTGAAGCGGGCAAAGCTACAGTGACAGTCCTGCTCCTCCGCCAGCTCCCAGCCCTGGGCCGCCAGACGGTTCAGCTTCTCCCTGACGCCGAGATAGTCCTCCGGGCCAAACCGGAACCAGATGTAGCGTTCCTCCCGCACAAGAATCACCTTTCTCCTTTAAACCTTGATTTGCCCCAGCACCTGGCCGATCTTCCCGGCGATGACCAGGTCGGCCCGGCTGTCCATGCCGGTGGGCTGCAAGTTGATCAGCACCAGCTTCCGCCCCCGATAGTATTGCAGCAGCCCCGCCGCCGGGTAGACCACCAGGGAGGTGCCCCCCACGATCAGCACATCCGCCTGACGGATGTAGTTCACCGCCTTGTATAAGGTGGTATCGTCCAGCCCTTCCTCGTACAGCACCACGTCCGGCTTGATGATGCCGCCGCACTTGGGGCAGCGGGGCACGCCGGGGGCGTCCAGAATCACATCCACCCCGTCAAAATGTGCGCCGCATCGCATACAGTCGTTCCGGCGCACGCTGCCGTGGAGCTCCAACACCTCCCGGCTCCCCGCGTCCTGGTGCAGGCCGTCGATGTTCTGGGTGATGACCGCCTTCAGCTTCCCCGCCTGCTCCAGCTCCGCCAGCTTGTAGTGGGCGGCGTTGGGCTTGGCCTCCGGGGCGATCATCTTCGCCTTGTAAAACCGGTAAAACTTTTCCGGGTAACGCATGAAGTAGGAGTGGGAGATGATGGTCTCCGGCGGCTCGTCATAGGTCTGGTTATACAGGCCGTCCTGGCTGCGGAAATCGGGGATGCCGCTCTCCGTGCTGACCCCCGCCCCACCGAAGAAAACGATATTGCTGCTCTCAGAGATCCAGTTCTGTAGGGTTTCGATGCCCTTGATTTGTTCCATATGCTGCGCCGCCTTTCCGTTTGTCCTGTATCACAGGTATCTCCCTCTATTATACCGTGTCCCGCTCCGATTTTCCACGGCTTTCCGGCATTTTTCAGGTTTTTTCCGGCGGCGGCTGAGAGACGGGCATCGCCCCTTTCTTGACCTTTCCCCGTATCTGTGTTACCATGTAGGAAGGAATCAAAGGGAACGTCGCCTGCCGATATGGCGGAGGGATTGTTTATGCCGATAAAATGTGTATGGGAGCATAACGGCAATGACAGTCTTATCTACGCGGAGCAGTTCCCCGGGGCTTATACAAGAGGCGCATCTAAAGATTCGGCGCTCCGAAAAATGCCTGCCGAACTGAACTCCTATCTCATGTGGAGAAACGGCCTTAGCCCCGCCGCCTTTGCATTTGAAATCGCCCAGGAAAAGCAGTCTGCGCTGACGATTTCTGACGCTGATTCAGATGTCATTTTTGACAGCGAAAGGAAAGCGCTGCGCTTGTCTGAGTATGAGGAGCTGAAATCACTGGCCTTAAAATCGGCTCAGGATTTTTTGACCCTGTACCTCGCAATGCCGGACAGAACTAAAAGCTGTTTGCCGGCAAGAGAAACCTTCTATGGCAAGGTTCCCCGCACGGCAACTGAGATGTATGAGCATACAAAGAATGTCAATTCATATTACTTTGGCGAAATTGGAGTTGCTGCGGATAATGAAGGCAGCATTCTTGATTGCAGAGCGCGCGGATTTGCAGCGCTGGAAACGCAACATGGTTTCCTGAAAAACAAAGTTTACCTTGGAAGCTATGAGGAAGAATGGTCACTGAGGAAAGTGCTGAGGCGCTTTGTCTGGCATGACAGGATTCACGCGAAAGCGATGTATCGCATGGCGATCAAGACGTTCGGCCCCAATGCTGTGCCAAATGTTTTCCTCTTTGACCTATAGGTTCAGAATAAGGAGTGACGCGACGATGAAACTTCCCTTCTCTATGGATGATTTGCTCTCCCTGATACACAGCACCCGCCCCATCATTATGGATGCCCACGCCGCCCGCCAGGTCACGGTGAAGGGGCTGGCGGACTATGTGACCGCCGTTGACCTGGGCGTGCAGCACTATCTGGAGGGGGCGCTGCCCAGGCTCTGCCCCGACGCCCAGCTGCTGGCGGAGGAGGAGGCCAAGTGGCGCATTGACCCAGCCCGCCCCTTCTGGGTTTTGGACCCCATCGACGGCACCACCAACCTGATTCACGACTATCAGCAGAGCTGCGTGGCCCTGGCCTACTGCGCCGAGGGCGCGGCCCAGTGCGCCGTGGTCTATAACCCCTTCCGGGAGGAGACCTTCTCTGCCGTGCGGGGCGAAGGCGCCCGGCTGAACGGCGCGCCCATCCGCGTCAGCGGCCGACCGGATCTGGCCCACTCCCTGGCCGTGTTCGGCACCACGCCCTATGACAAGTCCAAAAGCGTTCCCGTCTTTGAGCGGGCCAGGCGGCTCTTCTGCGCCACGGAGGACGTGCGCCGGGGCGGCAGCGCGGAGCTGGACCTGTGCTATGTGGCCTGCGGCAGGTCGGAGTGCTTTGTGGAGCTGAATTTGAAGCCCTGGGATTTCTGCGCCGGGATGCTGATTTTGGAGGAGGCGGGCGGCCGGCTGACCGATGAGGCCGGGAATACGCCCTGCCTGTACCGCAACTCCGACGTGGTGGCCTCCAACGGGCTGGTGCATCAGGAGCTTCTGACGTTGCTGGGAGAGGTCCCGGTTTGAGTTGATAACCCTGACATCCAAAGGAGGCAGCGTATGATTACCTACCGCATTTTCTACTGGGGCCTGGAAATCGGCCTGCTGGAAATCAACGAGCAAGGCCAGCACCGCTATACCCCCATCCCTGAAACCACCCAACAGCTCTCTCTGGCCCCCTTCCGCGTGCTGGAGACCGGGCAGGACTGGGGTCCGCCCATCCCGCTGCTCCAGAACCGCATTAACAATGCCAGGCGGTTCCATACGGAGCAGGATATCACCAGCGTGACAGACCATTTCCGTTTGCTGATGGCAGAGGGCGGTGCAGACGCCTGACCTCCAGCGGCAAAACAATATCGCCGGATACACGGTTTTCACCCCGTGTATCCGGCTGTTTGTTGTCAAAAACGGTGTCTTTCGTGATGCTCCGCGCTATTCCACGGACTTCAGGGACTCGGCCATGTTGATCTGATCCAGCTTATACCGCATGGCGAAGTTGGCGATCAGGGCGAACGCCACCGTCAGGAGGAAGGAGTAGAGGTAGCTCGTCCAGGCCACCCGCACCTCAAAAGTCATGGCGTCCACCTGCACCTGCTCCATAACATACCAGTGCAGCAGCTTGCCCAGGCCCAGCCCCAGCAGGCCGCCCAGCACGGACAGGATGATGTTCTCCCGCAGGACGTAGGATGCCGTCTCTCCGGTGTGGAAGCCCAGCACCTTCAGCGTGGCGACCTCCCGCATCCGCTCCATGATGTTGATATTGGTCAGGTTGTACAGCACGATGAAGGCCAGCGCCCCGGCGCACACCACCACCAGCAGCACCACATAGTTCAGGCTGGACATGGACGCCTCCATCAGCGCCCGCTCCTCCGCCGACAGGGAGACGTAGGTCACCCCGTCCAGATTCCGCAGGCCAGTGGCGAGGGCAGCGGCAGCGTCGTCGTCCTCTGTGCGGTAATAGGCGGCGTTCACCGCTTCCTCCCCCGCTGTCTCCTCAGAGAGGTAGACGTAGTGGTTCAGGAAGTTGTCGCAAATGCCGGAAACAGTCACCGTTACCTCCGTGCCGCTGGTCAGGGTGATGGCGACGCTGTCGCCCACCGCTACGCCCAGCTTGTCCGCCAGCTTCTCGGTCAGCACCGCCTCCCCGGCCTCCGGCCAGGCAATCGCCTCGTTTCCGTCGTGGAGGTCGAACAGGCCCTCCGCCGCCTCAGCGGACAGCGCAATCACCGTAGCCTCCTTCTCGCCGTCGGCAGAGGTAACCTCCTCATTGCTCTGATAGGCCAGAGCGTATTGCAGGCTCTCCTGCTCCAGCAGCGCCTCCACGTCGGAGGATTCCTCCTCGCTGAGGTTCTCCCCCAGGGTGACCGCTCCGTCGTAGAGCATGATTTCCTCGTACTGGTAGTTCAGCAGGTTGGCAACGGAGTCCCGGATGCCGTAGCCGGTAACCAGCAGCGCCGTACACCCGCCGATGCCCACCAGCATCATGATCATCCGCCGCTTGTAGCGGAAGGTGTTGCGGATGGTGACCTTGTTCAGGAAGGACAGCCGCTTCCACAGGGGCGTGAACCGCTCCAGCAGGATGCGCTTGCCTCCGCTGGGGGCCTTGGGCCGAATCAGATCCGCCGGATTCTCCAGGAACTCCCGGCGGCAGGCCAGCATGGTGACCCCCACCGAGCCCACCAGGGCGATCAGCAGCCCGCCCACAAACATGACAGGGCTGAAATAATATTCCAGCGGGGCAAACCCATAGCTGATGGCATAGGCCATCCATATCACCTGGGGCAGAAGGAAGCTGCCCAGGAAATACCCGGTTATGCTGCCCAGGGCGGCGGCGCTGCCTGCGTACAGGATGTACTTTTGAGAGACGCGGCCCTCCCCGTAGCCCAGGGCTTTCAGGGTGCCGATTTGGGTGCGCTCCTCGTTGACCATGCGGGTCATGGTGGTGATGCACACCAGGGCGGCGATCAGCGCGAAGAACACCGGAAAGGCGTTGGCGATGCTGCTGACGATGACGATGTCGTTTTCATAGGAGACATAGCCGGAGTTGCTGTCCCTGTCCAGGGTGTACAGCGTGGGCTCCTTCAGCGCGTCCAGCTCCTCCACGCCGTCGGCGTAGTCCGCTTCGCCGTCCTCCAACTCAATCAAAGCGTCGGCAAGCTCCTGTTCCGCGTCTGCCTTGCCCTCCTCGTAGTCGGCCAGGCCGTCGGCGTACTCCGCCTCCCCGTCCTCCAGCTCAGCCAGGGCGTCAGCAAGCTCCTGCTCCGCTTCCGCCTTGCCTTCCTCATAGTCGGCCAGGCCGTCGGCGTACTCTGCCTCCCCGTCCTCCAGCTGGGCCAGGGCGTCGGCGAGCTCTGCTTCGGCCTCCGCCTTGCCCGCTTCGTACTCCTTGAGGCCCGCCTCATACGAGGCCTCGCCGCTTTCCAGCTGGGCCAGCGCATCGGCAAGCTCCTGCTCCGCCGCCGTCTTTGCCGCCTCGTAGGCTGCCCACTGCTCCGCCAGCGTCGCCGCGCCGCTTTCCAGCTGGGCGCGGGCCGCCGCAAGGGTCTGGCTCTCCTCCTCCAGGGTGGCCTGCGCCTCGGCAAGCTGGGTTTCCCCGGCTTCCACCTCCGCCCAGCCTGCGGCCAGGGCCGCCTCTCCGGCCTCCAGCTCCTGCGCCTGGGCCGTCAGCGTTTCCCGGGCCGCCGTCAGCTGGGCGCTGGCTGCCGCCAGCTCCGCCTCCGATGCGGCAAAGGTTTCCTCCGCCTGGGTCAGCGCCGCCTGCGCCTGGGCAAGCTGGGCCTGCACTTCGGCAAGCTCCGCCTCCAGCTCCGTGGAGTCCTCTGCATCCTCCAGGGCGTCCAACTCGGCTTGCAGCGCCTGCTCCTGCGCCGTCAGCGCAGTCACCGCCTGTTCCAGCGATGCCAGCGTGGCGGCTTTCGTCTGGGCAAGCTGTTCCTCCTGCTCCGCCAGCGCGGCTTCCTGCTCCTCCAGGGCGGTTTGCCCTTCCTCCAGCTGGGTACGGGCTGCGGCCAGCTGGGTCTCGTTCTCCTCCAATTCCTGTCGGGCGGCGGCCAGCTGGGCCGCGCTGCCCTCCAGTTCGGCCTGGGCGGCGGCCAGCTGCGCCTCTCCGGCCTCGACCTCTGCCAGCCCTTCATCCAGCTCCTGCTGGGCGGCGGTCAGCTGGGCTTCCGCGTCGGCAAGCTCGGCCTCCGCTTCCGCTTTGCCGACCTCGTAGTCCGCCCAGCCGTCGTCTAACTCCTGCCGGGCGTCCGCCAGCTCCGCGGCGGCGTCGGCAAGCTCTGCCTCGGCCTCCGCCTTGCCGTCCTCATACTCCGCCCAGCCGTCATCCAGCTCCTG